>CAVFRZ010000118.1:0-7307 GCA_963624875.1 Anaerovibrio sp.
TCCGAAGACATTGAAGAACCGCATGCCGTAGGTGTTCAGGCCGTATATCTCCTTGTACATCTGCCCGTACATCTCATCCACTTTCTTCGTCAATGCATACGGAGAAAGCGGTTTGCCCTCCTGCCCTTCCTTTTTCGGAAGCACGGTGGAGTCGCCGTATACGGAGGAGCTTGAGGCATACGCGAATCTCTTCACGCCGTTTTCCCGGGAAGCCTCCATCATGTTGAGTGTTCCGTGAATGTTCACTTCCTCATAGAACAGCAGCATCTCAATGCTGCGCGGTACCGATCCCCAGGCTGCAAGATGAATCACATAGTCTACATTCTCCGTCGCCTTGCGGCAGACATCCAGATTTCGGATATCATCCTGAATGAATGTAAACTTTGGATGCTCCAGGTAGGGTGAAATGTTCTCAATATGACCGGTGGAAAGATTGTCCAGCACGCGAACGGTATATCCCTTTTCCAGAATTGCCGCCGCCACATTCGACCCGATGAAGCCGGCGCCGCCGGTCACCAGAAAAACACTGTCCTTCGGAAAGGTTATTTTCTCAAAGCTCATGAATTGATCCTCTTCAGTGATAAGATGCTCGAAATGCCTAAAAGCACTTTACGTACCAACATCATAACACATGCGTACCTGTTCAGCACACAGGCGAACTATTCCTGCATAGCCGCCTCGGCGACCTTTATCATAATGGCACACTCAATTCTCTTGCGGAAAATCTGACATCCGTATTCATAGGTGCCGTGAATATCCCCGGTCGCATGATATCCGTTGGCAGCGCATCCTCCGGAGCAATACAGCCTTGCCCAGCAGTTATCACAGTCATGCCGTGCATATACGTTGCAGAGCTTGAATTCATCGCGAAGCTTTGTGTTCGTTACACCGTCCCAGATGTTCCCCAGCTTATATTCCGGATCGCTGACAAACTGGTGACAAGGATACAGGTCTCCCCACGCAGTAACCGCCATATATTCCGTTCCGGATCCGCATCCGGAAATCCGCTTATAGATGCACGGACCGTGCTCCAGGTTAATCATGTAATGATAAAAGGTAATGGGCTTGCCTTCCCTTTGTCTGCGGATCATATCCTTGGCCAGAATTTCATACTGCTCGAACAGGATCGGCAGATCCTCCTTGGTCAATGCACTCGGGCTGGACGGATCACAGACGACCGGCTCCATCGACAGCTCCGTAAAGCCCAGGTCATCTGCCATGTGGAACAGATCATTTGTAAAGTCCGGATTATAGTGCGTAAAGGTGCCGCGCATATAATAGCCCTTATTCCCTCTGGCCTTGGCAAATTTCTGGAACTTCGGAACGATGGTGTCGTAGCTCCCCCGCCCCATGCGGTCCACGCGAAACCGGTCATTGACCTCCTTGCGGCCGTCCAGAGAGAGCACCACATTGTGGCATTCCCTGTTAGCCCATTCAATAACCTCGTCATTGACGCCCACACCGTTGGTGGTCAGCGTGAAGCGGAAGTTTTTCTTTTTCTCTTTTTCGATGCTGCGGGCATATGCCACCAAATCCTTGCACACCTGAAAATTCATCAGCGGCTCACCGCCAAAAAAGTCGACCTCCAGATTTCTGCGGAATCCGGAATTCTCCACCAGGAAATCCAGTGCACGTTTTCCCGTCTCGAAGCTCATCAGACCTTCCTTACCATGGAAATTCCCCTGGGAGGCAAAGCAGTAGGAGCAGTTCAGATTGCATGTATGGGTCACCAGAAGACAGAGCGCCTTGATGACGTTGGAACGGTTTTTAAGATCAAATGCCTTATCTGCGAATACATCCTCTGTAAATAGCTTTCCATCCCGGATCAGCTCGTCGATGTCCGCAAAGGTGTCTGCCACGTCCTGCTCTGTCAGGCCCTGCTCCTTATATCTGGCAAGGAGCTCCCGGCCGATGGTTTCCCTGTCCTTTCCCGCGTCCAGTCCCGCAATCGCGTCATACGCAATCTCATCGGTAACGTGGACTGCTCCGGAATACACATCAAGAATAATATTGTAGCCGTTTAATTGATATTGATGAATCATATGCCTTCCTGTCTTTTACGTCTAAAAAAAGAGGCCGGAACATCCGAAGATGCTCCGGCCTGCTATCTCTTGATCGAAATACTCCACTCTCGAAAGAGAAACCTCAAAAGAGCTTTCCTTCCTACAAGTCCTCTGCCGCTATGTGATCAGTTTTCCTTGTTCTCGCAATCCTGGTTAGCGATTCCGCAGCTGGTCTTGCATGCGCTCTGGCAGGAAGTCTGGCACTCGCCGCATCCGCCGTTCTCTGCGCTCTTTGCCATATCACGTGTATTCAGAGTCATAATGTGCTTCATTATTGTATCCTCCCTTAATTGGATTTGTATCAGACATTATTCTATATACTACCTATTTCCTCACGTCCTTGTCAAGGCGAATATAGAACGCCGCGACATACAGACGACGGGCCCCGGCGTCTGTATTGTGCGGAACTTTCTCACCACCTCGGGTATCCGCCGCAGCAAAGGCCACCGCCACCGCAGCAAAGATTCAGTGCCGCGTTCAGAAGGCAGAGCTTCAAGCACCACCCGGCAGTACTGGACGGTCCGGAGCCGTAGGGATTTTGCCTTTCCTGATACCACGTGGATCCTGCACTCATCCGCTGTACCAGATCCTGATAAATCTGATTGCCCGGCTCCATCTGAGCCGCATTCTTGGCATATTGAAGTGCCACCACATTGTTGCCGAGTCCGGAATTGGCAATGGCGCTGTAGTAGTACCACTGTGCAGATCGGTTTGTAATGCTGTTCAGTACATTCAATGCTTCCTGATAGTGCCGGCTGTTTAAATAGTTCGCCGCCGCCTGCAGGCGAATCGAATCCTCATCCTGATTCTGACTCTGCCTCTGATAGCTTCTCTGCTGACCGGAAAATCCTCCAAAGCCGCCGCCGAAAAACTCATTCCAGAAGTCCCCGTACCCCTCCTGCCAGGAGGATTCCTGATAGCTTCTGCCCCCTGCGCTGCCGGAGCCCCCATAGGATCCTGATCCGGCGCTGCTGTAGGGGTGCTGCCGTTCATACATGACCTGTTTATAGGCCGCCTGCACCTGTTTGAATTTTTCTTCTGCCTGCTCCTTGTTGGGATTGTTGATGTTGGAATCCGGATGATACTTGCGTGACAGAGTCCGATATGCTTTTTTTACCTCATCATCGGAGGCATCCCGGGACACTCCCAGGATTTGATAGGGATCAGACATCCTGCTGCCCTTCCTTTCCAAAGTCGCCGCCACGTGCGGCACGAACGCTATTGTATCTGGTCCAGACACCCGAGTAAAGGATATTGCGGAGAATAGGAAGATTCTCTACACACGGCAGCAACTCAAAGGCCTCACAGCTGCGGGATATCATCATGGTCAGAATCTGTCTCACCTTCTCGTCAAACTCCGGATCGTCCTTCATGGTCAGGAACGGATTATAGCTTCCGCTCTTCTCATCCTTTTCCAGATCATCATATGCATCCATGAGGTACACAAATTTACCAAGGTAAAAGCCCATCTGCCGCAGCGGCGTCTCCCAGTCGTCCTCGCGGACCGCAAAGAGCTCCGCCATAATGTCGCCAAAATATCCTGCCGCCTTATCAATATCTGTTTCCGATTCGGCCTCCGATGCATGCAGCCGATCCAGTCGGTCCTTGATGACCGCCGCCTTATGTCCGTAATCCGCTCCGGCCCTTGTACTTTTTTTCTTCAGGAGCTTCGACACCAGAAGCTTATGCAGCTTGTGCTCATCACACCAATCATCAAGGCAGGAATAGTAGGATAAAATGATATTCATGTCCGCTGCGTATTCGGTAAATTCATTGCAGCGCGTTGTGTGCTTCTCAAAGGGATGCGCAATGCATCTGGTTTCTCCCAGCGCATCATCAGCATCATATAGATCGCTCAGCAGCAGAATGAGGAATGTCATGTCGTAGGTCAGTGTCATCTGCCCGGAGATGCCGTACTGTTCACGCAGCATCCTGCAAAGGCCGCAGTAATAGGAGCGATACACCCCCACCTCGCGAACCTTCAGTTCCTGCTCATTAATGACAACGTAGCCAAACATAACCCTTCCCCTTTATCTCTGAATCTGCAGTCGCTTAGGAGCGCTTTTTAAACTCCTTTCCGCATTTGGGACAACGAACCATGATTTTGCCCTTCCCCTTTGGAATCCGAATCTTCTGACCGCACTGCGGGCACTTATAGATATGGAAGCCTGTATTTCTTTTTCGCTGTTCGCCGGCACTTGCTGCTTTATAGGAAAGACGCCGAACATGCTCTCCAAGCTTCTCAAAAAAAGCTCCCACAGACCGTCCAAAGCCGCTGCTGCGGAGCTTCGATGTGATCGCAAGGTATTTCTGGTTCTCCTGATACCTCTTTGCAATATTGCGGGAGAACATTCGAAAATACATATAAACCAGCAGCAGCAAAGAAATCCACCACAATACCGGCATGCGCAGAAACATTTCCAGAACAATCAGAACCAGAATAACGCCGGAAAGAAACTGTCCGAATTTGTCAGCACCATATCGTCCCTGCATAAACTGAATGAACTTATAACGAAAACGATCCCACATAGTTCTTACCTTCACATGTATAAAATGTATGCAATTATTCAGCGCTCATCTCGAATTTGCTATCGCAAATCCTCGATGTGGCTGGCCAGAGGCGCTTCGCACCTTGGCCGCCTGCCAATTTCAATCGTGAATATGCCTGCAAGCAGTCAATTCACGTTGAAATGTGGCAGGTGCTGAATAGATACAAGTATTTTTATCCCGGAGCTGTTGAATTGCAATGAAGGAACCTCAAAAATACTATTAAAAAAAAATAAAAGGCAGCACATATTCATGTGCTGCCTTTTCGCCGCCGGATGTGTCCGGACAACCGTCCGGAAATCCGCAAGTGCGGTCTTAAAATTCTATGCTGATCAGATGCTCTTCTTTGCAGTCTCTGCCAGTGCAGCAAATCCTGCAGCATCGTTCACTGCCATCTCTGCAAGCATCTTGCGGTTGATGTCGATGCCGGCAACCTTCAGACCATGCATCAGCTGGCTGTAGGAAAGTCCGTTGATTCTTGCAGCTGCATTGATACGCGCGATCCAAAGAGCTCTCATGTCTCTCTTGCGAAGCTTTCTGCCTTCGAACGCAGAATTCTGCGCTCTCATAACCGACTGCTTGGCAACTCTGTACTGACTGGATCTAGCTCCTCTATAGCCCTTCGCAAGCTTCAGAACTCTGTTGTGCTTCTTCTTGGCGTTCAAGCCACCCTTAACTCTTGCCATTTCTGATTACCTCCATACAATCCTGTCATGCACCCGAATTAAAGGTAAGGCATGATCTTCTTCATATTCTTTACATTCGTTGCATCCGTAACTGCAGGCTGACGAAGGTTTCTCTTTCTCTTCGTGCTCTTCTTGGTAAGGATGTGACGCTTGTACGCCTTGCTGCGGACAAGCTTGCCGTTTCCGCTAAGCTTGAATCTCTTGGCAGCGGATCTGTTTGTTTTCATTCTAGGCATATCTAGTTCCTCCTTCTGCTCCGGCATCTGCCGGTCTGTTCTATCCTAATCGCCGTTTCTGTCGTCCGATACTATCCGTTCTTCTTCTGTACCAGAAACAGGGACATGGATCTTCCTTCCACCTTCGGTGCCTTATCTACCACAGCGATATCCACCAATGCGTTGGCAAAATCAGTCAGAATGTGAATGCTGTCGTTCATATGCGCCATCTCGCGCCCGCGGAAGCGAAGCGTTACCTTTACGCGATCACCTCTCTCCAGAAACTTTCTGGCAGAGCCGATCTTGGTATTCAGGTCATTCTGGTCAATGTTGGGAGACATACGAATTTCCTTGATCTCCACCACATGCTGCTTCTTCTTGGCTTCCTTCTCTTTGCGAAGGCGTTCATACTTGAACTTGCCGTAGTCAATAATCCGGCACACCGGCGGCTGCGCAGTTGCTGCGATCAACACCAGATCCAGCTCCGCATCCCTGGCCATCCTTCTGGCATCCTCTGTGGGCATGACACCAAGCTGCTCGCCGTCCGCCCCGATCACGCGGACCTCTTTATCACGGATCTGCTCATTGATCGGCGTCTCCGGTCTGCGCTGCTGTCTTCGGTTAAAGCTGTTGTTATTAATGGGTTTACCCTCCTCATCCATTAAAAAAACTGACGGCAGATCTCCCACCGTCAGTTCCAGTCACACATCCAAAGCAAACCTATATCTTTCCTTATCCGGAAACATACAGACCAGCATCCTGCGAAACCAAATGAACTCTGCCGACGCCCGTAAATGGCCGGTCAGGTGAGAGCCTTGCTCTGCTTCTTTTCGATTGCCCGCGGCGCTCGCCGTCTCAATCTCGCATATAATATCACAAGAGGCCATTCCATGTCAACCGCCTTTTGCGTATTCCTCCTCATACCAGGCCTGCAGCATCAGAATGTACCAGATCTGCGGACGCCAGATATCTCGCTCTATGAAATCCTCCCAGATCCTGTGCACGACGACCGGATCCAGCAATCCCTGACGGCGCACCTTGTCCTCCGCAATGAGGGCCTCGGCCCACTCCCGCAGCTTTTTCGTCTTCAGCCATTTTCTCAGCGGAATAGAGAAGCCTTTTTTGGGCCGATCCATCATTTCCTTCGGAACGTACCGGTAGAGAACATCCCGCAGGACCGCCTTCCCCGTATCTCCTTCCCGAAGATATGAAATCGGCAGCGTCCACGCAAATTCAACCACATCCCTGTCCAGAAACGGCACCCTGGTCTCCAGCGATACCGCCATGGCTGTCCGGTCGACCTTCACCAGAATGTCATCCGGATGATACATTCGCAGATCCATCAGCATAGCATCGTGATAAACCTCGCCCGTTATGTCTGCTCCCACCGGGCGGTATGCATACGGAAGCTCCGCATGGCACAGGGAGATCTTTTTCAGCAGGGGATCCGCCTCATACGAAAGCCGGAATATTTCCTCCGGCCCCTCCGCCATCAGAATGCGCCCCTTTACCGCCGTAAGCTCCTTTTTCGGCAGAGGGCTGTAAAGAGCAGCCGCGCCCGCAGCCCTTCGAAGAGGATAAGGGATATTCTTTATCTTGTTCCACTTTCTCGCCGTAGATGAGTAATTCAGATATCCGGCGAACAATTCATCCCCTGCATCTCCCGACAGTGAAACCATCACATGCTCTCTTGTCAGCTTGCTGACGAGGTAGGTCGGAATCTGTGAGGAATCCGCAAAGGGCTCCGCGAACATGGAAGGCAGCAGCGGAATAACATTCCTGGCGTCCTCCTCCGT
>CAVFRZ010000119.1:0-7281 GCA_963624875.1 Anaerovibrio sp.
GTCCTTGTACATCGTAAGCGGGAGTGCTGCGAACTCCACCGGCTCTCCGCCGGAAAGTGCATCCGCCGCGCCCAGGTGATAATAAACCGAGGGCTGAAATTCACCCTTCTCCGTCTGTAAAAGGAGTGCCCGGAATGTATTCCAAAGTGCCTCCCTCTCCTCCTGCGCAAGCTCCGACGCACTCCGGTCCTGAGAGAGCCTTGCCCGGAACACCGTCTCCTCCGACATCACCGTCGAAAATCCGTTGTAGTGCGACAACAGGAAACGCGATACCGGCATACTCTCTGTCGTCAGCAGTGTTTCAAAATGGTCCCCGGTTTCTTCAAAGGGGTTCAGCTTCCCCTGCGTTTGCGGGACAAAATACGGCCGTCCCGGCAGCACCTCACGCACAGAGCTGACCATCTGCGAAATGTGCTTGATGGAGTCCAGAATCACCTCGTTCTCTCCGGATTCCACGGTATCCAGAAGGATGATATTGCTGTGCTTGCCCATCAGCTCGATGACCAGCACATGGTGGCACAGATCTCCCATTTCGTTTAAGTGCTCCACCTCAAACCGCAGAATCCGCTCCAGGCCCGGCTGGGTGATGGCCGTTATTTTGCCGTTCTGAAGATATTTGCGAAGGAGCATGCAGAAGGTCGGTGCCGTATTAGGTGCCGGCTTGTTCTCGCCGGTAATATATGCCAGCGGGAGCGTTGCATCCGCGCTCAAAAGGAGCCGCACCTGTCCGCCGCCGCGGGACGCCTCCGGCCGCAGCGTCAAAAGGAGCTCGTCCGGCTCCGGCTGAACAATGCGGTAAATCCGCGCACCGGTGAGCTTATCGGCAAGCTCCGTCTGCAGTGCTCTTGTTGTAAAACCGTCAAATGCCATGAATGCCTCGTTTCGTAGCTGTTCGTAAGGAAATGCTGATGAAATCGTAGTTGTTCTGTATCGTAATCGTTCCGTACCCATCTCGTTTTCTTTCAGAAAACCTCGAAACAACTGAGCAATTCGAGTGGTACCCGCTTATTATAAGGTAATCCCCTCTACATTGGAAACCATTGCCAGGGAAATGCTGATTGAATCAGCGTTTACTTGCAGCCTCCGGTGGATTGCCCAAATTTGTATCGGCAGCAATCAAAGGTTTGTCAGTGGTTAGTTGACGCTAACATCCACCAATGCTATGCTCATTGCAGCATAAGCCTTTCGCGTCATCTTTTTTTACCAGGCATTGCATTGTCATAGTTGAATCAAAAGGTCAAAGCTCCTCACGAGAGCAATCTTGCCTCGGAGCTTGGGACCTTTGATCCTGGTAGCATTGTTATACCGCAAGGAGAATATTGGGATATGAATGTTTTCGCGGGAATTCTGATTCCCTTCCTGGGGACGTCGGCCGGGGCGGCCTGTGTGTTTTTTATGAAGAGCGCTTTGGGAGATCTGGTGCAGCGTTCGCTGGCAGGCTTCGCTGCGGGAGTGATGGTGGCAGCCTCCATCTGGAGTCTCCTGATTCCGGCTATAGAGCAGTCGGCACCCCTTGGAAGGGCAGCCTTTTTCCCGGCGTTTGCCGGATTCTGGCTGGGGGTGCTGTTTTTGCTGGCGCTGGACCACCTCATTCCTCACCTTCATGTCGGGAGTAAGGAGGCCGAGGGGCCGCACAGCAGCTTAAGCCGCACCACCATGATGGTGCTGGCCGTCACACTGCACAACATTCCGGAGGGCATGGCGGTCGGCGTAATGTACGCCGGACACCTCGCTGACGATGCTGCGATCACAGCTGCCAGTGCGCTCGCGCTGTCTCTTGGAATTGCCATCCAGAACTTCCCGGAGGGGGCCATTATTTCCATGCCGCTTCGGGCGGAGGGGGAAACGAATGCCAAGGCGTTCCTAGGCGGTGTGCTGTCCGGCGTTGTCGAACCGGTCGGTGCTGTACTGACCATCCTTGCCTCGCAGCACATCGTCCCTGCACTTCCGTACCTTCTAAGCTTTGCCGCCGGTGCGATGCTGTATGTGGTGGTCGAGGAGCTGATTCCGGAAATGTCGCAGGGGCGGCACTCCAATCTCGGCACCATTTTCTTTGCTGCGGGCTTCAGCATCATGATGGTGCTGGATGTAGCGCTTGAGTGAAAAAACGGCAAGGAAATCTCACTCACCTGCACCTTTGTGGCGGAAGGCCAGTCGAAACAGTGCTCTTGCGGTGGGCCCTGCCAGTAACAACTGCACCGGCAGAGCCCATCTCGATGTGACCGCTCAGCGATACATATATTTTCTCATCCTCTGTAAAGATATCGTTCGAGCGACGCTGCGTCCCTTTTTCCAAGCGTAAGCTCCAGAA
Organism: Anaerovibrio sp.; assembly: GCA_963624875.1. Lineage (GTDB taxonomy): Bacteria > Bacillota > Clostridia > Lachnospirales > Lachnospiraceae > CAG-791. The sequence goes on from CAVFRZ010000119.1 coordinate 2,312, forward strand.
GGACACCTTCCGGCAGATACTCCAGGCGATCCCACGCGTATCTTGACTGCAGCGCATGAAGAATGGCTCCCTCTGCATAGGGCAGCAGGTAGATGTGATGCTCTTTTCTGCCCTCAAGTGCCTCCTCTATACAACCCAGCAACTCGTCATATTGTCCCATATCCCGGGCAGAGAAATAAATGTGATCCGGGTAGCTGTGCCTTGCCGGAATATTCTCGCAGCAATCGATTTTGTTGCAGACAATCAGCGTCGGAATATCGCCCGCGCCAATATCCTCCAGCGTTTTCCTGGTTACGCGGAGATGTTGCGCATACTCCGGATCCGAGAAATCCACCACCTCCACAAGAAGATCCGCATAGCAGGCCTCCTCCAGCGTCGAGTGAAACGCCTCCACCAGCGTATGCGGCAGATCCGAGATAAAGCCAACGGTATCACTCAGAAGAAAGGGACGGTGTCCCGGAAGATCGATGCGGCGCACCGCCGTATCCAGCGTTGCAAACAGCATATCCTTTTCCAAAACGTGCTTGCTGCCTTCTCCATCCTCTTTCCTTTTCCGTTCCTCACTCTGCAGTGCCTCGTCCTGCGCAAGGATTCCGTTCATCAGTGTGGACTTTCCGGCATTCGTATATCCGACAAGTGAGACCAGAGGAAGACCGCTCTGCGTCCGACGGCTTCGCTGCGTACTGCGTTCCTTCTCCACTTCCTTCAGCTGCCTTCGAATCTCCGCGAGCTGCCGTTCAATGTGCCTGCGGTCCAGCTCCAGCTGTTCCTCGCCTGCGCCCTTATTGGACAATCTTCCCGAACCGCCGCCCTGGCGGCTTAAATTCCTGCGCATGCCGGCCAGCCTTGGCAGCATATACTGGAGCTGTGCGGATTTCACCTGAAGCCTGGCCTCGCGCGTTTGGGCCCTGGAGCTGAAAATCAAAAGGATAATCCCTGTCCGATCCAGCACCTCTGTGTCCAGAGCATCCTCCAGGTTCCGTACCTGCATCGGCGTAAGCGTTTCCTGGAATATGACAATATCCGCATCATCTGCCAGAACAGCCGTCCGCAGTTCCTCCACCTTACCGCTCCCCAGAAGCGTTTTCTGTGTCACAGCGGCTGCATTCTGCACCACTCTGGATGTCACCTCCAGCTCGCAGGCCTCTGCAAGCTTTTGCAGCTCATCCATGGCCGCCTCATAATGCTCCGGTCGCATTCCCTTATTCAAGCCTGCCAGTACCGCACGGCGTTTGCCGGCGTTTTCCTGTATCTCAATCATGTATGATTTATAACTCCATTATGCAGCTTTCCGGTTTCTATCCGATGCGCTCCTAACCATCCATTCATAGTACGTTCACTGCGTTATATGCTTCCGGAACTGATTCTCACTTAATCCCGACAGTTTCACTGCATCAGCAATCGAGAGAATCCCACGTTGGACAAGAGATACGTATACCTCTTCCCTTCCCTCTTCTCGACCTTGTTCCAGTCCCTGTTCTATTCCTTGTTCTAGCCCTTGTTCCAGTCCTTTTTTCTTAGCATCCTTGATGGCCAGCATCTGCATATACTCAAAATCCATAAAATTCCTCCTCGTCTCCGCATCCAGCTTCGCTTCCTGAACCCTCTGGTCCACCTCCGCACAGAACTCATCCGCCGGCGCATCCCCGTTGATCAGATTCAGGAAGTTCTTGAGCTCCGGCAGGACATCGTCCCCAACACCATGCGTGTTAAGGAACACCTTTGTCGTCCCATCCTGTAACTCGAGCTTGCGATCCGTCTGCTCATAATTGCGAAACCGGTAGATGTGTCTTTTCTGGTGAAATAAATCCCGCGGACTGATCATAACCACATACGAATTCGGAAGCTCCGCGTAATCCTCGCCGCTGTGTAGCATCTGCTCGTCCATCATACACTGGTAGTACCGCGTCCTCTTCGGCTCATTCCCACGGCTCTCCAGCTGCATTTCCACATCAAAAACACGGCCGTCAATCTCCGAATAGACATCAAACCGAACACTCTTGCTCCCCATCGGACTGAGGAACGTCATCTGCGGCGAGTGTTTCATCACCTTTGTCATCTTCAGCTCCGGAAAGATCCGCTGCATCAAGCGCAGGAACAGTCCCTCATCCCGCATCACACAGGAAAAGATGTAATCATTCCCGATTCCTGCCTCTTCCCATTTCCGATTCAGTTCTGCCTGCTGACGCCTCGATGTCATTACACCGGTCCCAGCCTTTTCCATGTGATCGTCTTTCATTCCTTCCTCCTGCATAAAGTGATAGCGCAGGAGACAAAATCATCAGTAACCACATGCATCATCCGACCCTTCCGGTTCTCTTCCGAAGCTCCTGCTATGTGAATAACAACGTGCATAAGCTTCGTTCGATGTGAATCAGATAGGATCAAGATAGGACCGCCGGCCAGCTACAATTACAGTATCTGTGCCTTACAGAGAATTCGTCCGAAAATGGCAAGCATCATATCCTCTGCAGACAAAAATAAGAACCGGCCAACCGGTGTTCACAGAAATGAACTACATTATGCAACTGCCTGCAGTATAACAGGAGTCCTATATTAAGCCAATTGGTCATGTTAAACGATATTATAGCTTCGAATTTGTTTGTCCGTTAGAAAATCACTGTAACTGGTCAGCCTCATCTCGATTTCCCTTCGAAAAAACTCGATGTAGCTGACCAGCGGCACTTTGCAGAATACACGAAAACGTCAAAACACTCTGCGTGAGCGCATCCCCTTACTCGCTCACCTTCACCACGGTCACGCCCCACACATTCGCCGTTGATCCGACCGCCGGGTACACCGGCATCGCCGCCACCTCCGCCGAATTGTAAATCGTCTCCAGCGTATCTCCCTCCGCGTAGTTCACCTTTACCCGCAGCTGCTGCTCCAGGAAATGCCCCCAGCACAAACGGTTTCCCTCCGTCCCCGGCGCCCAGGAGCCATACTGTGCATACGAGTTCGCACGATTATATAAATCCGTCGCCAGGAACAGCGGCGAATTCTTCGGCGTCCCATACACCAGCACCACGTTCTCCGTGTAATCCGCCCCCGCTGCTGTAAATTGATTCAGCGCCTGTTCCGCCAGCGTCGTGGTAAAGCGCCGTCCCACATACATCGCGTACTGGTCCGTCGCCGTCTGTCCCAGCATCCCATACAGCAGCAGGAAAATAGCGATTCCGCCGCCAACCACCTCGCATCGGATAAATCTCCCCTGACCTTTATCCGCTTTCCGGCACCAACATAACAGCTTCTGCCCGTCTGAAACCCCAAGGCACAGCGTAAGCGGCAGCACCATCGCCATCCCCATGGTCATCTGCATCATCGTGTCCGAATATACCAAAAGGAAAAAGCTGTTGGCAAAGATTGGAATCCATACAATCGCCAGCACCGCCAGCATCACCGACGCCGCGTCCTTCTCTCTCCAAAGTTTCCATACAAGCTGAGCCAGAATCACCGCCGGCAGCAGGTACCCTAGCAGGAACCACCGATACCCCTGCAGCAGGTTAAAATGATACCCATCCCCGCCAAAATAAAACACAAACGCAGTATATGTATGCCGCAGATTTTCCGGAAGCCCCCGCAGCATCCCGCCAATCGTCACGGCATTTCCGCCGTTGTAGTCCGAGAGCGTCTCTCCCGTCACCGCAAGGCAGGCATACAAAAACGCCTCATACAATACCGCCCCCAGTACAACTGAAGCCAGCATGCGGCCAACAAAAGACAGCGCCCGCTTCAACGTTCCACGCTCCAAACGCTGCAGGAAATAAAAGAGTGCCACAACGCACAGCACGCCCAGCGTTGCCTGGTAACACCCCATCATCACCGCCGTCAAAAGCGCAGACGCCAGAACCGACGTATACCGTCCGCCATAAAATACCCGCTCTTTGCCAGCGCCACTCCCATTCTCCAAGGGCTTTCGCAACGTTCCGTCCCCCTGCATGGGTTCCTGTTCCATCCCTGCATTCTGCAGCGGCTCCCGCACCATCCAGACAGCTAACACTGCCAGCAGAAACGAAAATGCATCATTGATCGCCATATGGCTGTACGAGAGCTGACACAAAACCGTCGGAGATGCCAGAATCAGCATCCCGATCACCCATGTGCAGAGACGTTCTCTTCTCGATTCACCGCGCAGGCCAAACAGCGCCAGCGCCACCATTATTCCGGCGGCAAATAGCGCAATCGCCGCCACCGCCGGCAGCGGATCCAGAGATACATTCCCCCGCAGCTTGTCCAGAATCGGCCAGAACCACCGTCCCATCCGAAGCTCCGCGACTCCCGTCACGTGATCATCCTGATCCCACATACCGTCCATGTCATTGGTCAGCCGCTGGAGAAGCAGTGGAAGGTAAATCAAAAGTCCACCGACATATAACGAGAAGAACCGCCTCCTGATCATCCTGCCGGCATCGCCCTTCACCAGCATCTGCATATACTCAAAATCCATAAAATTCCTCCTCGTCTCCGCATCCAGCTTCGCTTCCTGAACCCGCTGCTCCACCTCCAGACAGAATTCATCCGCAGGGGCCTCTCGCCTCACTCCACCGTCTTCCCATAATACTCCGCCACCGCATCCGCCTTCAGCACGATCAGCGGCATCAATCCCTCCGGAGCCTCCGCCAACTCGCCGGCCTCCACCTGCACCAGCGTGCCCTCTGCATTTTCAACCCGGTCATAGAAATCCATCACATCCCGGTAATACTGCTGCGTCCATCCCTTCTGCAAATCCATGGCCAGCACCGACATCGGCGCCTGATTCTTAGAATCTCCCTCATATACGCGATACAGGCACACCGAATCCGTCATCATAACCACAACCGCCACAATGGCCAAAATCCCCATCAATCCCCTGCGCTCACTCCAAGCCTCCGCCAGATAATCCCCGAACAACAGGCCCGCAGAGACCCCAAATGCTGTAAACGACAAATCCAGCATCAGATACGTGCGTTCCGGCAGCCCCACCGTTCCAT
>CAVFRZ010000120.1:0-7277 GCA_963624875.1 Anaerovibrio sp.
GCTAAGCTCGCACAAGACGCTCGCAAGCACCGAGGTCCTCGGAAGGCCCTGAACCAGGACATCCATCCGCCACCCTGTCGCTTGCGGAGTAACTGCACTAAATTGCGTTCCCGCGATAACGGAAGGATTGTGCTATGATAATCAAAACTGTAAACCTTGAAACTGTCTGCGGCATTACCAGTAAGCTCCCGCAGCATACTTGGCCGGAGTTTGCGTTTGCCGGGAAAAGCAATGTCGGCAAATCGACCCTGATCAATGCGCTCATGAACCGCAAAAGCTATGCTAGAACGAGCGGAAAGCCCGGCAAAACGCAGACCATCAATTACTACAATATCAATGACGCACTGTATCTTGTGGATCTTCCGGGATACGGCTATGCCACAGCCGGCGTGGAGGTGAAGGCGCAGTGGGGAACCATGATCGAGAACTACCTGCACACCAGCGATTCTCTGAAGGTGGTTTTTTTGCTGATTGACATTCGTCATGACCCGTCGGCAGATGATGTGCTGATGTTCGACTGGGTGGTACACAACGGATTTGTCCCGATCATTGTGGCAACCAAGGCAGATAAGCTCAAGAGAAGCCAGCTGTCAAAGGCAGTGGCGAATATTGAACGGGTACTGCATGAGAAAAGTGCTGTGGGACAGGAGGTCTCTCTTACGGTGATTCCGTTCTCCGGCCTGACCAAGCAGGGGCGGGATGAAATCCTTGAGAGAATTGAACAGCAGTGTTAAAAGGCTTAAGAAATATAGCAAGGAGGTACTGCATATGAGTTATTCAAATGTAGAACAGAAGGTAAAAACAACGCTGCGTGTTGCCAAGACCAACAAGCTGATCGAGGCTGCATGCCTGATTGCACTGGGGCTGGTCCTTTTTATCTGGTCCGGAACGGCTCTGAGCATCATCTGTCAGGCAATTGCGGGGATTATTACAGTTTTGGGAATTGTCATTGTTGCTGTGTTTCTGATGGGCAGGAGCCGCATGTACGGAAGCGCTGTCGCACTGTTCGGCGGAGTGGTTGCCATTGTGATGGGAATGTATTTATTCTTTAATCCACAGATTCTGATCGCGCTCGTTCCGACGATCATCGGACTGATCGTGGTGGTGACCGGCCTGGTGGACCTGTCGGAGAGCATGCGCATTGTACGCCAGAAATCCGGCGGCGTGACGGCGGCGCTGATCATTGCCGTGGTGGAAATCATCCTGGGTGTTGTGTTCATTATTCATCCGGTCTTTATTGAAAAGATTCTGATGAAGTTCATGGCACTGACATTGATTGCGGACGGGATTGCTGATATCTGGATTATGTTCCAGATTGGGAAGGCAGAAAAGCCCCTGGAGGCTGTGGCTGCAGTGGCTGCCGGGAATGTAGTGGACGGTGAGGTTACACCGCTGATGCCGCAGGATTCTCCGGTCGCTCCGGAGGCTTCCCACGTGGCAGCTCCGGAGGAACGCCCCGCGCGCAGAGGCTTCCCGCGTCCGTTCGGCAGCAAGGAAGAGCCTGCCGGATCGGCATCTGAGGCTTTTGACAAGGCAGTTTCTCCGAAGGATGCGCAGAATGCGAACATGGATGGATACACAACCATCCGGATTCACAAGGAGCCGGCAGAAACTGCTCCTGATGCAAATGCACCGCTGGAGGGACAAGAGTCTGCCCCTGCGGAAGCTCCCGCGCCGGCTGCAGTGCCTGAACATGCAGAAGAACCTCAAAATGAGCTGAACGGCATAGCCAAGGATGCCGCGGATGCAGGAGTCACAGCGCATTGAGCTTTATTTTGTTGTAACTATTCAGCACCCATCTCGATTTTCCTTCGGAAAACCTCGATGCGGCTGGTCAGAGGCGCTTCGCGCCTTGGCCGCCTGCCAATTTCAATCGTGAATGTGCCTGCAAGCAGTCAATTCACGTTGAAATGTGGCAGGTGCTGAACAGATACATTTTGTTGAACATGAGCACCTCTCCATTTCCATAGCATCGTCCGTGGACAGTGGATTTTATAGGGGAAGAGTTCTGTCACAGTTGACAGGGCTCTTTTTTGTGTTATAGTAGCTATAGAACAAATGAAACAAATCTTCCAATTCGAGGAGGTATCGATATGAACATTCAGAAATTCACACAGAAATCGATGGAATCCATCCAGAACGCACAGAACATGGCTGTGGAATACGGCAATCAGCAGATCGAGCAGGAACATCTTCTGTATTGCCTTCTGACCGTGGAGGACAGTCTTATTGCAAAACTGATGGAAAAGATGCAGATTGACCCTTCCACGTTCACAGCGAGAGTGCAGAAGGCAGTGGATAACCTTCCGAAGGTATCCGGGGATGGCGTGCAGACCTATGTCAGTAACGCATTGAACAAGGTGCTGGTAGGCGCTGAGGACGAAGCTAAAAAGCTTGGCGATGAATACGTCTCGGTAGAACATCTTTTCCTTGCCATGCTGCATCACGCCAATGGTCCGGTGAAGCAGCTGATGAAGGAATTCGGCATTTCAAGGGAGAGCTTCCTGCAGGCACTGCAGAGCGTCCGAGGCAATCAAAGAGTGACCTCAGACAATCCGGAGAGCACCTATGATACGCTGGAAAAATACGGCGAGGAGCTTGTCGCCAAGGCAAGAGAGCAGAAGATGGATCCCGTCATCGGGCGGGATGAGGAGATCCGCAGCGTGATTCAGATTCTGTCTCGTAAGACCAAGAACAATCCGGTCATCATCGGTGAGCCCGGTGTCGGCAAAACGGCCATTGTCGAGGGACTGGCACAGCGAATTGCAAAGGGAGATGTTCCTACATCTTTGAAGGATAAAAAGATCTTCTCGCTGAATATGGGTTCCCTGGTGGCAGGGGCCAAATACCGCGGCGAGTTCGAAGAGCGCCTGAAGGCGGTGCTGGATGACGTGAAGGCATCGGAGGGCAGCATCATTCTGTTCATCGATGAGCTGCATACCATTGTCGGAGCGGGGAAAACGGACGGTGCTATGGACGCCGGCAATATGCTAAAGCCTATGCTGGCAAGAGGCGAGCTCCACTGCATCGGCGCAACTACGCTGAATGAGTACCGCGAGTATATCGAAAAGGACGCGGCACTGGAGCGCCGTTTCCAGCCGGTAATGGCGAATGCACCGACGGTGGAGGAGAGCATTTCTATCCTACGCGGTTTGAAGGAACGCTATGAGGTGTATCACGGCGTAAAGATTGAAGATAATGCACTGGTGGCTGCTGCGGTTCTCTCGGACCGATACATTTCGGATCGCTTCCTTCCGGACAAGGCCATCGACCTCATGGACGAAGCGTGTGCGCTGATCAAAACAGAAATGAATTCCATGCCGACGGAGCTGGATGAAATGAAGCACAAGTTAGACCAGATGAAGATTGAGGAATTCCAGCTGGAAAAGGAGCAGGACAACCTTTCACGGGAGCGTCTGGAGAATCTGAAGAAGGAAATGGCCGAGCTAAATGACCGTTTCCGCGAGGCGACGGCGAAGTGGCAGAGTGAGAAGGATAAGATCGATTCCCTGGCGAAGCTTCGCGAGGAGCGTGATGCGGTGCATTCCGAGATTGAAATGGCGACAAGAGACGGGGACCTCGAGCATGCGGCAGAGCTGCAGTATGGCAAGCTCCCGGAAATTGAAGCCAGAATCAAGGAAGGCGAGGAGGCTGCGTCCAAGGCTCAGGAGGGCGGCGGCTTGGTTCATGAAAAGGTCACCGAGGATGAAATCGGCCGCATCGTTTCCAAATGGACGGGCATCCCGGTGGACAAGCTGACGGAATCTGAGCGCAGCAAAACGCTGCACCTTCCGGAGGAGCTTCACAGAAGTGTTGTTGGACAAGACGAGGCGGTTACAAAAGTGGCAGAGGCCATCATGCGCTCGAAGGCCGGCATTAAGGATCCTACAAAGCCCATCGGATCCTTCCTGTTCCTGGGACCCACCGGCGTCGGCAAGACAGAACTTGCCAAGGCACTGGCAAGAGCTTTGTTTGACGATGAGAAGAACATGGTGCGGATCGATATGTCGGAATACATGGAAAAGTACAGCGTTTCCCGGCTGATCGGTGCGGCACCCGGGTATGTCGGCTATGAGGAAGGCGGCCAGCTGACGGAGGTAGTCCGCAGAAAACCGTATTCGGTTGTTTTGTTTGATGAGGTGGAAAAGGCGCACCCGGACGTGTTTAACATTTTGCTGCAGGTCCTGGACGACGGACGCATCACGGATTCCCAGGGAAGGACGGTGGATTTTAAAAATACAATCATCATTCTGACGTCCAACCTCGGTGCCCAGGAAATTCTGGCAGACATCGAGCGGCAGGAACAGAACGGGCAGCAGATATCGGAGATGAATGACGGCGCAGAAAAAGTCCATGCATCGGAGAAAGCTGGAAATGTAGCGGAGGTCTCAGAGGCCTGCCGCGAGGCGGTTGACGGCATTTTGCATCAGCATTTCCGTCCGGAGTTCCTGAATCGTCTCGATGAGATTATCATGTTCCGTCCGCTGACGAAGGACAATATTGCAGGAATCATTGACCTTATTATGAAGGATCTTAATAAGCGCCTTGCAGATCGCGAGATTAAGGTTCGTTTGACGGAGGCGGCAAGAACGTTTGTTACAGATGCTGCGTTCAATCCGAGCTATGGTGCACGTCCGCTCAAGAGGTACATTCAGAAGAACGTGGAAACCATGTCGGCGAAGCTGATTCTGGAGGATAAGGTGCAGGAGGGCAATACCATTGTGATTGATGCAGAAGGCGGAGAGCTGCGTGCATCGGTGGAATGAGCAGAAACGAATAGGACTGCCGGGAGCCTCTTTGAAGGTGAATAGAAAGCTGCGGTGTGCGGCTGCGGCAGGTAATAAGAAAGAGTCTGATCCGTTGAAGGACCAGGCTCTTTTGTGTTGAAGTTAAAAAGTGTAACTATTCAGCACCCATCTCGAATTTGCTATCGCAAATCCTCAATGTGGCTGGCCAGAGGCGCTTCGCGCCTTGGCCGCCTGCCAATTTCAATCGTGAATATGCCTGCAAGCAGTCAATTCACGTTGAAATGTGGCAGGTGCTGAACAGATACAAAAAGTAACTGTTCAGAAACGGATGTACTCGCTGACCGGCTTATGGAGACACTCCTTGGTGATTTCGGAAAGCGAAGAAACGCCGCACATCTTCATGGTGGAGACGAGCTCGTTTTGGAGCTTATCGGTGAGAAGCTGTACGCCTTCGGCGCCGCCGCCGTACACGGCAGTTACGTAGGGTCTTGCGATCAGGACACCGTCAGCGCCAAGCGCCAGTGCCTTGAATACATCCACGCCCGTTCGGATGCCGCCGTCAACGAGGATCATCATGCGTCCTGCGACGGCTGCCGAAATCTCCTCTAGGACCTCGGCGGTTGCCGGCGTCTGATCCTGCACACGGCCGCCGTGGTTGGAAACAACAATGGCGGAGGCACCGGCCTCCAGTGCGTCCAGAGCACCCTTTACGGTCATGATTCCTTTGATGATAAACGGCTTGCCTGCCTTCTGGATAACCTCACGCAGCTGCGCTACGGTCTTACTGCCGGCCGGCGGAGTAAGCCCCTGCAGGAACGGAAGACCTGCGGCGTCCACATCCATAGCAACGGCAAAGCAGTCGGATTCCTCTACCAGACGGAATTTCTCCTGAAGTGTGTTGATATCCCATGGCTTGATGGTGGGAACACCGACGCCGTGGTTATCACGGATGGATGCGGTGGCTGCCTTTACAACGCCCGGATCGGTTCCGTCACCGGTGAAAGCAATAATGCCGGCCTCGGCACAGGCCGGAACCAGAATGTCATTGTATTCCACGTCTGAGAATTTCTCGCCGTAGTGGAGCTTAACTGCACCCACGGGACCGGCCATTACCGGCAGGGACAGCTCCTTGCCGAAAAATGAAAAGTGTGTGTCCGGCTCTTTGTTGGCTGCGATGGTATTCATGGCCACGCGAACCTTTTGCCAGGCCTCATAATTACGGATGGCCACATCGCCGATTCCCTTTGCACCGGGGCCGGGCATAGTGGATCCGCAGGCACGTCCGTTGCAGACGGGACAGGCCTTGCAAAACGGTCCGCTGCAGGTTCTTGCATTTGTAAGCACTTCCTGATATGTCATAACATCTTCCTCCTGTTTGTTCATGCCGGTCTGTCGCAGAGCGGTACAAGCGAAACCGGCGTTAGATCTTAAGAAATAATAAACTATTTTTTTAATTCTTGCATTCCCATTGGGAGCGTACTATTATAACTACTGTCGATTAGCACTCGAGCAAAAAGAGTGCTAACAACCCCAAGCATTACGTAAGATCGGATTGCTTACATTAATGAGAACGCCGGCAGGGCGGACTCGATATTTTTAAGGAGGCATCATTATGAAGTTAGTTCCGTTGGAAGACAGAGTTGTTCTGAAGGCATTGGAGGCAGAGACGACAACTGCATCCGGCATCGTAATTCCCGGCGCTGAGAAGGAAAAGCCCCAGCAGGCTGAGGTTGTAGCTGTAGGTCCCGGCAAGACGGCAGATGACGGAAAGCTGATCCCTATGCAGGTGAAGGCCGGTGACAAGGTTGTTTATTCCAAATATTCCGGAACTGAGGTGAAGCTCAGCGAGGATGAGACCTACACCATCGTTCGTCAGAGCGACATTCTGGCAGTTATGGAATAAGACGCACGAGCAGAAAGAAGGCTGCACAGCAGCACTTTTGTGACGGCGCTGAACAGGTATTTTGATTGAAAAACAGGAGGCTGTGAATTATGGCTAAGGATTTAAAGATGGGTACAGATGCAAGAGTTGCTCTTGCAGGCGGCGTGAACAAGCTGGCAGATACAGTTAAGATTACACTGGGACCGAAGGGACGCAACGTTGTTCTGGACAAGAGCTACGGTGCTCCGACCATCACAAACGATGGTGTTACGATCGCCAAGGAAATCGAGCTTGAGGATGAGTTTGAGAACATGGGTGCACAGATCATCCGTGAGGCTGCTTCCAAGACCAACGACGTTGCCGGCGACGGAACGACAACTGCAACCGTTCTTGCGCAGGCAATGATCAATGAGGGGATGAAGAACCTGGCAGCAGGCGCTAATCCCATTGTGCTCCGCAAAGGTATGAAGAAGGCTACAGATGCTGCTGTTGACTCGATTAAGAGCATGAGCACCACTGTAAAGGGTAAGGAAGACATCGAGAAGGTTGCTACTATTTCTTCCGGCGACGCAGAGGTCGGCAAGATGATTGCCGATGCTATGGAGAAGGTTTCCAAGGATGGCGTTATCACCATCGAGGAGTCCAAG
>CAVFRZ010000121.1:0-7245 GCA_963624875.1 Anaerovibrio sp.
GTATTGCTTGTTGGAACGAAAGATTCCTGAAAAATGTATTCGGTTTTGAAGGCACCGCAAGGTGTCAGGGAGCGCGGAGCTTTTGGAAGCGCCGTGCTTTTTCTGAATAAAATGCCCTAATAGCTCAGTGGTAGAGCACGCGGCTGTTAACCGCGGTGTCACAGGTTCGAGCCCTGTTTGGGGCGCTAGAGATGTGGAGTTCAGCAGTTACGAAATCGCATTTCAGCATCGGGGAATTGAGATTGTGTCTCGGTTCTGATATTATGAGAGAGTAATTATGGCTCCGTGGTCAAGAGGTTAAGACATCGCCCTTTCACGGCGGTAACACGGGTTCAATTCCCGTCGGAGTCACTGGTTTAATAATTGAATATGGTGCCATAGCCAAGTGGTAAGGCGTGGGTCTGCAAAACCCTGATCACCAGTTCAAATCTGGTTGGCACCTCTATTTGGGATTCCCGGAAATCGCTGTAAATCAGCGTTTTCCGGGTTTTTCTATTTTTCAGCGCCCTTTTTGTTATAATCAAAGGGAGCATTCAAGATAACAAGTTTGCACATCCAATGATGACACTCCGGCTGCCGCAAAAGCGCGTGACAGCCTGGGGTTCGTTGGTGCTGAACATACAATCAAACAGGAACATTCACATGGGGAGGCCGCATGATAACAGGCGTAATCAAGAACAAGGTAGACAAGATCTGGGAGGATATCTGGGCCGGCGGCATTACAAACCCGCTGACCGTCATCGAGCAACTGTCCTATCTGATGTTCATCCGCTCCCTTGACGAGAAGGAACTTGAAAACGAAGAGATGGAAGCAATGTCCGGCGAATCTGTCCGCAAAATCTTCCCGCAGAGCCCTGCCGGCCAGACCATGCGCTGGAGCAAGTTTAAAAATAACGACCCCCGCGACATCTATGTCGTCATGACACAGCGTGTGTTCCCGGCTCTGAAAGCTATGAAAGGCAGTCAGCTCCCGGACTTTGACGAGAAGGGCGAGGTCATTGAACTCGAAGACCAGCCCGGCGAGGAGAATACAGCCTTTGCCCGCTACATGGCGAACGCGAACTTCCTGATCCCCACACCGCAGATTCTGCAGAAGGTGATTACGGGCCTTGACGATCTGTACGAGCACGATATCGCGGATCTCGACATGCAGGGCGATCTCTATGAGTACATGCTGGGAAAATTGTCCTCGGCCGGTCGGAACGGTCAGTTCCGCACGCCCAAGCACATCCGCGAGATGATGGTGGCACTCCTGCAGCCGACACCGGACGACTCCATCTGCGATCCCGCCTGCGGCACCGCGGGATTCCTTATCAGCTCCGCCGAATACATCCGCACGCACTATGAGGACACAATGACACCCGAGCAGTGGGAGCGCTTCGCCGGTGAGACCTTCACCGGGTTTGACACCGACACAACGATGCTGCGCCTCTCGGCTATGAACCTGATGCTGCATTCGATCACGAATCCCAACATTGCTTACAAGGACAGCGTGTCCAAACAAAACGACCTGTCCAACCGGTTCACCATGTGCCTCGCAAACCCTCCCTTCAAGGGGTCGGTCGATGCCGAGAGCATCAATGACAATCTGAAGGCAGTCACCAACACCAAGAAGACAGAGCTTCTGTTCCTCGCACTGTTCCTCCGGATGCTGAAGCCGGGCGGACAGTGCGCGTGCATCGTACCGGACGGAGTGCTCTTCGGATCCTCCAAGGCCCATCAGTCGATTCGGAAGGAGCTCGTGGAAAATCATCAGCTTCGTGCAGTAATCTCCATGCCTTCCGGTGTCTTCAAGCCCTATGCCGGAGTCTCCACCGCAGTCCTTGTTTTCACCAAGACCGGCGCCGGCGGAACCGACAAGGTATGGTTCTACGACATGAAGGCCGATGGATTCAGCCTGGACGATAAGCGTTCCGAGATCAGTGAGAACGACATTCCGAACATCATCGAGCGATTCCACCACCTGGATCAGGAGGAAGACAGAGAACGCACTGAGCAGAGTTTCTTCGTGCCCAAGCAGGAGATTGTCGACAACGGATATGACCTCTCTATTAACAAGTACAAGAAGACGGAGTATGTAGCCGTCGAATATCCTCCGACGAGCGAAATTCTGGATAAGCTGGATCAGTTGGAAATGGAGATTCAGGAAGGACTGAAAGAGCTGAGGGAGATGGTGTGATGCAGATTGGAAAATTCACCGATTTCTATCTGGATGTTACTAAGACAGGTACCAAGATACCACAGGAGAAGTATCTGCCTATAGGTCAATATCCGATAGTTGATCAGGGGAAGAGTGCAATTGCAGGTTGGTGGGATGATAATGATGGGATTTTTGAAGATGTTCCGGCAATTATTTTTGGAGACCATACACGAGCAATAAAGTACATGGTGGAGCCATTTTTTATTGGAGCAGATGGAGTAAAGATTCTTCGTCCAGCAAATACCAAAGACAATCCCAAATACCTGTATTACGCATTACAGGCAGCTAAAATTCCTGATTTAGGGTATAGCAGACACTTTAAAGCAGTTAAAGAGCTTAATATCCGGACTTATTCGAGAAGTAAACAGGATGAGATAGTTCGCATGCTGGAAAAACTCGACTATCTCATTGAGCAACGACTCATCGAAATTACTTGTTTGGATGATCTTGTCAAATCCCGATTTTTGGAACAGTTTGAAAACAAACATTATCAGGTTGAAAAATTAGGAACGATTTGCAGCAAAATAACGGATGGAACGCACAAGACACCGACTTATCTTGATGAGGGAGTAACTTTCATTTCTGCGAAGAATATTGTAGACGGTGAGCTTGATTTTGCCGATATAAAGCATATCTCTGAAGAAGAATATCAAGAAATACAAAAAAGGTGTCAAACAGATATATTCGATATTTTGCTTTCAAAGAGTGGCTCATTGGGTTCTCCCGTGATTGTCAAAACCAAAGAGAAGCTTGGGCTTTTCGAGAGCTTAGCAGTATTAAAATATGATAGAGACAGATTACTGCCAGAGTTTCTATGTGAACAGTTGAAAACGGATAGAGTTCAGAGACAATTTAAAACAGGAACAAAGGGCGTCGCTATTAAACATTTACATCTGGGGGTAATTGCTGATACGGATATTATTGTTCCTCCATTGGATGAGCAGAAAACATTCGCCGCCTTCGTAGCACAAGTCGACAAATCAAAATTGGCAGTTCAACAAAGTCTGTCGGAACTGGAGATCCTGAAGAAGTCTTTAATGCAGCAATACTTTAGCTAGCGAAGAGGGGCATGAAAAGAATGAAGATTAAACAGCAACAGCAGATTCGGTCATTTCTGATCCGGGAATTCGGAGAGGACAAGGGCCGCACGTTGTTCGCGCAGCAGGAGAGTAAGCTAGATGCGATCATTGCGGGAATTGGGAATAAGACGACGAATCAGATGAAAACGCTGACGCAGACGATTCTTCCAAGAATTGCGATGTACAAAGCATTGTTGGACAGCGGCTGCTCCGAGAAGTCTGCCGATGAGCAGGTGCGCCGGTATATGCTTGATGTGGTTGCTGCGAAGAAGCATCGTTCAACGGCGCGGATGGAACGAGTCCCTGGATTTTACGACATTTACAGCCGTATCTTCCTTCGGATTATGCGGACAACAGATCTTCAGGTCAGCACGCAGAAGAGCGGCAAGGACTACTACGACATCACTATTACGAAGTGCCTTTGGCATACGGCCTGTGTTGAGAATGGATGCCCGGAGCTGTGCAGGCTGTTCTGTGATGTGGACGATGTGACCTACGGCGGCTTGCGGAAGATCGGTTTCTCCCGGACGAAGACGCTGGGGTATGGCGGCGATTGCTGCGATTTCCATTTTTTCAGGAAGTGATGGGATGGCGAACTTTGACTTCTTAAAAGAGACAATCGAGTATGAGCTTTTTGCGCCTGCAGCTATGGAGGCGGAGCGGGTGTATGCAACATCGCCTGCGATGTGTGCGGTTGGCTGTCGGAAGGCGCTGGAGCTGGCAGTGAAGTGGGTGTATTCCGCCGACAGCAGCATGGAGATGCCGTACAAGGACAACCTGCAGTCGCTGATCCATGAGCCGAGCTTTCGTTTTGCTGTGGATTACAACACTTGGGGGAAGCTTCCTTTTATCGTGAAGCTCGGGAATCTTGCCGTGCATACCGAGAAGAGTGTGCAGCGGCCGGATGCGCTGGCAGCGCTGCGTGGGTTATTTGAATTCATCCAGTGGGTGGACTATTGCTATGGGCCAAGCTATGCAGAGAGGAAGTTCGATGAGACCCTAATCCCGAAGCAGCAGGTGGTTGTCGATACAAAGAGGATCAAAGAGCAGGAGAGCCTCCTGGATGCGAAGGACGCTCAGATCGAGGCCCTTCGCAGGAAGATCGAGGAGATGTCTTCGCAGTTCACGGCAGAAAAGGAGCAGCACCAGGAGGAGCGCACCTTCCAGTCGGAGGACATCTCGGAGTTCAGGACGCGCAAGATCTATATCGACGTCGATATGAAGCAGATGGGCTGGCAGTTCACCGGAACCGATGCGGATGTTCAGGAGGAATATCCTGTGGACGGCATGGCCGGCAAGGTGGGACAGCAGGGCTTCTGTGATTATGTCCTTTTCGGTAAGGACGGGTATCCGCTGGCTGTTGTGGAGGCCAAGCGCACCAGCAAGGATCCTAATATCGGCAGAAAGCAGGCAGTTCTGTATGCCGATTGTCTGGAGCGTAAATTTAGCCGCAGACCCATGATCTTCACCACGAACGGGTTCGAAACGTATTACTGGGATGATCTGAGCGGACCGCAGCGGCCGGTGAGCGGGATCTTCAGCAAGGACGATCTGCAGAAGCTCATGAACCGCAGGAGCGAGCGGAAGGATCTCATGGCCATTCCGATCAGCGATGCGATTACGGACCGGTATTACCAGAAGGAGGCGATCCGCGCCGTCTGCGAGCAGATCCGGGATGGATTTCGCCGGCACCTTCTCGTCATGGCGACCGGCACAGGGAAGACGAGAACCGCGTCGAGTCTCACAGATGTACTGAGCCGGGGCGGTTATGTGACGAACATCCTGTTCCTCGCTGATCGCACGGCACTGGTCAAGCAGGCGAAGGACGATTTTAAGAACTACCTGCCGGATATGTCGCTCTGCAACCTGTGTACCAACAAAGACGACCGAAATGCCAGAATTGTATTCTCTACCTATCCGACGATGCTGAATGCGATCGACGATACGAAGGGTAGGGACGGAGTACGTCTGTTCACGCCGGCGCACTTTGACCTCATCATCATTGACGAGAGCCATCGAAGTATCTTCCGCAAATATCGCGCGATCTTCGACTACTTTGATGCGGTCATGGTGGGGCTGACGGCAACGCCGAAAACGGACGTGGACCGCAACACCTATGACTTTTTCGAGATGGAGCATGGCGTTCCGACCTATGCCTACGACTATGAGACCGCAGTGAAAAAGGATGCGGTGCTGGTGCCGTACTACAACTATGAGGTGAAGACGAGATTTCTCGAGAACGGCATTACCTACAATGATCTGTCCCCGGAGGATAAAAAGCGATACGAGGATGATTTTGCCGAGGAGGGAGATCTGCCGGATTTTATCCCGTCCGCAGCAATGAACAAGTTCATCTTCAATGAGCTGACAGTAGATACGGTGCTACAGGACCTCATGGAGAGAGGCATTCGCGTGGCCGGAGGAGACCGGCTGGGGAAAACAATTATTTTCGCCCAGAACAAGCGACACGCGGAGTTCATTCTGGAGCGGTTTAACAAGCTTTATCCCAGGTACAACGGAACCTTCGCGCAGCGGGTTATCTGCGACGACTCCTATGCGCAGGCAGTAATCGATGACTTTAAGGCCGCGGATAAGATGCCGGTGATCGCGGTATCCGTGGATATGATGGATACCGGTATCGACGTGCCGGAGTGCGTGAACCTCGTGTTCTTTAAAAAGGTAAGGTCCAAATCCAAGTTCTGGCAGATGATCGGCCGCGGGACGCGCCTTTGCAAGGGGCTGACCTGTAGCGACGGAATCGACGGCGAGTACACAGACAAGAGGCGGTTCCTGATCTTTGACTACTGCGGGAACTTCGAATTCTTCCGGGCACACAAGGAAGGCTTTGAGACGAAAGATACGAGGTCTCTTAGCGAGAGTATCTTCGGAAAACAGATCCGCCTGGTCGCAGCACTGCAGGAGGCGGTGTATGCGGGCGAAGAGTACCAGAGCTGGCGGCAGAGTCTCGTGGATACCTGCCATGGACAGATCCTGGACTTGAATCCGGAGCTGATCGCGGTGAAGCTCCGACTACGATATGTGGAGAAGTTTAAGGAGAAGTCTGCATTCGATGCCATCAGTGAGGGCGATAAGGGAGAGCTCCTGGATCACATCGCGCCGATCGTGCATCTGAATGACGACGATGAGTTTGCGAAGCGCTTTGACAACTTCATGTACGGGCTGATGCTGTCCTCCATCGAGGGGTTGCCGTCCTTCAAAAAGGCCCAAAAGGAGCTCTGCAATCTGGCCGGTCTCCTGGAGCAGAAGGTCAGCATTCCTCAGGTGAAGGAGAAGCTGGATATCATCAAGGAGATCAACACAGATACCTTCTGGGGAGCGAACGACATCCTGCTCTTCGAGAAGGTGCGGGTGGCCCTGCGCGAGCTGATCAAGTTTCTGGATCGAAAGGTGATCAAGACGATCATCACGCATCTCGTAGATCCGGTGATCGATCAGAAGGAAGGGGAGCAGCTGGACGGGGCATATGATTTTGAAGATTACAGAGACAAGGTCAACCGCTATATCCGGGAGAACGGGGGGACGCTGGCAATTCATAAGCTGACACACAACATCCGTCTGTCGCAGGGCGACTACGAGGAGCTGGAGCGTGTGCTCACGAGGGAGCTCGGGAGCAAAGAGGACTACGAGAGGGAGTTCGGAGACACGAGCTTTGGCCTGCTCGTTCGCAGGATTGCGAAGATGGATCACGAGGCGGCGATGCAGGCGTTCTCGCAGTTCATTAACGACGAGTCACTGAACCAGCGGCAGATCGAGTTCGTGCAGAAGGTGATCCATCACATTGAGCAGAATGGATATATGGACAATGTGACAGAGCTGCAGAAGCCGCCGTTCGATAAGCCGGTCAGCTTTATGAAGCTCTTCGACAGCAAGACAAAGGCGAGCCTGATTGAGGCGATCAGGGAAGTGAAACGGAACGCAGAGGATATTGCGTGAAGAGTTTAATTG
>CAVFRZ010000122.1:0-7237 GCA_963624875.1 Anaerovibrio sp.
TTCTGACGCTGGTGATGGGATATGAGCTGAAAATGGCGGTTGGAACCAGCGTTTTGATTATGACCTTCACGGCACTGTTCGGCTCATCGATGCATTTTGCTCTGAAGGGAGTACCGGATCTGCGGATCCTGGCGATTTGCGCATTGACAACGCTGGCTGCAGCGGGAGTTTCGGCGCGGCTTGCGAACCGGATGCGGCCGATTGCGGCGAAGGCGGTTGTAGGTGTGCTGCTGACGGGAATGGGAGCGGCGATGCTGGTGTTCCATTTGCTGGGATTGAGCTGAACAGTTACCAAATGTGAAAGAGGCATCACATGCTGAGCATGTGATGCCTCTTTCTGCAAGGGGAAAAGGAAAACTCCGAAATATTTATGGAGTTTTATCGTCTCAGAACGGTCGGCGGAGGGGGGTGCCGATTCCGTTCAGCATAGGCGTTTTCATACCGAGGAAGCAACCGTTGGAACCGCTTGTCTTTGTTCCTTGCCTCGCTCGATGGTTGTATGATATCAGGCGGCTTGCTATAATACGTGCCATAATCCACAGAAAACTAGCCAAAATCGCAATCTGTGAATTTGATCTGCTGGTGATAAAATGATCGGAAAATGCAGGAAAAGAGGCAGCTTATGAGACCTATCTATGAGTCGATCCCCAACGATCTGGAGATATATTATCGGCCATCTAAACACTTTAAGCCACATATTCATGATCTTGTGGAAATCGTCTATGTTCTGTACGGCACGTTGGAAATCGGTGTGGACGAAGAGCTGTACCATATGGAAAAGGGGGATCTTGCGGTTGTTTTCCCGGGCAAGATTCATCATGCCCAGTGCTTTGGGGATCCGGATACCTGTGCCAGCATGCATCTTCTGGCCTCATTGTCGTTGGCCGGCGTTTTTGCGCAGAAGCTTACAGATACGCAGCCGGAGAGTCCGGTGATTCCTGCAGCCGAGGTAGATCAGGATATTATTTATGCACTTCGAAGGCTCTACAGGGAATACGGAAAAGATGAGAAGGGAATTCGTTATCGCCAGACGGTGATTGCACCGGACCTTACGCAGAAGCCGTTGGAAACCTTCTCGCAGGAGGTGGAACGGATTGTGAAGCAATCCTTTGTGATGCTGATCCTGGCGAAAAGCATATCCAAACTCAAGCTGGTAGCACGTCCGGATGAGAGTCAGACGGACCTGGTGCATCAGATTGTGGCGTATACGGCGGCGCATTTCCGGGAACCCATGACCCTAAAGAGCATGGCGGAACACCTGTATGTCAGCCAGTATACGGTGTCACGCGTGTTTTCTTCGGTCTTCTCGACGAATTTCAACGGCTATCTGAATGATATGCGCCTGGACTGCGCCTGCGGGATGCTGCATTACAGTGACAAGTCGGTGACGGAAATCTGCATTGATTCCGGATTTGAGTCGCAGAGAACCTTTAACCGCGTGTTTCGCGATCGGATGCACTTCTCGCCGAGAGAATACCGGGCGAAGGTGCGCGAGGCGGACCTGGCAAGAGAAGAGAACAGACCACAGGAATAAAAAACAACGCCCTCACGGGGCGTTGTTTTTTATTCCTGGCGGTTCAGAACCTATTTATAAAATCGCTGCTGTGCAGCAGCGTTCGGCACATTGTGTGCCGCTTTAGGATCTCTTGAACAATTATCAGGAGGTATTCAATCGGAGGATGCATCAAGCCTGCTCGCCGGCATAACGGCAAAGAGCCTCGAAGGTCTCCTGGCTGATGTCGTGCTCAATCTTGCAGGCATCCTCTCTGGCTTGCTCCGGCTGCACGCCGATCTTGATGAAGAAGTCAGACAGAACCTTGTGGCGAGTGTAAATCTGGCTGGCAATCGCCAGGCCGGATTCGGTCAGGACCAGCATGCCTGCCGCATCGGTGGTCAGATAGTTGTTCTCACGGAGGCGCTTGGTGGCATTGGAAACACTGGGCTTGGAAATCCCGAGCTGCTCCGCGACATCCGTAGAACGGACATAGCCCTGCCGCTCATGAATCATGAGAATTGCTTCCAAGTAGTCCTCTGCAGATCTTCCGATGGTCATAACGCCGGTTCCTTTCCGGGACCTGCGGTATCGCCGCAAGTCAAAATGGTATTTCTGAACAAATGTTAGTTCGAATTAACAGATGAAGTAAAAATACCACGAATGGTTAAAAAAAACAAGGAAAGCTTTACTCCTGCGCGGCAAGAACCTTGCCGGCGGCTCGCATCACCGGGCGGAACAACAAAAAGCACAGCGTGAAATTGCTGACACAGTGAAGGATATCCATGGGTATGCCGGCAATCCACCAGGTAATGGCCACCTTCGGGCCGCTGAGGATCCAATAGGGTATGGAGCAGAAGGCACCGAAAAACAAGCCAAAGCACCCTGCCAGAATGCAGTACCACCAAAAGCCCTCGGCCGGCCTTGGGAATTTGCGGCGCAGCAAAAGAACCAGAACAATTTCCAATGGCCACATATACAGATACATGATGACCCATAATCCGGATCCGAAGACGAAGGTCTCCGCAGCAGTAAAAGCAAAGGAAACGAGGATCACTCGTTTCCCGCGCAGTATGGTGAACATCAGGAATAAAAATGTCACTAGCTCTATGTTGGGCAGAAAATCCAGCGCCCGTTTCACCGCCTCGATCATGGCCAGCATCATGGCCATCTCCGCCAGATCCGATGCAGCCCTGTGCGCTTTACTGTGCGACTTCATACGCAAATTTAAAGGCATCTCCATCGGCTACCGGCTGCGCATCTGCTCCGTAGGAACCATATTCTCCGTTTACATAAATCGACCAGTAGGAGCCGTCCGTGTTGTAGTCTGCAGTTTCGCCGTTGATAGCGGTGATGTAGAGGCCGTATTCGCTGGTGGTTCCGTCGTAGCTGAAATCACCAGCAGCGGCCAGTTCGTCCATCAGCCCGCTGAGATATTCGGCGTCGGTCTTTCCGCTGTAGGTCTTGCTCTCACCTTCCTTGTTGACAACCTCAACCGTGTAGGACTTGGCGCCCTGCGACGCCTTGGGGCTGAATGCGGCGTACACGCCGGCGAACACGGCGATGACAGCAATTACAACAACAGCAGCGATGATCTTTTTCTTCTTGTCCATTTCTCTCCTCCATATTCCTAAAAAAAGCAGTAATGTACGCTACAATTCAACTGCCAGCCAGGCGACGGGTCCTGGCGTGTTCCTCAGAGAATCAGTCGGAATTGCCGTACGGATGTTATAATAAATTGTCAAACTGTGCATTTCAATTGAGAAAGGAAGTTCCGATGACAATTACACAGATTTTCTCTCAGCATGAGGTCACCATTTCCTTCGAGGTGTTTCCTCCCAAAACGGACGATAAATATGCGGCAGTGGAGAAGGCGGCCGGCGAAATTGCGGCACTGCATCCGGCGTTTATGAGTGTCACCTATGGCGCGGGCGGCGGAACCTCGCAGCACACGGCATCGATTGCTGCGGAACTGCAGAACAAACATCATATACCGGTGCTGGCGCATCTGACCTGCGTGTCCTCTACCCGGGAGCACGTACAGGAGATGATTCGCCTCTATCAGGAAAAGGGAATCGAGAATATTATGGCGCTGCGCGGGGATATTCCGAAGGATGGGCGCACCATTTTTGATTATGATCATGCCAGTCAGCTGATCTACGATCTGAAGGCGGCAGACGAACAGCTGTGCATCGGTGCAGCCTGCTATCCGGAGGGACACGTTGAATGCGAGAGTCCGTCGGAGGACATTCGTCATCTGAAGGAGAAGGTGGATGCAGGAGCGGATTTTCTGACCACGCAGATGTTCTTCGACAACAACATGCTGTACAACTTCCTGTACCGCGTGCGGGAAGCGGGAATTGACGTCCCGGTACTGCCCGGCATCATGCCCATTACGAACAAGAAGCAGGTGGCCAGAAGCGTAGCGCTTTCCGGCTCCACCATTCCACCGCATTTCCGCATGATGGTCGACCGTTTCGGCGACAATCCGGAGAAGATGAAGCAGGCGGGCGTTATTTATGCAACGGAGCAGATCATTGATCTGATTTCCAATGGTGTTACGCACGTTCATGTGTATTCCATGAACAAGCCGGATATCGCAGCGGGGATTATGAACTCGTTGTCTGCCATTTTGGATTAATGAAACGCTATGACACAGTATGAAACGGATGGAACGGCGGTCGCCGTTCCTCGGAAGGAAGCGTACCGGTATCTGGGGTATCGGGGGATAACGCCGGATGCAGCTGTCAGCGAATGTTTGGAGCGCTGCGTGGAACAGCTACAGAAGGAGTGCCATCCGCGTGCAGTGTGGGAACGGTACCCGCTTCGAATAGAGAAAACGGCTGGAGAGAGTGCTCTGCCGGAGACGCCTGATGGCGCGGGCAGGGGGCAAGCCGCAAAAGATGCTAAGGAGACGGGCCCCTGCCGGATTGTGGTGGGCGACTTGCGATTTACAAGCAATGACCTGGGACGCAATCTGGACGGCTGTACTACGGTTGTCCTGATGGCGGCGACCATCGGTCTGGGAGTGGATTACCTGATTCGGCGGGCGGAGGCACGCAGTATGGCGGAGGCTGCCGTGTTTCAGGCAGCCGGCGCGGCCATGGTGGAAGCCTGGTGCGACACAGTGAATCAGAGAATTGTTGAGGCGCTGCGCAAGGAAGGACTCTTTGCACGGCCGCGGTTTTCACCTGGGTACGGAGATGCGCCGCTGTCGCTGCAGAAGGACTTTTCGCGGCTCCTTGCAATGCCGGCAACGTGCGGTATTTCCTTGACGGATACGCTCCTGATGGTGCCGAGCAAGTCGGTTACGGCGTTTATTGGATTTTCGGAGCAAAATAAGGAATGCGTCATCGCCGGCTGCGAAGCCTGCGGTAAGAGAGAGAGTTGCGTGTACCACCGTGTGTAGCCCGCTACGCCTACGTTTTATGACACGCACCCTCAGAAAAAAGTTCTGCGTTATTAGGCCGGTTATTTTGCAAACGATGTACTAGGGTCAAAAGACTTTTTGACCTCAATGTCATAGCGTTGAAAGGAACGGAACAATATGAGACCTGATTTGCGGGAGAAGCTTGGAAAAGAGTGGATTTTCTGCGACGGCGCGACCGGAACCTATCTTCAGTCCAGGGGACTGAAGGGCGGCGAGCTGCCGGAGCTGTGGAACCTGACCCATCCGGATATCATTACCGATCTGTACACCGGATTTCTGGCGGCAGGCTGCAATATTTTCAATGCCAATACATTTGGAGCCAATGCACTGAAATATCCGGATCAGCTGGAGGAAATTATCACGGCGGGGATTCGACTGGCTGTGGATGCGCGGAAGGCGGCCGGCCGGGAGGAGGATGCCTGGGTTGCACTGGATGTGGGACCGACAGGCAAGCTCCTGGAGCCGCTGGGAGATCTTTCGTTTGAGAATGCAGTGGAGCTCTTTGCACAGGTGGTTCGAATCGGCGCTGCGGCCGGAGCGGACCTTGTTCTCATCGAAACGATGAATGACACCTATGAGCTGAAGGCGGCCATGCTGGCGGCGAAGGAAAACAGCACCCTGCCGGTTCTGGTGACCACAACCTTCGACCGCAACGGACAGCTTCTGACCGGCGCGCCGGTGGAGGCGGTGGTGCCGCTTTTGGAGAGCCTTCATGCGGACGCACTGGGGGTGAACTGCTCTTTGGGACCGCATGAAATGAAGCCGATTGTCGAGCGTCTGGTACAGGCGGCATCGATCCCGGTTATCGTGAATCCGAATGCAGGTCTTCCGCGGGAGGAAAACGGTCAGACGGTCTTTGATGTTACGCCGGAGGATTTCGCGGCGACGATGTCGGAGCTGGCAGCTCTTGGCGTGCAGATTGTCGGCGGGTGCTGCGGCACAACCTTTGAGCATATCCGGCAGGAAATTGCAGCTGTTCGGCGCCTGCCGTTTCAGAAGCCGCAGGCCAGACACAAGACAGTAGTGACGAGCTTTTCCAAATTTGTAGAAATCGGCCCGCACTGTGTCACGATCGGCGAACGAATCAATCCCACCGGCAAAAAGCGCTTCAAGCAGGCACTGCGGGACAATGACATCCCGTACATTCTGCAGGAGGGACTGAATCAGGAGGATGCCGGAGCGGACATTCTGGATGTGAATGTGGGTCTCCCGGAAATCGATGAGCCGGCCATGATGGAGACGGTTGTAAAGCGTCTGCAGGGGGTTACCGGACTGCCGCTGCAGATCGATACAACGGACATTGCGGCACTGGAAAGGGCGCTTCGCTGCTATAACGGCAAGCCCATGATTAATTCGGTCAACGGCAAGGCGGAGAACATAGCTGCCGTGATGCCGCTGGTGGCCAGATACGGCGGCGTCCTTGTCTGCCTTGCGCTGGATGAGGACGGAATCCCGCAGACGGCAGACGGCCGTATGTCTGTTGCACGCAAAATATATGCGGCGGCCGACCAATATGGGATTTCCCATGATGATCTGGTGATTGACGGACTGTGCATGACGATTTCCTCCGACAGCGGCGGCGCGCTGGCAACGCTGGAGACGCTCCGGCGCGTGCGGGACGAGCTGCATGGGCGCACCATTCTCGGAGTGTCTAACATCTCCTTCGGACTGCCGGCCCGGGAGCTGGTGAACGCGAATTTCCTGACCATGGCGATGCAAAGCGGTCTGTCCTGCGCCATCATCAACCCGAACAATGAGCCGATGATGCAGGCATACCGGGCGAGCCTTGCTCTGCTGAATCAGGATCCGCAGTGCATGGGCTTTATCGGTGCCTATCACGATTATGTACCGGCATCGAAACGAGCTGCGGGAGGCGGTGCACAGGCGTCTTCTGCGGCAGGCTGCGCTGATTCCGGCGTATCATCTGCAAATGCACCGGAAGCGGCGGCTTCGAAAAGCGCATTATATCAGGCAATTCTGCGCGGCATGAAGGAAAGCGCGGCGGCCGGGACCCGAGATGGACTGTCATCGAAATCGGGGATGGAGCTGATCAATGAGGAGCTGATTCCGGCCCTCGATGAGGTTGGAAAGGGCTTTGAGAAGGGAACGGTGTTCCTTCCGCAGCTTCTGATGAGTGCGGAGGCGGCCAAAGCGGCCTTTGCCGTTATTAAGGAGTCAATGGCGGGACAGCCGCAGGAGATCAAGGCAAAGGTGATTCTGGCCACGGTCAAGGGGGATATCCACGACATCGGGAAGAACATCGTGAAGGTCATGCTGGAGAATTACGGCTATGATGTCATTGATCTGGGCAAGGA
>CAVFRZ010000123.1:0-7101 GCA_963624875.1 Anaerovibrio sp.
ATCTTCCGGCTTAACATTGCGGGATGCGTCGAAGAGCACTTTGTAGTCTGGGTTCTTGTAGAGGAATTCGGCCATTTCGCGAGCATCTTTATCGATGTAGTAACGTTCTGTAGGGGCTGCGTGCTCTGTCAATAAGTCAGCTATGGTGCAATCCAACCATTCCGAAAGTTCTTGGATTTTATTTGTCCGTGGCAATATCTTTCCATTGCACCAATCAGCCGCGCTGGCAGTAGAAACTTTCATCCTGCGTGCCATATCGGCCTGCGTGTAATTATTGAGAGCCATGAAGTCTTTAAGGTTTTTACTAAATATTTTTTTCATCTCTTCATCTGTCATTATGGTGACCTCC
Source organism: Anaerovibrio sp. (assembly GCA_963624875.1). Taxonomy (GTDB): domain Bacteria; phylum Bacillota; class Clostridia; order Lachnospirales; family Lachnospiraceae; genus CAG-791. Next base: position 350 of record CAVFRZ010000123.1, read on the forward strand.
GTCACCATATTATAGATGCAAACTAGCGCTAACTGTAGTTTTTTTTAAGAATTGCTAAATTCTACTTGACGTACTAGGTAAAACCTAGTAGATCACTCTTAGCAACACAAACGGAGTTGAAAGGAGGAAAAGAGCGCATGGGTAAATGGCATATCAACGCCGCAAGAGTAAACGCGAGAATGACCCAGAAAGAAGCCGCATCCGCGCTTGGAATAAGCGAAACCACAATGGTTTCCTGGGAAAAAGAGGTAACTTTTCCAGGAGCTGTAGATCTGGCCAGGCTGTGTGAGCTCTACAAGTGCGACATTGCAGATATTTTTATACCCAAATGACTAGGTAAAACCTAGTAACTGCGATTTCTAATTTCAAAATCTATTTTATTTAGATCTCGCTATTCAGCCCATAGGAGAGGGGTGATGGCCATGAATGAAAACGTGTACTTCGCCGCCAGAAAAACGGCGGCAATGTACAACGACAAGCTATCCAGCAGAGAGGGAGCTTCGGAGCTGCTGGGCTTGTCACCGTCAACACTGGCGGATTATGAGCTCGGGAACACAAAGGTGGTTCCCGTCGACAAGGTTGTACTGATGGCAGATCTGTACAACGCACCGGAACTGAAAACAGGGTACTGCAAGCATGAGTGCCCGATCGGGAGGGAAATGTCCCTCGCGACCAAACAGAAGGGCCTCGAAGGGATAACCCTTCGAATCCTCCGGGAGTTTGATCCCGTCAACATGGAAACGATCAAGAAAGAGCTGATCGATATCACAGAGGACGGAATCATCAGCGAGGATGAGAAGCCCCGGATGCATGCAGTACTAAAGTCTCTTGACCGGATCTCAGAAGTGATCAGCGAGCTAAAGCTGGTTGGAGAGAAGGCCATGAAGGGAGGCAGCTATGGAAATGACCGCAGATAGGATGCTTGAAATCCTAAAGAGGGACTACGGCATAAATTCCAGAGAAGAGTTCTATGAGGCTTTCAGGCAGATGCCAAAGATTGACATCGGCCTGTTTACAAAGGGACGGAGAGATGAAGAGAGCACTGGCAGCGATAACGATAGCGGCAGCACTTGCGCTGATACCGTCTAGCACGGTAAGCGCAGCAGACACACAGCAACAGATCGAAGAGGAAACATATCAAGGAGAGTTACAACTCCTGGCTTGCGTAGTACAAGCAGAGGCAGGCAACCAGGACATGACCGGCAAAAGGCTGATTGTAGATACGATTCTGAACAGAGTCGATTCGCCGGAATATCCGGACACGATCAGTGGAGTCATTTATCAATCTTTCCAGTTCTCATGCGTGAAGGACGGAAACCTAGACAAGGCCTTCTGGAATGTAACAGATGAATGCTTCAAGGCCGTGACGGCAGAGCTGGCACAGCGAACGGATTCCAGCATTCTTTATTTCACTGCTGGCGGGTACGGCCAGTACGGGACACCGGCTTACAAGTACGGCGACCACTATTTTTCAAGGTAAGGAGGTGGCGGTATGAAGATGGTTTATCCGAGGTGTTGCTACTGTGAAGAAGAGCTCTGGGATGGCGAGGAAGTCTACTCCGGAATGAAAGGGTACTACTGCTCGAGCTGTTTAAGAGTGATGTCAGCAGAAGATTTCTTGTCCTTCGAGGGAGAAATGTTCGAAACTGCGGAGCCGGTCGCACCGCAGATCGATATAGAAGAGATTGCCGTATAGATGGGGCGGGACAAGCACAGGAGATTATCAATATGGAAGAGATAAAAAACGAAGTTACCTATATAGCTGATGGTACAGAAATGACATTAACCATGGACGAGATCCGACACAACCTTGTCGGCGGCACCGGATCAGCAGAGATCACCAACGAGGAAGTCATAAAGTTCATGCGTTTGTGCCAATACAGAGGACTGAACCCGTGGGTAAACGATGCGTACTGCGTGAAGTATGGAAGAAATTCCGCACAGTTCGTCGTTGGGAAGGATGCCTTTTTGAAGAGAGCAGAGGCAAACAAAGCTTTCGACGGATTAGAAGCGGGAATTATTGTGCAAACACCGGATAATAAAGTTGAACAGAGAGTAGGGGCATGCGGGTGCCCGGGGGAAAAAATCCTTGGTGGATGGGCCAGAGTATGGCGGAAAGATCACGACCACCCTACAGAAGTCTCGGTTGCGTTCAACGAGTACGCAACAAGAAAGAGTGATGGATCTCTGAATAGTATGTGGATGGCGAAACCGGCAACAATGATTAGAAAGGTCGCACTCGTACAAGCGCTGAGAGAATCGTTTCCGAGCGACTTAGGTGGGATGTACGAAGAATCCGAGCAGAATGTTCAAAGCGACAGCGGCAGTTTTACAAGAGAAGCGCCGCACGACAATTTGGTCGATGAGCCGCTTGGGAACATGAAAGAAATAAAATCAGAAGTCGTGGATACGGCGCAGGAAGTAGCAGAAACCGTTGAACCGGAGGAGTTACCGTTCGCATGAATCTAACAGAGGGGAACTACTATTCACAGCAAGCAAATCAAATGTACTGGTCAGTAAGCCAGTTTAAAGATTTTTGCGGTACCTATGGAATGCCTGGATGCGAATTCCAGGCAATGGAAAAGCTCGCAGGAAGGTGGGTAGAACCGCCGAATACGGCCATGCTGATCGGCTCATACGTGGATGCATGGATGGACGGCCCGGAAGAGTTTGAAGCCTTCCGGGCTTCACATCCGGAGATGTTCAAGGCCGACGGAACGATGAAGAGCACATACGCAGCAGGCGACAGGGTGATTGAGAGAGTATCGAAGGATCCCTACTGGATGGCACGGCTCCAAGGCGAGCATCAGGTCATCATGACGGGAGAGCTTTTCGGGACCGAGTGGAAGATCAAGATGGACAGTTATTTTCCCCATTCACAGATCGTTGACCTCAAGGTTGTGAAAAGCCTCAAGGAACGCAAGTGGGTGCGGGATCTGGGAGAGCATCTTAGTTTTATCGACTACTGGGGTTATGACGTGCAGGGAGCGATCTATCAGGAGATCGTAAGACAGAACACCGGAGAGAAGCTTCCCTTTTTCATCATCGCCGCCGATAAGGGCGAGCACGTGGACCATGATTACTTCATGATCCCACAGGCAAGGCTTGATGAGGCGCTGTACAAGGTGCAGATGCACATGGGACGGCTCCTGAGGGTGAAGCGGGGCGAGGAACCACCGGATCGGTGCGAGACGTGCGGGTGCTGTCTGGAGACAAAGATGGTCACAAGACCAAAGCTGATTGATGAGATATAGGGAGGGCGAAATGAGAATGGTAAAGAAAATACGGGAAGTTCTTGAGGTGTCACTTAGTGACATGTGCAAGATTGAGGATCTTCCATCGGAGGAATACGCGAAGAAAGTCCGTGAACTTCTCGACAAGGCTGCCGTTAAAAGAATAGAGGTAACGACCGCTGTATTTGATATGGAATTGGGCTGGGCACCGATTTTTGAACGCCTAAGTAATGAACAAGCCGGCCAGCTTATTAAGCTCATCTTCGTGTTTCAGAAGGACGAATCATATGTAGTTCCGAATGATCCAGAACTACAGGCGGCATTCAGCTTCATCAAGCAGGCAGTGTTGGAAGATAAGCGGCATCCGTACCGCAGTTAACATTTGGAGAAGTAGAAATGGCAAAGAGGAAGTCATTTGTTCTGTACGACGACTGGGGGAAGATGGTTGTAAAGCTTACAGACGATCAAGCTGGCCAGTTGTTCAAGGCAATATGTTCCAAGAGACTCGGGGTTGACTACGAGATAGAGATTGACGCTGTGGACGCTATTTTTTCCATGCTCTCCGACAAGATGGACGAGGATGCGGAAGAATACGAAAACTCCTGCCAGAGACGTTCTGAGAACATAAAAAAACGCTGGGATACAAAAGAGTCGGTAACAAGCGAAAGCGATACAACATCCGCAAAATCCAAGAAGAATCCAAGCAAAGAATACAAGCCGATACAAAACGATACAAAAGTATACAAGAGCATACAAACCGATACTAGCGGATACAAAAGTATACAAACCGATAGTGATAATGAGTATGAGAATGATAATGAGAATGAGTATGAGAATGATAAAGAGGGGGAATCCCCCCTACCCCCCTTTGCGCCGACCGTCGCAGGTTTGAGCGTTCCGGATGCTGCATCGCTTGGTGTGCCCAGTGAGCTGCAGGAGAAGGTGTCAGAGTGGGTTAGCAATAAGGCTACCAGGAACGAGACACTTACAGAAGCGGAGTTTAAGAGCTTCGTGTCCAAGGTCAAGGCAAACGCCAAGAAGTACGGCGCAAGTGAAGTGGCCGACCTGATCGAGGAGTGTATGTCCAACGGCTACAAGGGTGTTACGTGGGACAGACTGGAGAAGCATGCCAGGGATAAGCCTGAAAACAGCTACCTGTATCGCATCGATCACAGGCTGGATGTTGTGGACAAGTGGGCGGAGGAAGTCGGCGCATTCGAGGAGGAAACGCAATGACAAAGGCGCAGTTTATCCCGCTGGTCAAAGGGATGAAGGCCGTGTACGCAGATCCTGCCTTCCTGACGGATGCTAATGCAATTCTGGTCTGGTATTCACTGCTCAAGGACTTCACCTACGAGTCCGTAAGCAAGGCGATTCAGGAGGTCATGCGCACCAGCAGGTTCAAGCCGACCGTGGCCGACATTATCGAGCGGATCCACGTAGCAGAGACACCGGAACAGATGACAGCGCCGGAAGCATGGAGCCTGGTGCGGAGGGCAATGCGCAACAGCATCTACGGAGCAGAGGCAGAGTTTGAAAAGCTGCCGGCAGCGTGCAGAAGGGCCATCGGATCACCGGAGAGTCTGCGAGAGCTTGCGACAATGGACGAGGATACCGTGGAAAGTGTCCAGCAGTCGCACTTTATCAAGACCTACAGGGCGGTAACGGAGAAATCAGCCAGGGAAGAGCGGGCCACACTGCCGCAGCACCTGCAAAACCTCCAGAGGCTGGAAGAACTGCAGGAAAGAACGGCAAAAGCGCTCGAAAACAGCAAAAACCAGCAAATATCGGCAGTAAATCGGCAAATAACGCCGCAAAACGTGGAAAAACCTGTGGATTATGCGGAAATCGACAGGCGGATCGAGGAAATGTTCACGGAGAAGAGAGGAGACACACAATGCAAGAGTTAATGCTCATGATCAAGAACCCAGGAGAGGGACAATGGCTGAAGCACATCGACTGGAACAAGGCGGAGTTCGAACGGGCCATCGAAGAGGCCGTAAAGGACTACCAGAACGTTGCTTACAGCGAGGATCAGATCAAGCAGGCCAAGACGGACAGGGCAGAGCTCAACAAGCTCAAGAAAGCCATCGATGACCGCAGAAAAGAAGTCAAGAAGACCATCAGTGCGCCGTATGACCAGTTCGAGAAAGAAGTCAAAGAGGTCGCGAAGAAGCTGGATGATGCCGTAACACAGATTGACGCGCAGGTGAAGGCATCCGAGGCCAGGCAGAAGGAAGAGAAAAAGGCCCTGATTCTGGACTACTTCCGCGAGGCGCTGGTAAAGGCCAACCAGGCAGATATCGATGCGGAGGTGCTGTGTGATGCATCCTGGCTGAACGCATCCGCCAGCATGGCGCAGGTGAAGAAAGCAATCGATGCAAAGGTAACGAACATCCAGAACGGCTATGCATTTTGTGACAACCTGCCGGATGATGAGCGCACCATTGCTCTGATGACCTTTGAAAAGGCCTACGACATCGGAATGGCCATTTCCGAGGTAAATCTATACCGGCAGAAAAAGGCAGCAGAGCAAGAAGCAAGACAGCACGAGGAGAACCAGAGGAAGCTTGCCGAGATGACGGGGGAGCCCATTCAGAAGACAGAGGAAGTCGCCCCGGAGCCACAGGATGCACTTTCTGCAGCGCTCTCCGAGGGCTCCGCAAAGATCGACATCGATGAGCGCCAGGAAGATCAGGGAGAGGAGCAGGTCATAAAGACCATCTCAATTCCGTTTAACGGCACGAATCTGGACTCCATCCTGGGCGCAATCCGGATCACGACCATGCCCAAGCGCGGAACAATCACGGTATCCTTCTGCGGAACACCGGAGAAGATAGAGAGCACACTGCTGGGACTGGCAGAAAGAAACATCAAGTTCAGGGAGCAGGCATGAACTGCAACATCGAAAACTGCGACGACTGCATCTATCCGGATTGCATCCTGAACGAAGCGGAAGCCGAAAGAAAAAACAAGCAGGAGAGACAGAAAGCGAAGCAGGAAGCTAAGCGGAACAAGGCAAGCATGGGCTTAACGCCGAAGGAATGCAGCAACTGCGCATGGGGGACGAAGACCATGTGCCAGGGCGGACTTGCGATCCGCTGCATTAACGGAAAGCTGATGGAACCATACGAGCGGTGCAGAACATGGACGGAGATGTGAGGCAATGAAACGCGGGATAGAGGTAGAGAACACATACGACCGGAGCGGCAACTACGTGATGATCATCCGCAAGGCCAGAGGAAAGCTAACGCTGGATGAGATCCGGGAAGCCGCAATGGAATACGATCAGGACTATTACGGACTTGTGATGAAGTGCATGGACGAAGACATGGACCAGTACTACGACGATGATCTTCTGGGGGATGCGGCGGAGCTGTACCGGATGTCGGATGTTCTGGAGATGATGGAGAGGGTGAAGATGAGGTGACGCCCTCAAGGGAGAAAACACAAAAGGACAGGAAAAGCACAATGAAAAACACGTGTCACGGCATCAAGTCCGGTGTAACAGGGTGGTAT
>CAVFRZ010000124.1:0-7041 GCA_963624875.1 Anaerovibrio sp.
GCCATCGGGCATTTTCGAGTATCAAAATCGAGATGGGTGCTAAACAATTACGATTATTCCGGGGAAAGTGCAACGGAATGCCTACAGCTCAATCACCTCATCCGCAGCCTTCATGGTGGACAATCTGTGAGAGACCAGCACAACCGTTTTCTTTCCCGCGGACTCCTTCAGTGACTTTAGGATGATGCCCTCATTCAGCGAATCCAGGTTACTGGTCGGCTCGTCCAGCAGCAGGAGCGGTGAATCGTGCAGAAACGCTCTGGCAATTCCGATTCGTTGTTTTTCTCCGCCGGAAAGGGTGTCGCCCAGCTCGCCCACCTCGGTATCGTACCCTTGCGGCAGCGTCATGATAAAGTCGTGGATCGAGGCCTTTTTCGCCGCCTCCACAATCTCCTCTCTGGATGCCCCCGGCCTTGCAATTGCAATGTTGTTCGCAATCGAATCATGAAACAGATGAGTTTCCTGCGTGACATAGCTTTCCATATCCCGCAAGTGCCTTGTCGGAATTTGGCGCACGTCCTTGTCGTCCACCGATACCACACCTTCCTGTACATCCCAGAACCGCATCAGCAGCTTCAGCAGCGTTGACTTTCCGCAGCCGCTCGCTCCATGAATCCCGGTGATCTTCCCCGGATGGAAGACTACGGAATACTTGTCCAAAATGGGTGACTCTTTATCATACGCAAACGTAATAGAATCCGCCCTTGCCTCCGCATCTTCTTTCCTTGACTTTTCCAAAGCAAGGTCGGAGGTTCCTCCCTTTCCTTCTTGCTTTTCCGCAGCAGCGCAGGCCGTCTCAACCCCCGGTTCCACCGGAATTTCCTTCACAAGCGGCTCCTCCTCCAAAAGCGCAAGGACACGCTCGCCGCTGGCCAGCGTCTGATTCAGGTTGTTCGAAAGGCTGGACAGTGCTGCCGTCGGTCCAAACGATCCCATCATTGCAATGGTGCAGATCATCACTGCATCAAATTGAACCTCCCCCAGGTTATACAGCCGCACCGTCAGCGCCAGTATGCCAAACGACGCCAGGAGAATCACAAGATGGGTGACGGAGCGCTGCTTGCCCTCTCGCAGGCTCAGGATTTCCTGAAGCCTTGAAAGCTCCCCCGAGCGTTTGCTCATCTCTTCCTTTCTCTTCTGACCCTGTCCGTATTGAATAGTTTCATCCAGTCCGCGCAGGGAATCCAGAACAAAACTGTTGAGATCGCCAAACTCTGTTCGAAATACCATTCCCGCCTGACTGCCGCGGCGTCCGTTCCAGACCGGAATAACAACACCAACCAGCAAATACGCCGCCAAAGCGGCTCCCCCTGCCGCCCAGTGATACTGACCGATGAACAGCGTCATAATCAGCGTGGTCACTGCCGCAATCGCGATCGGAGAGATGGTATGCGCATAGAACACCTCCAGAAGTTCAATATCCGTCGTTATGATGGATATAAGATTCCCCTTCTCCCGTCCCTCCAGCTTGGCCGGGCATAGCCTCCGAAGTGCTGTGAATACCTTGTGCCGGATAATCGCCAGTAATTTAAAGGCGATGAAGTGGTTGCAGTACTGCTCCGCATAATGCAGAATGCCGCGCAGCACCGCAATGACAATCATCACAGTAATCACTGTCCTTGCCGGGACCTGCAGCAGACGGAGCTCTGCCGCCGAAATGCCGTTCAGCGCTCCGCCCGTCCAAAGTCCCTGCACGATCACCTCTCCGGCTAGTATCGTCAGAAAGATTGCACACAAATATCCCGCTGTTCCCAGCACAATGGCTGCCAGCATGATGGGCAGAAGCGGCTTCACCAGACCGATCAGACTTCCCATGATCCGGAGTGCGCTCCTGCGTCTTCCTGTATCCTTGTTCGCGGTCATCACGCAATCGCCTCCTTTCCATAGGATTCCAACGCCATCTGCTGCTCATAGAGCTTCTGATAAACGCCGTTATTCTTCATCAGCTCCTCGTGGGTTCCGCTTTCCCTGATTTCTCCGTCCTTAAGGAAATAGATCCTGTCCGATTTCACGACATTCGCCAATCGATGGGAAATAAGCAGCACCGTCTTCGTCTCGGCCAGCTCGTGAATCACCTGCATGATCAGCTCCTCGCTCTCCACGTCAACATTCGAGGCTGCCTCATCGAATACATATACCGCAGCATCGCTTTGAAGCAGTGCCCGCGCAATGGCCAGTCTCTGGCACTGTCCGCCGGAAAAGTTACTGCCTTTCTCCTGTAGCTGCGTCTTTAGGCCCTTCTGTGTCCGTAAGTAATCCAGAAGATTCACCCTGCGAAGGGCATTCTCCATCTCCGCCTCCGATGCATCCGGCTTCGCCATTCGCAGATTATCCTCCACCGTTCCCTTGAACAGATAGCTGTTGTGACGAACCAGTACAACGCGCCGCATCCGGTCCGATTCCTTCAGTTCTTCAATCGGAATGCCGCCGATGGTAATCCGGCCGGTGAAACCCTTATTTTTACCGGCCAGGAGTCCTGCGATGGTACTCTTTCCGCAGCCCGACTCTCCGACAAGCGAGATAAAGCTTCCTGCCGGCAGAGACAGATCGATCCCTTTCAGCACCTCCCGTTCCTCCTCGTAGGAGAAATGAACGTCCTTAAACCGAACATCCAACGCGCCTTCCGGCAGCGTTTTGTCGCCATCCTGCGGCTCCGGCAGATCCAGAATTCGGAAAATCTTATCGCTCGCCGCCATTCCGTTCATCGCAATATGAAAGTAGGACCCCAAAAGGCGCAGCGGCAGAAAAAACTCGCTGGCAAGTAAAACGATGCACAGCACTCCGGCCAGGCCGATATTGCCCCGGAGGAATTCAGACAGTGCCACCGCCATGCCAACAGCTGCGCCGCCATAGGCCACGATATCCATCACGCTGGTGGAATTCAGCTGCATGGTCAGCACCTTCATCGTAATCCGGCGGAAATGCTGCGACTCTTCGTCCATCTCGTCCGCCTTCAGCCGGTCGGCCTGATATATTTTGAGCGTGGTCAGTCCCTGCAGACATTCAAGGAAGGAATCGCCCAGCTCCGTGTAGATGCTCCAGTATTTATTCAAAAGCCTCTTGGCAATCTTCTGCACGACCACAATGGAAATCGGGATCAGAGGAACACAGAGCAGCAAAACGACACTGGCCTTCCAACTCACCCGGCACAGAATCACGAATAGTGTCAGCGGGGCAATCAAACTGTAGAAAAACTGCGGCAGATACTTGCCAAAGTAGGTCTCCAGCTGTTCAACGCCCTCGGTCGCCACCTGTACCACCTCAGAGGATGGAACCTCCTCCCGGTAGGACGTCCCCAGGCGCAGCATCTTCTCATACAGCTTCTCACGCAGAATTCGCTTCACATCCACGCAGGCAAGAAAGGACGCCCTTGCCCCCATTCGTTCACACAGAAAACGAACCGCCGCGACCAGCATGGCAGTCACCGCCGTCCTCCCCAGCAGCGGTGCTGTTACTGTGTTCTGCACAATATTTTCCATCAGCTTTGCAATGGCAAATACCGCCGCGACCTGTGCCAGCAGTGCCGCCCACTGCCACCAGATCGTATAAACAATGTACTTTTTGGCATGGGATAAGAGTCCCAGAAGTCTTGTTTTAATCATGAAGTCTACTTTCCCTTCTCTTTTAAGGAGATGCGATTTAACCAGCGTTTCTTTTGCTGCAGATCAGATGCCACAACGTATTGTTCCCTTTGACGCTTGTTCTCAGTCCTGTTCATATGCACGGATCCCCTGACTGTTGATGTGATTGTGTAACCCAATGTTAGAGTTCGCTAACGTCCTGTATTATATCGTCTTCATAAAAGAAACTCACCCTCAGAAAAATAATCTTGACAGACTTTCATGTTCGCTGTATGCTTGCATCATCTCAAGAACACATTACATCAAACATTTCCAAAACATTTCAGTAATAGCTTCCAGTATTGTTATCGAGTAATTATCATATGGGGTTTTGAATTTTCGCAGAAGGTGTCGGTTCTTCTATCAGCTGATCCAACAGCAGGAATCACTTCCAGAATTTCATCCTCCAACAAAAAGAGCAATTTACAAATCTGATCCTATCGGAATTGTCTCCAAAGCTTTCAAAATCATTAACTTCAAAAAAGAAATTACAAAAGTTTCCTAAAAGGAACGAAGCACAAAAACCTTCGTCGAATTTAAAAATAAACAACCGGATATGTTTCAAATGAGGCGATTCGCCTCAGGAAAGGAGTACCAAATGAAAACCTTTACAACTGAGATGAAAAAGAACGTTCTTCGCATCATTGCCGGTGCAACGACCGCTGTTACACTGGCCACCGCTCCGCTCACCGTATCCGCCGCAACACGAATCAATACGTCGAAAGCAATCGCAGGGGTAACGGATGGTGGTTTTTTGGGAAATATGAACTCCATGGACGCATGCATGGTTTCCTACTATACGTTGGATGATTACGATCTTCCGGCCATCTATCCCGGGGAATATGTCACCAACGATTTTGATGAACCAATGAACCTGGTCTTCTTCGATTCCGACGTTGACTACTACGTCATGGTTACCATCCCCGCCGGTGGCGAATATCTGGTTCAGTATCAGGAATCCGCTTCGGGAGTCACGGTAGAAACCTATGACTACTGGGATTGCTTCTACGTTGAGGATGATTGCTTCTTCCTCCCCAACACCGGCTTCTGATCCGATCAACAGCATTCAAAAACGATTCCCTCAAAATCAAAGACGACTAATTCTTATTTCCTCCCTCCTAGCGGCAGCCATCCGGCAACGGATGACTGCCGTCTCCTTTGGGCCTTTTGTCCACCGCATCAAGGTTTTCCGAATGCAGGGAAAAAATGTTACTCTTATTTTAGAGTGTCAAATTCTGGATGAGTGCTGCACGGTTACTGATTTCCGTCAAATTACTCAACCTGGATCTGGCAGGATCGCATCGTCTCCAGTGCCGCAGCATGCTTTTGGAGCGTAACACCTGCACAGCAGACCGGATCAACCGAAATCTTCACCTCCGGCATGAACGCCTTCAGCAGCAAAGCATTGCTCACCACACAAATGTCCGTGCACAGTCCGATCAGTTCTATTTCAAGATCCTCCTTTTGACTTAAATCCCGGAAATATTCCGCCATCTCCACAGAACCGAAGGTTGGCTTGTCAAAGATATGATCATTCAGCAAAAGTCCGGCAAGCTCCGGCCGGATTTGCCACCCCTCACTCCCCTTCACACAGTGCTTTACCGGAAGATTCATTCCCTCCTGCGTCTGCAGATAATCCTCCGAATGTGTATCGCGCGTCGCAAAAACATCCTCCGGCCGGTACGTCCGGATCTTCGCAGCCACTGCCGGAAGGATGTTCACAGCTTCTTGGGTCCCCAGTGCCCCGTCAATAAAGTCATTCTGCATGTCAATAACTGCCAGTATTTTTCTCATTTTTCCCCCTTTATATGCCGTTCCGCCATAGTATCGCGTGAAATCACCCCATACCTCCAGACGAGCAGGAACAACGATCCATCTGTTCCATTCTGTCCGCCGCCTCTATCGCTCCTCGCAGCGTGTTGATCACGCGCTTTTTATCCGTGACCCACCGCGGCGAAATCAGCAGGTTTCTAGGCCCATCTCCGGTCATCCGATGAATGACCACATCCTCCGGGAGCAGCTGCAGGCACTTCACAACCAGCCTGCAGTAGTCCTCTATCGACATTTGCAGGAATGGACTTCTCTCGTACTCCTCTGCAAGCTGTGTTCCTTTCAGAATATTCAACATCTGAAGCTTAATCCCGTCCGGCAAAGGTCGCAAGCTTCCGAGATAACGAACCGTCTCAAGCATATCACACTCGCTCTCACCGGGAAGGCCGAGAATCACGTGTACAACGACTGTCAGCCCGGCCTCCTTCAGCCGCCGGAAGCATTCGTGAAATATCCGGGTTGGATATCCCCGATGTATTCTTTCCGCTGTGGTATCGTGAATGGTCTGCAGTCCTAATTCTACCCAGACCGGCTTGATCGCATTTAATTCCCGCAGCAGCTGCAGCTTATCATCATCGATACAGTCCGGCCTCGTCCCAATGGACAAAATAACAACGTCATCTCTTTGCAAAACCCCTCGATACAGATCCCTCAGCCGCCCAGTCTCTCCATATGTGTTCGTGAAGGATTGAAAGTACGCAATGAATTTCTGCCGGTCCGGTGGTCGGTTTCCCGGGAGCTTGGCAAGGACGCGCTGCCGGGCCTTCTCAATCTCCGTATCTATCTCCTCCGGGTCTCTTATCACCTGTGCGAATTCTCCGGAGCCGCCCTCCGAACAAAAGGTGCAACCGCCATAATTAAGCGTTCCATCACGATTAGGACAGGTACATCCGGACGAGAGCGAGAGCTTATAGATTTTCTGCCCATATTGCTGCTTCAGATATTCCGATACAGTATGGATTTTCATCAGAGATCAGCCTCTTAGGTATAATGAAAATCTGCCAAAACCAACATAACACCGAGGAGGACGAACCCAATGCTCCGCTCAATGTTACATTGAATCAGAGGAGAGTGCTGGTATATAGTTAGGGGATGTAAAGCGCCCTTGTTCCAAAGATGCCTAAGAGCAATTTACACGCAAATTAGGACTTGACTCATGTCCGCTAACTTTTCTGTATTATATCGTCTTCATAAAAAAATCTCATCCTCAGAAAAAAGCCTTGACAGCCATTCATGTTCGCTGTATGCTCACATCATCTCAACAACACATTGCATCAAACATTTCCAAAACATTTCAGTAATAATTTCCAGTATTGCTATCAAGAAATCATTATATAGGGTTTGAACTTCTTCGAGAGTGTTGTTTCTTTTCTCTTAGCTGATTCAACACCAAGAATCACTTTCAGATTTTCATCGTCCAACAAGAAAGCAATTTACAAATCTGATCCTATCGGAATCGTCTCCAAAGCCTCCAAAAACTTTAACTTCAAAAAAGATTTAAAAAAGTTCCCCCAAAAGGAACAAAACGCAAAACCTTTAATCCTGAATTATTCACCAGGACATTTTCGACTTAACAATCAACCAGAATATT
>CAVFRZ010000125.1:0-7021 GCA_963624875.1 Anaerovibrio sp.
TTTCGGATATCTTCTGTGAACTTTGAGAGGAAGACATCCTCTTTGGGGGTACCGAGGTAATCGGCATTCCAGCTAAAGCTCCGGAACACGCAGAAGCATAAAGCGGCATCTGCGGCCAGCAGCAAGGCGAGGACGATTTGTCTGCGGCATACAGACGCGGAATGCAAACCGGATACGGAATGCGAGTCGGGTGCAGAATGCGAGCTCCTGCGCGTGGCAAGACGATCAATTCCCGTTCCCAGAGCGCAGCCGCCCGGAACAGCGAGTGCGGTCAACGGCAGCGCGTAGTACGGCAGATGTGCGCCGCCGATGTAGATGAACAGGAAGGTGCAGCCAAACAGCAAAACAGGAAGGACCCGCTGCAGCAGCGAAGCTCCCCTTCGAAGCAGCGACCAGAGTATGCCCAGCAGAATGAAGACATAGTACTGGATGTTGTCGAGAACAAGCCAGTAGAGAATCTTGGCGAGATCATAGACCTTCTGCGCGGCGCTGGCTCCGTGGGAATTGGCACCGAAATCGGAATAGAGGAAGACATTGGTATAGATATAAACGCGGTACCAGTCATCCAGCCCGCCGGTCACGGTAAAATAAAGAAGCCACGGAACAAACGGAAGAAGGATGCCCAGAAGATAGCACCCGGCCAGCTTCCGGAACTCCCGAAGGCTTCGGCAGGTCAGGATTACGACAACCGCAAATCCGAGGAAAAAGCCCATAAGCGTGAACTTGACGCAGAACACAAAGCCGCAGCAAAGCCCGGCAAGGAGTATGTCCTGCGGGGAGAATACAGCGTCTTGTTCGTGAGATTTTCCGTCGGAAGAACAAACGGCGTTCGCAGCAAATCTGTCCGCCGCGGAAGTGGTTTCTGAAACAGGGGACTTTGACAAATTGGCTTTGGTGGGATGGTTTTCACAGGAGTATCGCTGCAGACGGCTCATCAGTACATACAACGGATACAGCAGAAACGGAAGGCACAACTCCTCGGCACAGCCGCCCCAGTAAAAGCTCTTGGAGGCGAACATGCAGGTTAGAAGGAGTGGCGAGAGGAAAAGCGAGACCCTTTTGCTGCAGCAAATGCGAAGTGTTTTGTTAATCAGCAGAAGATCTGCTGCGGCCCAGACCACCTCCATGGCAAAGACGCCGTAAAAGGTGGTTCGCGACAAAAGGGAGCACAGACCGTAGATAAAATACAGGTACGGTCCCTTCTGGTCGAAGAGATCACGGTAGATCAGCGCGCCGTGAAACATGGATTTACCCATGGAAAAATAACTGTTGGAGTCGTCCCAGTTGTTATATGGATACAAAAACGAGGAGCGGGTCAGAAACAGCATCAGGAAAAAGGCGATGATAAGGGCTGTTAAAATGGATGTGAGGGTTTGTTTTTTACTTGCCACGATAGGGGTCCTTTGTTATAATCTGCGATGTATGCGAGACGGCATACTGTTACAGCAATTAAATTATAGAAATAAGGTCAGGAAGTCAAGATGAGTATTATTCGTTGGATTTTAACCATCGTTCTTATTGTGGTCAGCATTGTTCTGACGGTTATTGTACTGATGCAGGAGGGTAAGTCTCAGGGGCTTGGAACCATTGCCGGTGCAGCGGACACATACTGGGGCAAGAACAAGGGACGCTCGGTAGAAGGACATCTGGTTAAGGCAACGATTGCACTTTGTGTCGTTTTCTTTGTGCTTGCCGTTCTTTTGAACATGAATCTGTTCTGATATTGATTTACTCTGAATAAGCTTATTCCGAATGAATTTATTCTGAAATAAGTCTGTTCTGAACGGATCTGTTTCGGAAGGTTCCTGTCGCACTGCAAGGGTCCGGATGAGTCTGATTCTGAGGCGGCAGGTATTTCCGAAGATATATGACGAGCAAGATATGACGATCTAGAAGCGTTCCTGGCTGCCAGGGGCGCTTTTATTGTTAAGAAAGGAATTCATGAGTTCATCTCATAAAAAATCATCAAAACCGGTTATTATGCAGGGAACTTTCTGCGCCAATGCCAGAGGCTTTGGCTTTGTTGCTGTGGAGGAACTGGAACAGGATCTTTTTATTCCGGAGGGAAAGACAGGGACGGCTCTGGACGGCGACATTGTGGAGACTACGCTTCTTCCGGGATTTGAGCGAGGCGCCGGTTCCGGCGGCAAAGGAACGCATCGCCAGGAGGCAGAGGTCACGGCTATTCTTGCCCGCAATACAACCAGTGTAGTGGGAACCTTTTACGGAGACGGCCGGAAAGGAAGTGTGATACCGGACAACCGGAAGATTCCGACGGATGTACGTATTCCGGAGGGAAGCTGCGCAGGCGCGGTTAACGGACACAAGGTAGTTGTTCGCATTACGGATTACGGCGAGGAAGAGCTTGCGCGGCGGAAAAGCGCCCGCGGCGGACATTTTGGTACGCCTGCACTGACGGGCGAAGTAACGGAGATTCTGGGCCACATGGATGATCCGGGAGTCGATGTTTTATCAATTATGCGGGCCTATAATCTTCCGCAGGGCTTTCCGGAGGAGGTCATGGAGGAAGTGCGGCAGATTCCGCAGGTGATCTCAGGAAACGCGGAGTCGAAAGAGCGCGAGGATTGGCGGGATGTTCTGACGGTGACCATTGACGGACCGGATACCAAGGATATTGATGACGCCATCTCGGTTCGCAGGCTTAAAGATGAAGACGCTGCCTGGGAGCTGGGCGTACATATTGCCGATGTTGCCGAGTATGTCAAAGAGAATACGGCACTGGACCTGGAGGCGAGGAAACGGGCCACATCCAATTACCTGGTGGACCGCGTGATTCCGATGCTGCCCCATGAGCTTTCCAACGGCATCTGTTCCCTGAATCCGGGAGAGGACCGGTTTGCCCTTAGCTGCATCATGCGAATGGATAAGGGCGGGAATGTCACGGAAGCCCGCATTACGGAAACGGTGATTCGCTCGGATGCCAAGCTGTCCTATCCCGGCGTCATGCGGCTCTTTGATGAGAAGGACGAGAGTGAAATTAAAGCGCAGCTTTCCCTGCAGGGAATGGAGCGGGGAATTATAACAAAGTCCCATGCCATTGCAGTCATGCTGCGGCGCGGTCTGCGCTTATCCGGTATCCTGTCTAAAAAGCGAATGGCAGACGGTGCCATTGATTTCGAATTTCCGGAATGTAAAATCCATTTGGATGCAGATGGGCATGTGACAGAGATTGTTCCGTACGAACGAAATGCAGCTACGATGATGATCGAAAATTTCATGGTTGCTGCCAATGAAACCGTTGCGGAGCATTTCTACTGGCTGGGAGTTCCTTTTGTTTTTCGTACGCATGGGGTGCCGGATGAGGAGAAGATGCAGAATCTGCGCAAATTCGTGCAGGGCTACGGGTATCGCCTGAATTGGAAGCAGGGTGAAATCCATCCGAAGGAGCTACAGACGCTTCTGGCGAGCCTCAAGGGCAAGCCGGAGGAGGCGCCCATCAGCGTGATGACACTGCGCAGCATGCAGCGCGCCATGTATACGACGACGTGCGGAGGGCATTTTGGCCTGGCGCTGCGGTATTACTGTCACTTTACATCACCGATCCGGCGCTATCCGGATTTGCAGATTCACCGGATTATCAAGGAATATCAAAGAGGGAAGCTCACTGCCAAGCGCAGAAGCCACTATGACAGCATCCTTCCGGAGGTGTGCCGCCAGTCCTCAGATATGGAGCGGCGCGCCGATGAGGCAGAGCGGGAAACCAACAAGCAGAAGATGTGCGAGTACATGAAGGGGCATCTGAGCGAGGCGTTTACCGGCAGCATCAGCGGCGTAACCGGCTGGGGGATTTATGTGCAGCTTCCTAACACAGTGGAGGGGCTTGTCCCTGTCCGTTCGCTGCGGGATGATTACTATGCGTATGTGGAGGAAAAGGCACTCTTGGTCGGAGAACGCACCGGGAAGAGCTATGGCCTCGGACAGAAGATAAATGTTGTAGTGTCTTCGGTGGACACAACAGCACGGACCATTGATTTTGAGCTGCAAACGGAGAATGACGGGGAAGAATTTCAAGAAGGAAACACAGACCGTGCAACGAAGCGACCTCGCAGGAAGAAATCCGGCAGTCAGGATACGATGGGTGATGATGCCTGCTTAGGGGATCTACAGAAGAAGCCTCATGGTGAGGATGGCAGAATTCGCCGCCTGACACGTTCCGGCGATGCTGCTGCGCCTAAGGCAAAGAAAAAAACACGGACGGCCTTCCGGCGGTGAGGGAAGACATGGCGGCAGAAAACGCCGCAGAGGGAAACATCATGCAGGAGAGCATCAAACTGATCGCGAACAATAAAAAGGCATATCACGATTACTTTATAGAGGAAAAATATGAATGCGGCATTGCCCTGTTCGGTACGGAGATCAAATCGATTCGCCAGGGAAAGTGCAGTGTGAAGGAAGCCTATGTCAGCATCAGGGACGGCGAGGCTTTTGTGGAAGGAATGAATATCAGCCCCTATGAGAAGGGTAATATTTTCAACCGGGATCCGTTGCGGGTCCGCAAGCTCCTCCTACACAAGAGTCAGATTATGAAGCTTTCCCAGGCAGTGTCACAGAAAGGGTACACCATCGTGCCGTTGCAGGTGTACCTCAAGGGCGGCCGTTGCAAGGTGGAAATCGGCCTAGCCCGCGGCAAGCACAACTACGATAAGCGGGAGGACATCAAGCGCAAGGACGCCAGAAGAGAGGCGGAACGCGATTTTAAGGATGTGTATCGGGGGTGATTACATCCGCTGCTCTGTCGATGTACGAATGTTGAGCGAACGTTAAAATTTCGAAATCCGCCTTAGAAATGCAAGCTAAATTTCACGCCTGATTTATGAGATTTAGCCTGGCTCCGAATAGTTACAAAATGTTCTTGACAGAAGCGGAAGAACACTCTATCATGAACGAGTATGCCGCATGGTGAGGCATTAGGTATGGCCTGTAGGTACTGCAGAAGCCATGCAGGAAGAGAGACGCCGGATCTGATCCGGATGACTCCGCCGTAATCAGCGAGACTTAGGAGAAGGAGGTACCGAAGATGTACGCAATTATCGCAACTGGTGGAAAGCAGTATAAGGTTTCTGAGGGCGATGTGATCGAGGTTGAGAAGCTCGATGCCGCTGCAGGAGACAAGGTTACATTTGACCAGGTTCTGGCAATCAGCGCTGATACGCTGAAGGTTGCCGGTGACGTAGCAGGAGCTAAGGTCGAGGCAACTGTTATGGAGCAGGGTCGCGGCAAGAAGGTTGTGGTTTACCACTTCAAGCCGAAGACCGGCTATCACAAGAAGAACGGTCACAGACAGGCATTTACGCGTGTTAAGATCGACAGCATTGTCGGCTGAGACGCATGACGAAGGTTCAGATTATCCGGACAACGGATGGACACACTCGTTCCATTTCCTGCACAGGACATACAGGTTATTGCATGGATGGTGAAGATATCGTCTGTGCAGGCACCAGTGCAATTATCATCAATACGATGAATTGTCTGATGGATCTGCTCCATGAGGATATGGAGGTTGAGGCAGATGCCGTAAACGGCGGCGATCTTGTCTGCAACTTTCTGCAGGATCCAGGAGAAAAGGGGGAATTCCTGATCGACTGTATGATTCATGGGCTGGAGTGGATAGAGAGTCAGTACGGGAAACGATATCTGAGTCACAGAATTGAGGAGGTAGCACAATGTTAAACTTAAGTCTTCAGTTCTTCGCACACCACAAAGGAATGGGCTCCACCAAGAACGGCCGTGACTCCAATTCCAAGAGACTGGGTGCCAAGAGAGCAGACGGACAGTTTGTTAAGGCTGGCAACATTCTCTACAGACAGCGCGGAACCAGAATTCATCCCGGTCTGAATGTAGGAATCGGCGGTGATGACACTCTGTACGCTCTGAAAGACGGTATTCTGAGATACGAGAGAGTGGGCAAGGATGGCAAGAGAGCATCCGTTCACCCGGTTGAAGCTGCAAACGAGCAGTAATTCCATCACAGCACCGTTGGCTCCGGACAGGCATTGGTCTGCCCGGAGCATTTTTTATACCAGGAGAATGTTATGTTTGTAGATAAGGCGACCATAACCATCATCAGCGGCAAGGGCGGCGATGGACACGTGTCATTCCGGCGCGAGAAATTTGTCCCGGCCGGTGGCCCGGACGGTGGTGACGGCGGAAACGGCGGAAGCATTATTTTCCGCGTGGACAAGGGAATGAACACGCTGGGAGACTATCGCTTCCGCGGTAAATATGCAGCAGAGAACGGTGAAGACGGCAAGCAGAAAAAGATGGCCGGGAAAAAGGGCGAGGATCTAATTCTGAAGGTTCCGGAAGGCACGGTTGTCAAGGACGCGGAAACGGGGCGTGTCATCATTGATATGAGCGGTGACACGACGGAATATCTGGTTCTAAAGGGCGGCCGCGGCGGAAACGGCAATCAACATTTTGCAACCTCAACCATGCAGGCACCCAAGTACGCACAGCCTGGCCAGCCTGCCAGATCGCTTCTGGTAACACTGGAGCTGAAGGTCATTGCAGATGTTGGTCTGGTTGGATTTCCGAATGTCGGTAAATCCACGCTCCTGTCAATGGTGAGCAATGCAAAGCCTAAGATCGCCAACTATCACTTCACCACGCTTTCTCCGATCCTCGGCGTTGTGGATCTGGAGGGGGCAGACGGATTTGTCATGGCAGATATACCTGGACTGATCGAGGGAGCAGCGGATGGTGCCGGTCTTGGACACGAGTTCCTGGCGCACATCGAGCGGTGCAAGCTTCTGATTCATGTGGTGGATGCTTCCGGCTCGGAGGGACGCGATCCGCTGGAGGATCTTGCGGCGATCAACCATGAGCTGGAGCGCTACAAGATTGATCTGACGCAGAAAAAGCAGATCATTGCTGCCAACAAGGTGGACCTGATCGATCCTTCCTGCCAGGATGAGGAGAATCCGGACAACCCGGTTGCACGCATCCACAGGGAATATGAACCGAAGGGATATTCGGTTTATCCCATTTCAGCGGCCACCAG
>CAVFRZ010000126.1:0-6974 GCA_963624875.1 Anaerovibrio sp.
CAGCCGCTGTCCGGGATTTTTACAGTAACAGATACATGCTAAGAATCACTGGGACTTTTCCCGGTGATTTTTTTGAATATACGTGAAAAATAATGCGCATCCGCAAAGCCGCAGGCGCTGGCAACAGCTGTGACGGACGGACGGGGATTCTGACCCAGCAGATAGATGGCCCTATCAATTCGCTTTTGCTGTATATATCCAGTGGGCGTCTTCCCAGTGGCTTCACGGAACAGCTTGTGAAAATGGCTTTTGCTGTAACCGCTTTTGGCGATTAATTCATTGATATCATATCCGGGATCCAGATAATGCGCATTCAGCTCTACACAAACGTCTGCAATCTGCGGATTCATCCGGTATTCCTGCAGTCCTGTCTTTGAAAGCGTCTCATACATCAGTTTATTCACATGGTACATCAGCATCGGCATCGCCTGATGATGAAAGCCGTGGAATTCCAAGGCAAAGAAAAACACGCGCCGGATGAGTTCGGTATCGGTGTGATCCTTCTTCTGAAGAAGCTCATTGGGGGAAATAAAATCCTGAATGTCAATGACTCCCAGCTGAAGCGTCGAATCACAAAGAAGGGTATACCGGTGTCCCGGAGGGACCTCCAGGACATCATAGGTTGTAAAGACAATTGTGCCTGTCTTATCGGAAATCTGTCCACTGCCGTCCAGAATAATCCAGTATGCATATACCTCGGCAGAATACGGATGTTTGCCGGCTTTCATTTCGCGAATTGTATAGTGAAGCTCCATTTTTGAATCTCCCAAAGGCTCGAATGACAGTAAACCATCGTCTTTTTATCCATGGTAACAGAGACAACCATGCAAATAAAGAGTGAACATGATGGATAAAATTATGGCAGATACAACAAAGAAACACGAAAAGGAAAGGAGATTCACACCATGTTAAACAACCCTATTTTGCCGGGATTTTATCCGGATCCGTCAATCTGCCGGGCGGGAGATGACTATTATATTGTGAATTCGTCGTTTGAGCTGTACCCGGGAATTCCCATCTTACACAGCAAGGATCTGATGCACTGGGAACAGATCGGAAATGTCATGGACGGCTCCAATGGCTTTCATGTGGAACGCACCTATGGAGCAGGAGGCGTGATGGCCCCGACAATTCGCTATCATGATGGGATTTTCTATGTGATTTGCTGCAACTTCTCCCATGGGGGCAATTTTATCGTCACAGCAGAAAATCCTGCCGGTCCGTGGTCGGAGCCGCACTGGCTGCAGGATGTAACCGGCATTGATGCATCGTTATTTTTCGATGGGGAGCAGGCTTATATCGTCGGCGTCGGGGACGCGTGGGACGGAGAGCTCGGACTGGAAACCAGCGGAATCTATGTTGCTGGCTTTGACATCCATAACTTCTGCATCACAACGGAGAAGACCACGATCTTTCACAGTGCCATGCGCTGTGCCGAGCATCCGGAGGCGCCCCATATTTATAAAAAGGGAGAGTATTACCACCTGGTTATTGCTGAAGGCGGTACAGACATGTACCACTGTGTAACGGTTGGACGCAGTAAAGATCTGTTTGGCACCTTTGAAATTGATCCGGCCAATTCGGTTCTGACACATCGCATGATGGGAATTCATGCAGCCGTCACCAACGTCGGACATGCGGATCTTGTGGAGACACAGGACGGCAGATGGTACGCGGTCATGCTGGCGTCCCGCAGCCTGGAGGGCAAATATAAGCCGCTCGGGCGGGAAACGTACATTTGCCCTGTGACGTGGGACAATGACTGGCCGTTTTTCAGCGCAGACACCGGCCGGCTTGAGATGAGCTACCCGGATACAGGGTTGGGAGCCGATTTAGATGGAATAGCTGCTGTAAATGCAAGAGAACGCTTTGAAGGGGGAGCGCTGTCTCCTCACTGGACCTGCTGGGGAACGCCGTACGAAACCTATTATTCCGTGCAAAATAATGCGTTGGACATCCAGTGTATTCCGCAGAGCCTGATCGCGGAAATTCATCAGGACACGTTCGATTTATCGATTACCGGCAGGAGAAAGGATCTTTTTGCTCCATTTATTGCAAGGAGACTGCGCAGCATGAAATTCAGCGCGGCGTGCCGGATGCACTTTGAACCGGCGGATCAGGAAAGCGCTGGACTTGCACTGGTACAGCAGATGAACAATCAGTACCATCTGGAGCTTGCATGTGTGGAGGGGCAGACCATGCTGCAGCTGACCTTGTATCAGGAGGAGTTTGTGTCCAAGCCGTATCTTCCGGGATTTCGGTCATCGACGCGTTCGAGGGTAGCTGCGCAGGTTCCGTATGAAGGCAGCAGCATTGTTCTGAAGATCACAGGAAATGACAGAAAGTACCGGTTTTGGTACGGGACGGATGAAGAGCATCTGATTCTGCTGGAAGAGGGGGACGCGGCAGATATCAGCACAGAACAGATCGGAGCCATGACGGGGACAATGGCCGGCATGTATGCGACAGGAAACGGAAAACGTATTGATAACAAGGCATCTTTTGAATGGTTTGAGTTAAAGGAAGAATAGTCGAATTGGAAAGCACGGCAAAGGGCAGGATTCCGAAGAATCTTTATGGAGGCTATGAAGATGAGAAGACAGAAAGGCAATACAGTTTCGGAGCAAAGTACACAGCCGAAGGTTGCCGTTGGTTATGCCATCGGTGAAGTTGGGTGCTCGGTAAGCTGGTACATGGTAAATAACTACCTGACGCTGTTTTATACAGATGTCGTCGGACTGAGCGCAACAGCTATTTCGCTGATTATGCTCATTGCAAGAGTCTGGGACGCCATCAACGATCCCATGATGGGGAATATTGCAGACAGGACCAATACAAGGTGGGGGAGGTTCCGGCCGTACCTTATGTTCGCGCCGCCGTTTCTCGCCGTATTCAATTTCCTTACATTCACGGTGTGGCCGCTGACAGGTGCTGCCAAGGTAATTGTCTGCATGCTGTGCTATATCCTGGTGGGAATGGCCTACACGGCTGTAGGAATTGCGCAGTCAGCAATTGTTAATGTACTTGCATTGGATACGCAGGACAGAATGAATCTGTCTACGGCAAGAGGCATCGGTGCTTCCATTGCCAACATGGCTCTATCAGCAATCGCGATGCCGACCATTCTGTGGTTCAGTGGGGCAGAGGTTGCAAACAAGACAGGATACATGTGGTTCAGCGTTGTGATGGGCGTTGCAATGATCATTTGCTTTTGCGTGGAATCCTATCTGTGCCCGGAGAAGTATACGCAGCAGCTCCATGCACAGACGGCGGAATCCTCCGAACGGAAAAAGGGATTTTTAAAAAGCTTTGCTTCCATCTGCAAGAATGATCAGCTGATGCTGATTGTGGTGATGGTTTTGATCGGTACGATCTGCATTACCGCCAGAATGAGTCTTCTGAGCTATTATCTGATCTATGTACTGGGGTCGTACAACCTGATCTCTCCGGTGTTTACGCTGCTGACGACGGCGCAGCTGATCGGAACTTTGACCATTCCGTTTATGACAAAGCGGATGGGCAAACGAAATTACATGATCTTACTGAACGCATTGATGGTTCTGGGAATGATCTGCACCTACTTCTGGGGGAAAAATCTGGCTGTGCTCTACGCATTTTGCATCATCGGCGGATTAAACAACTGCTCATCCACACTGTGCTACGGAATGATATCGGATTCCATCGAATACGGAGCATGGAAGCTTCATACACGCCAGGAGGCACTGGCCGGCGCCATGCTGAGCTTTGCGGTGAAATGTGCTACTGCAATCTCCGGCGCCGTCGGGGTATTGCTCCTGATGCGTTTCGGCTATGTCCCGAATGCAGAACAGACAGAGGCAGCAAAGCAGGGGATTAACTTCGTTGTCAACATGATTCCTGCATTTCTGGGGATTATCACGTTCATTCCGATGTTCATGTACAAGCTTACGGAGCAGCGCGTAACCGAAATTCGTGCGCAGATGAGCTCGCAGCAGGAAGAGATCTCCTAGTACATCGATTTTTAAATAACGGTAATTGTTTAGCACCCATCTCGATTTTGATACTCGAAAATGCCTGATGGCATTTTCTCCTATCTTGGAGTGATTGTCGGCTTTGCCGACAATACACTCCGTGCGTCGGAGAAATCGCATACGCGAATTTCTCCTCGCATTCGCAAAACCTCGATGTGGCTGGCCAGAGGCCCTTCGGGCCTTGGCCGCCTGCCAATTTCAATCGTGAATATGCTTGCAAGCAACCAATTCACGTTGAAATATGGCAGGTGCTAAACAGATACAAATAACGATGTACTGGAGCGAAGGAAAGGAGTCGATCATGAAGAATTTAGAGGATACGGTAAAAGCGTGTATTGACAGAGCGCTTGAACGCAGGGAGCTGGCCGGATGTACCTTTTGCCTGATTCGTGACGGAAAGGAGGTACTGTATCTGGAGAGCGGGTACGCAGATCTGGAAGAAAAGCGGCCAATGCAAAGAGACAGTATATTCCGTATGTATTCAATGACAAAGCCGGTGACAGCGGCTGTTATCATGAAGCTTGTGGAGGACGGATATCTGGATCTCCAGGATCCGGTTTCCCGATTCATTCCTGCGTTCGGGAGTTCGCGCTACGAGGACGAAAACGGAGAGCTGCATCCGCTGGCGCCGGGGAATGCCCTGCAGGTGCATCATCTTTTGAATATGACTTCCGGGCTGTGTTATCCGTATTATCCGGGGGTTCATTCTGCGAATATACCGAAGGCGCAGCAGGCAGCAACGGCTGCCTATGCGGAATTGGACCGGCGCCTTGAGGATGGAACGCAGATGACGACCATGGAATTTGCCGAGCGCCTAGGAGAGTGCCCGCTACTGTTCCGGCCCGGAACCGGATGGAATTACGGCGCTTCTGCGGATGTGCTGGGCGCGGTTGTGGAGGCGGTCACGGGGGGAACCTTTGGAGAGTATCTGAAGGAGCCATCCTGACGCCCATCGGCATGGCAGACACGGATTTTTATGTGCCTGATGGGAAGAGACATCGCTTGGTCACAGCCTACCAGAACCACATGGATATGCCGGGCGCTGTGCTGGAGCCGTATACGGAGAACGGACTGGGTATTCGCAATTCGGGACGTCCCAATTCCTTTGAGTCGGGCGGCGCAGGATTATTCTCTACGCTGGATGACTATCGTCTTTTTGCCGATATGCTGATGCGTGGGGGAATTGCGGAAAACGGAAGACGGATTCTTCGTTCAGGAACCGTGCGGTATCTGACCGGCGGCAGGCTTTCCGGGGAGCCTCAGAAATGGTTTGAACGTTCAAGCGGACTGGCAGGACACAGCTATGGCAATCTGAACCGCGTTATGGTGAATCCCGGCTGCGCGTCGACCATCGGACACGCAGGAGAGTACGGATGGGATGGGCTTTTGGGAGTTTATTATGCCAATGATCCAGAAGCTCATCAGACCATGCTGCTGATGCTCAATCAAAAGGATTTTGCGACAAACCGCCTTACAAGGCAGCTGCGGAATATTGTGAATTCGGAGTAGAAAAGAACAGCATATCGGAATCCGTGATGTGAAGCACATGGCCTTTGGTCCTGTGCTTCTTTTGTTTTTGATGAAGTGGCTTGATTTTTTGTTCAAAAATGAAATTCATAAATTCACACAATGTCCATCTTCATTTTTTAGATGGATATACTTTTTTTGAAATTAAGCGCTATGATACAAATGTTCAAGTGCTTAAACGGATGGAGATGTTCCAATGAAAGAACACACAGGTACACCTTTTTGCAAAGAGGTAAGGAAATTAGAAGAAGAGTTTAAAAACTGTCGGAAACTGCTTACAGCGGTCGGCGATGAAAATCGACAGCATCTGCTTTGTGTCATGTTGAATTGTCCGGTAGAAGGGGTACGCGTGACGGAGATTACCGAGAAGACTCACCTTTCCAGACCTGCGGTATCACATCATATGCAGATATTGAAAGATGCCGGCATCGTGAAGTCACGTAAGGAAGGGACATACGTGTATTATTATCTTGATCCGGATGATAATCAGATTACCATTTTGACATCGCTTGTGGAACGAATGACGAAGATTATGACGCAGCTCCCTGACAGAAATGAACAGTAGATAGGAGATGATTGCATGATTCTATATTTCTCGGCTACGGGTAACAGCAAATATGTGGCTTCCCGTATTGCGGAGGCTACTCATGATGAAATAAGATCAATTACAGACTGTATTACAGATAACAGTTTTGTATTTAAAGATGATCGGATTGGGATTGTAACCCCGACGTATTTCTGGGGGCTGCCTAGTATCGTAAATGATTTTTTGAAGAATGTGGAGTTTCATACAGATTATCTGTATTTTATTGCGACCTACGGCACAACTCCGGGAGCAATCGGAGCTTTGACAAAAGAAGCAATCCGCAATCGAGATATTGATGCCTATTATTCTGTTCGTATGGTGGATACCTATACACCGATATTTGACATTTCTACCAAGGAGAGGCAGAGAAAATTTACTCAAAATACAGAAGCAGAAATAGAAACGGTTATAAAATCAGTTCAGGAAAGACACCATAATAAAAGGATGAAACATTTTGCACCTGCTCTAGCGGTAAAAGGAATTGCACAGCCAATTTACAACCGAAAAGCAAGACTTACAAGCAGGCTTTCTGTGGATGAAAACTGTATTGGCTGCGGATTGTGTGCAAGAAAATGTCCAGTACAGGCCATTCAAATGCAGGGTGGAAAACCTGTCTGGGTGAAGGAAAAATGTGTGATGTGCCTGGGCTGCCTGCATCGATGTCCGAAATTTTCTATACAGTGTGGAAATAAGACAAGAAAACACGGACAGTATACAAATCCGAATGTGAAAACCTGAAGGGGTGGTAATGCGATGAATATAGCAGCGATAACAGGAGCATCCTCCGGCCTTGGAGTGAAGTTTCTGGATGCAATTATAAGAAAATATCCCAATCTCGATGCATATTGGAT
>CAVFRZ010000127.1:0-6967 GCA_963624875.1 Anaerovibrio sp.
CAATGATATTGCCGACCATCGGAACGTACCGGAAAATCACATAGTACAGAACCGGAATCAGCATCATGACATACAGCTGCCAGTACTTTTTAAGGTGTCTGCCAAAACTTTCCTGACATACATCCTTGCTGGCTTTGGTTTTGTTCTTTCCTGCCATCAGATTCTCCCTCCTAATGGATGTTTTGTGCATTCTCCCGAGGTTTGCCCCTCAGGATATATCTACTTTAACATGCAAATCTTGCTGAATCCATCCACCTTTTGCGTTGTTTTTTTCATTTTTTGCGTGCCCATTGTCTATTTTGTACATTTATAGACAACGGGTTTCAAGCAAAATGTACAGGACTCAGCAGGTTTCGCGTGTTTTCTTTGCAGTTCTTGCGGTTGATATTGCTTTCCTTGCGCCGGTCCGTCTTTCGACCTCCTCAGCACGAATATCGCACGCAGAAATTGCCCGTTTCAAAGGTTTCAGAAGATCTCTCTTCCCTTTTCGTCCGGAATACCGCTCTTGCGGAAGAAGTAGGAATTCACCTGATCTCTCCACTCTCTTGCATTGGCAAGCTGCAGTGAGAACCTCTCCGAAATGTTTGCAAACGACTCCTCCGGAATTCTTCCCTTCAGCGCCGCAAATGCATTTGCCATCTCTTCCGCCTCCTGATATCCCTCAAAATGCGAATCATAGATGTGCTGAATCAGCGTCTTGCCGGTCGAAAGCTTCCATGTATACGGAATATGATGGAAGAACAGAAGCAGCTCCTCCGGGCACTTGTGCGGATCCTCATACTGTTCGGCATTCTCCGGATAATACTGCTGTGCATAACCGGTGCCGTGGCTGGAACGATCCACACCGATGCCGAGATGATCCGCGCGGTGGTAGGTGCCCCAGCGAGAGTACTCATAGCCATCCACACTGCATCCGTAATGGAATCCCGGCGTCACCATCCAGCCGATGCCAAGCGGGCTGGTGTATTTTTCATAGGTTGCGCGGGATCCCATCAGAATCTTCACGATGACATCAATGGCCTCCGAATCGGTATCAAAGGTCATCATTGCCCACTCCCTTGCAATCTCCTCGCTGGAAAGCTCGGTATCAAAGGCAAGACGGCCAAATCCGTACAGGTTTGCTGCTGCCAGATCATTTCCGGTCCAGTTTGCATCGTTTCCGGTATTGGCAACCGCAGCCATTCCTGCCATGCCGCTCCTCTGATTGCCGTAGGTGCGTCCGCTCACAATATCCTTTACCTGATCGCCGGCCCCCTCCTGGAGACGGTCCTCCTTCTCCGGATGGTTTGTGCAATAGGTGTGATACTCCAGCACTTCCTTGAACATCGGCATCAGGTAGCACACATCAATCTGATGTCCGGTGTATTCCTGTGCAATCTGCACCTCCAGCATCTGGTTGGTCCGGCGAAGTCCTCCCATCAGCGGGTGAATCGGCTCACGAATCTGGAAATCCATCGGTCCGTTTTTGATCTGAAGAATCACGTTGTCGTGATAATCTCCGTCCATTGCCTTGAAGTTATCATAGCCGGAGCGAGCACGGTCGGTCTTGTAATCTCTCCAGTCCTGCGTGCAGTTGTAGACAAAGCAGCGCCAGATGATGATGCCGCCGTAAGGCTTTACGATATCCGCCAGCATGTTGGCGCCGTCTGCCTGCGTTCTTCCATAGGTAAAGGGACCGGGGCGCCCCTCGGAATCCGCTTTCACCAGGAAGCCGCCGAAGTTCGGAATCCGATCAAAGACCTCCTTCACCTTATCCTTCCACCACGCAATGACCTCTTCATTCAGCGGATCGCAGTTATCCAATCCTCCGATCTCGATCGGAGAGGCAAAGTTAAGGCTCAGGTACAGGCTGATTCCATAGTCTGCAAAAATCTCCGACATCTCAGCCAGCTTATCAAAATACCGCTCGGTAATCAGGTCTGTCGCATCGCCCTTTACATTTACGTTATTGATGACTACTGCGTTGATGCCAACGCTGGAAACCAGACGCGCATAGTCTCTGGTCCTCTCATCCACAATAACCGTTCCGTCCACGAAAAAGAAGGAATCTCCCGAATATCCGCGCTCAATATCATTGGTCATATTATCCCAGTGATTGAGCATGCGAAGCGGGTTGGAAGGAATCTGCGTCTGCTGCGCCTCCTCGGGTGTCTTTCCGGTTGCCATCGCCCGAAGCAGTGCAAATGCTCCGTAGAGAGCTCCCTTCTCTCCCTGGGCTTCGATCAGGATCTGATCCTGTGTTACCTGAATCCGATAGCTTTCTTCTCTCTGATTTTCCGAAAGCCCTGCATACACCGATTCCTCGATCCATGCCGCTGCATCCGCCTTTTTCAGGCAAATGCCCGCCGCAGACGGATCTGTACCGATTACAGCATCCCTGCCAAGCATTCCGAGAAGTCCGGCCTTTAATTCTCTCGCAGCAGAATCTGCAACACGGCTCTTCTCAAATCCGCTGAGGCAAATCATTTCCGCGTACTTGCCGAATCCCAGATCCTTCACAGGGTGCCAGGAAAGCCACAACTGTTTCCATGTATTTGTCATTGTATCCTCCATTCCGCAGACACGGCCCATCGCCTGTCCGCTATATTACAGTCACAGTGTTACAAGCAGAAAAATATAACTATTCAGCCCCCATCTCGAAGTTGCTATCGCAAATCCGCGATGCGACCGGTCAGATACGAAAAATCATTGTATCGAAGACCTCAAAACGCCCACCCTGCAGAATGTGCTCTTTTTTTGTCAGCCTTTGCGAAAAATGCAGAATCGTATATACTATGAAAAATGTAAATCGCGGCGCATTGCCCTGTTTCAAAGGTTGTCATAAATTTCGTGCAGAGAGGTTTTGCATTGTCCGAATCAGAAAACACTACCGTTATTGATGAATTTCATCCTCGCCTCCACGGTATCCGTGAGGAGATTACCTATTCCGATATCCAGGGAGTACGGCTGTATCACAACCGCAATACCATTCACTTTCCTCCTCACTGGCATGCCGCCATTGAGATTTTATATCCTCTGGAGGAGAATTACACCGTGCGGATCGGAACGCAGGAGCATGAGCTGGTCCCCGGTGACATTCTGGTGGTCGCTCCCGGCACCATCCACTCCTATACGCCGCCGGAAACCGGAGAACGAATCTTCATTCTCTTTGATTACAATCTTCTGCAGATGATCACCAGCATGCGGCAGGTTATGCAGGCCATCCAGCCCTACCTTTTAATCACACAGACCGCCTATCCGCCTCTGAATGAGAAGCTGCAGTCCCTTCTTCAGGATGTTATCCGCGAATACGACGAGGATACCCCCTACAGCGGCGCCATCATCTGGTCGAGGCTTCTGGAATTTTTTGCGTATCTGGGAAGGACGAACATCTACCGTGTGTCTCATTCCAGAGAATTTCCCAAGGACAAGCGCCAGGAGTACGTGGCGAAGTTCATGGAGGTCTGCAATTACATCACCGATCATCTGGACGAGGAGATTAACACCGACCGCCTGGCAGAGATCGCGGGCTTTTCCAAGTTCCACTTCTCCCGTCTGTTCAAGGAATTCACCGGCTGCTCCAGCCATGAATATCTGATTCAAAGGCGGCTTGAATCTGCCGAGCAGCTTCTGGCCAATCCGGACCTTTCCATCACGGATGTTGCGATGCAGTCCGGCTTTAATTCCCTCTCGACGTTCACCCGCGTGTTTAAGGCGGAAAAGGAAATGACTCCTTCCGCCTTCCGCGAGATGAATCAAAAGGGAAACCACGTCAGTGGTTCTGAGTGACCATGGGCACTGCTATCCTAAGGAAATGCTGATTATGTCAGCTTTTCCTTAGTACAGCTGGAACCACTCAAAGTCAAAGTTCGACCCGGGCAGGAACACAAACGTAAGATCCCACCTGCCGCTTCGCTCCGGAAGTGCAAATTCCTGCACCTTCTCGCCGTCTCCCCGGAATTCAATAATTTCCTTTTCTTCCGTTTCTCCGTCATAGAACCGCACATGAATCGTGTTGCCCTCCAGCGGCGTGCTGCCGGCAATGCGGATTCCATGCAGCGGATGGGCGGCAAAATCCATATTTTTAAACAGAAGTGATACGTTGTTGCCAATGCCGCGAACGGCCTGTCCGTCCATCCGGAAGGTATCTCCGTAAACGCCGTCGGTCTCTGCCGCATACAGCTTGGTCCAGGCCTTTTCCCGTCTGGTAAAGGTAAAGCCCTTGATATGAATCTTCTGGTGCACACGGATACTGAATACTGCAAGTCCCTTAAGCCGGTGCGAGAGCGTATAGGTGGCCGGCTGGTAGGTGTTCCATATGCAGGGCTTGCAGTAGATCTCGCGGGCAAGGAGCACAGCCCCCTCTTCTCCCGGGATTCCCTCCCAAAGCTCAATGGGATATTCTTCTCCGGACAGTGCAAAAATCGGAATCGTGATCTCATCTGAACCGACTGGTCCGAAATCCATCCCCGACCAGGTCACCACCGTTTCGCCGTCACGGGAGGTTGCAACACCCTTTTCGTTGCCGTTTCCAATCTCGCCGCTGTGTCCGGTGTACAGGCTTGCCGAAATAAATCCGTACGGATCAAGGTAAGCGGCGCCCAGTCCATCGACCTTATATTCCAGCTGTGAGATGATCCGAACGTGATCCGTTCCTCCCTTCGAAACAGCGCGAAGATGGAATGCACCGTCCCCCAGCGCCGTCATCGTTACGCAGTTTCCCTCAGCCTCCAGCGTTACGATGTTCGTCGGAACGCCGTTGTCATCCACAGCGGAGAAGACCACCTCCTGATCCTCTGCAAGGGCCGGTGCAATCTCTGCTCTTGCGTGCAGCACGGTGTGCTCCGGATCAAAGTGCTGTCCGTCCTCGGCATGCAGAATAACCTTCCGCACGGGATGGCGCTTTGCCGGTGCAACGGTTATATGAATTCCCTCTGCACTGCCCTGCTCATCGTCCTCTACAATCGCCAGAAGCTTTCCGGAGAAGAGATTGCGCTCCGAGGACTGGTAGCTGTCATAATCCGTGCTGTCTCCGTTATCCAGTCCGAGAAGCCTTCCGCCCTGCACACTCACACAGACGCGGTCTGCCGCGTTCTCCACCGGATTTCCGTCGGCATCCACAGCACTGATTTCATAGAAGTGAAGCCTTCCGTAGTTATACGGCTCCTCCTGAATTATAAAGTGATCCGTATCGCCAAAGGAGCGGCGAGTCTGTCTTGCAACCTCTCTTCCGCCTTCATAGGCAATGGCCGTCACCTCGCCCTTTTCATACACAACCTGCCAGTCTGCAATCAGGTGTTTGCCGCTGCCGGGGGCATGGTCCAGCTTCTGCCTTCCGAGGCTCTTCCCGTTCACCCAAAGCTCCACTTCCTCTGCATTGGAGCAAACGCGCAGGTCAATCTCCTGTCCCTCATTGAAGTCCCAGTAGGGGAAAATATGGACCATCGGCGCTGCCTTCACATCCGTCCACGCCGACTGCAGCACATAGTAGGCATCCTTCGGGAAGCCCGCTGTGTCTACAAAGCCCAGATACGAATTCTTGGTATGGTACGGCGTCGGCTCTCCGATATAGTCAAAACCCGTCCAGAGGAACTGCCCCATAGAGAATTCCAGATCACGGTCGATGGCAATGCAGTCCTCCATGCTCTTCGCTCCCCAGCTGGTTACCGAATTGCCAAGCGCCGAGCACTGCTCGTCCTCATCCGCCAGAATCCCGGCCTTCAGCGGGAAATGATAGATTCCGCGGCTAAAGCAGATGGATGCCGTTTCCGAGCCGTAAATCACCCAGTCCGGATGTGCCTTATGGTGGGCCTCGTAATATTTTTCCGAATAGTTGTACCCGGCAATTTTGTAGAGCTCTGCGCAACGCTGCGCATTCTCCCATGGCATGTAATTGGAGCCGGTGGTTACCCGCGCATTGCCGAGCGGATCCAGCGCCTGCACCTCTTCCATGAGGAGCTTTGATACCTCGTAGCCGCGCTCGTCCACATGCTGATCATAGATCTCATTGCCGATGCTCCACAGAATAACGCACGGATGATTCCGGTCTCTTCGTACAAAGCTTTCGATGTCCTTATGCTGCCACGCGTCGAAAAAGCGCGCATAGTCATACTCGGTCTTGCAGCGCTCCCACATGTCAAAGGCCTCATCCATGACCAAAAGGCCCATCTCATCGGCAATATCCAGAGCCTCTGCCGCAAACGGATTGTGGGAGAAGCGAATGGCATTGATGCCTGCTTTTTTGAGAATTTCAAACTGCCGGCGCAGTGCATCCGCATAGAAGGCGGTCCCCAGCGCCCCCTGATCCGGGTGCTGGCAGGCGCCATTGACCTTGACCTTTCTGCCATTCAGGAAAAAGCCGTGATCCGGGTCAAAGGCCGTCTCGCGGAATCCGATGTGAAGCTCCTCTTTCTGCAGGAGCGTATCCCCCTTGGAAAGCCGCAGCTCCAGGATGTAGCGTTTGGGGCTTTCAATGTCCCAGGGCAGAATCCCGGCGGCTGCATCGAAAAAGAGCTCGCGGGCAGCTCTTATAAGGCAAACCGCCCGGCCGAGCTTCTCCCCGGGCTGCACAACGCCGTCATGCTCTTCGTCCGCACTCTCCTGTGATTCACCCGCAGCAGATGCCATGCCATTGTCTTCCAGTACCTTCTGCAAATCAGCGGCGGCCTTTGGCTGTGCTTCTTCGATTCGGCAGGGCACAATCTCCTTGCCGGTCTCCTCGTCCCAAAGTCTCCAGGACAGCTCCAGTGCATCCGCATCCTGCCGATCCGCCTCTGCTCCGGAAATCTCCGCCTCTACATGCAGCCTCCAGCCATCCGGCTCCTTATCGGCATGTGCATAGATGCCGCCGTCTCGGATGCACAGCGCGCTTGTCTGCATCAGCCATACGTTCCGGTTGATGCCGGCACCGGAATACCAGCGGGAGTTGGGCTCCTGGAAGGTCACGCTCACCATCAGCTCATTATCACCGGCGCGCAGACGTCCTGTC
>CAVFRZ010000128.1:0-6958 GCA_963624875.1 Anaerovibrio sp.
CGAGCGTCTTATGCGAGCTTAGCACCGCTAGGCCGCAGGGGAACGAGAGTGTCCCAGAACCGGACACCTCCGCCAGGACCCGTCGTTGGCTGGCGAGTGAACAATCCCCGTTACCAAAGGGTTCGGTAGAATTTAAGAGAGGTTAAGCTATGCACATCATATTACTGTCCGGAGGCTCCGGAAAGCGCCTGTGGCCGCTTTCCAATGACATTCGCTCCAAGCAGTTTATCAAGATTTTCAAAACAGAGGATGGTGAGTACGAGTCCATGGCGCAGCGGATGTACCGCCAGATCCGCAAGGTGGATCCGGAGGCGACCGTGACGGTTGCAACCAGCCGCTCCCAGGTTTCCCAGCTCAAAAACCAGTTGGGAGACCAGATTGGTGTATCGCTGGAGCCCTGCCGCAGAGACACGTTCCCGGCCATCGCACTGGCAACTGCGTATCTTGCTGATGTGCAGAACGTGCCGCAGGATGAGGCGGTGGTCGTGTGTCCGGTGGATCCCTACGTAAATGAGGACTACTTCGAAGCACTGAAGAAGCTTTCTGATCTTGCACAAAACGATACGGCGAATCTGACGCTGATGGGCATCGAGCCAACCTATCCGTCGGAGAAATACGGCTACATCATCCCGGCATCCAAGGATCCTGTCAGTACAGTAAAGACCTTCAAGGAAAAGCCGGATATACCGACTGCACAGAAATACATTCAGGAGGGTGCCCTCTGGAATGCCGGCGTATTTGCGTACAAGATCGGTTACGTTCTGCAGAAGGCACATGAGCTCATGGATTTCACAGATTACGATGATCTGTTTGCCAAATATGAGACTGTGCAGAAAATTTCGTTCGATTATGCTGTGGTAGAGCATGAGCCGCAGATTCAGGTCATGCGTTTTGGCGGCGAATGGAAGGACATGGGCACCTGGAACACACTGACAGAGGCCATGGAAGAGCCGGTCATCGGCCAGGGAACCCTGAATGAGACCTGCGAGAATGTCGAGGTTGTCAATGAGCTGAATGTTCCGGTTCTGGTGATGGGCCTGAAGAATGCGGTTGTGGCGGCTTCTCCGGAGGGAATTCTTGTATCCGACAAGGAGCAGTCCAGCTACATCAAGCCCTTTGTGGATGCCATGGATCAGCAGGTTATGTTCGCTGAGAAATCCTGGGGCTCCTTCCAGGTACTGGATATCGAGAAGGAAAGCATGA
The DNA here is from genome assembly GCA_963624875.1 of Anaerovibrio sp. GTDB lineage: Bacteria > Bacillota > Clostridia > Lachnospirales > Lachnospiraceae > CAG-791. Next base: position 1,204 of record CAVFRZ010000128.1, read on the forward strand.
CCATTCTGGTGACGCTCAAGGAAGGTCATCAGATGAATTATCACAGCCATGCACACCGGGATGAGATCTGGAATGTCATTTCCGGCGAGGGAAGAACCATTGTTGACGGCATGGAGCAGAAGGTGCAGGCCGGTGATGTGGTCACGATGCAGGCAGGGTGCCGCCATACCATCGTGGCGGATACGGAACTGAAGCTGATTGAGGTTCAGATCGGCAGGGAAATCAGCGTACATGACAAGCAGAAGTTTGAACTTGAAATCTGAATGCGAAGGCGCAGGGCCAATGAGGGGGCCGATTCGGCTTCTGCCTGCCGGGCAGGATTATATCTGGGGCGGAAGGCGTCTGAGGGATGATTTTTCAAAGGAACTGGAGCTCTCTCCCCTTGCAGAAACCTGGGAGTGCTCCACGCACCCGGACGGAATGTCCCATCTTGCTGCAAATCCGGAGAAAACGCTGCAGGAGCTTTTAATCGAGCACCCGGATTATGTGGGAACCCATCCCGCCAAGAGCTTGCCGGGAGCTGTGCAGAGGGGAGAGCTCCCGATCCTGGTGAAGTTCATTGATGCCGCATCAGACCTTTCGGTGCAGGTACATCCGGATGATGATTATGCCAGAACCTATGAAAACGGGCAGCTTGGCAAGACGGAAATGTGGTACGTGGTGGATGCGGCGCCCGGAACCGAGCTGGTGTACGGCTTTTCCCGCAGCATGACGGCAGACGAGGTGCGCAGTGCCATTGCGCGGGGGACCCTCGAGCAGTGCCTGCAGCATGTGCCGGTGGAAAAGGACGATGTCTTTTTCATTCCGTCCGGCACGGTGCATGCCATCGGAAAGGGCAGCCTTATGGTAGAGGTGCAGGAAAGCTCCAACCTGACCTACCGCCTGTACGACTACCACCGGGTTGGCAAGGACGGAAGGGAGCGGCCGCTTCACGTAGAAAAGGCCCTGCGGGTTTTGGATTTGTCCGCCGCAGGTGAGCTGCGCCAGCCCATGCGGGTTCTGAATTATCAGCCCGGCTTTGCTTCGGAGTTTCTGTGCCGGTGCCGTTATTTTGAGGTTCGGCGGCTTTTGGTGAACACGCAGCGTATTCGTGAAATGGCACGTTTTCAGACCGACGACACATCTTTTCATATTCTGATTTGCACAGAAGGCGTTGGAGTGCTATTTTGTAATAAGCAAAGTCTGCCATTTTTTCGCGGAGATACGTTTTTTATTCCGGCAGGCAGCGAAGAAATTCGAATTCACGGCATTGCCACGCTCCTGGATATCAATTGTTAAAATCCGAGATGGGAGCTGGATTTTGGCGATACAGCGGCTGATGCACAGAAGGTTCGCTGCTACGCCTTTAGAAGAGGATATGAAAAAATTAAACGGAACTGTGATTGTCACGTACCGCTGCAACGCAAGATGTACGATGTGCAATCGTTATAAGGCCCCTTCCCTTCCGGAAGAGGAGATTTCCCTGGAAACCATTCGCAAGCTCCCGCCGATGTATTTCACCAACATCACCGGTGGGGAGCCTTTTATTCGTTCAGATCTCAAAGAGATCGTTCGGGAGCTTACGAAGCTTTCCGATCGCATCGTTATTTCCACCAACGGATACTTTACCGACAGGATCATTGATCTATGTCGGGAGTTTCCGCAGGTCGGTATCCGTATTTCCATTGAAGGACTTGAAGAAACCAACAATGAAATCAGGGGCCTTCCCAATGGCTTCCAAAGGGGCTATGAAACGCTTTGCAAGCTTAAGGAGATGGGACTGAAGGATGTGGGCTTTGGTATGACGGTGCAGGATAGAAATGCGCCGGATCTGGTGCCCTTGTATGATCTTTCGGACCGGCTGGGTATGGAATTTGCAACCGCCAGCCTCCACAATTCCTTCTATTTTGTCGAAGCTAAAAATATCATTCACGACCGGCCAATGGTGGCTCAGCATTTTGAAGACCTGGTTAACCGGCTGTTGGACTCGAATGAGCCCAAGAAATGGTTCCGGGCCTATTTTAATCACGGGCTGATCAACTATATTTACGGACAGAAGCGCCTTCTGCCCTGTGATATGTCGTTTGATACCTTCTTTATTGATCCGTACGGGGATGTAATGCCCTGCAACGGCACCAAGGATAAGGAGGTTATGGGAAATCTGAATGACAAGACCTGGGACGAGGTTTGGAATTCGGAGCAGGCAGAGAAGGTCCGCGCGAAGGTGCGTCAGTGCGATCGCCAGTGCTGGATGATCGGCTCGGCCTCTCCGGCAATGCATAAGTATATCTGGAAGCCTGCATTCTGGGTGCTGCAGCATAAATTTCTTCGGTTTTACCGCAGGAAAAAGTATTCCATGTATGAAATCCCTGCAGTACGAGATTTCCGGGACGGCAAACTGACCCGGGAAGAGCTGGATGCATGTTCGACCTGCGATCTGTCTGCGCAGTGCATGTCCAATGGCTTGTCAGATGCCTCGAAGGAGCTGCTAAGAACCAAGAGCGGCGAGGAGTTTGTGGCAGAGGACATGCAAAGGCAGAAGATCTGAGAGGATGGCGGAATGACGAAACTGCAGGAAAGCGCCGCAGCTGCGGCAGCAGGTTCTGTAAAAGTGAATAAGCCGCTGGCCTCCGGGGAGCATGCAGACACCATGCATCCTACGGTGCGGATCATTGTGACGACGCATAAAAAATACCGGATGCCCTCCGATCCGATGTATCTTCCGATGCATGTGGGCGCGGCCATTGAGAAAAATACAGACGGTCTGGAACCGGATCTTGGATACATAAAGGATAACGTTGGCTGCAATATCAGCTCGAGAAATCCGTATTTTTGTGAGCTGACAGGACTTTATTGGGCCTGGAAGCACATCCACACCGACTACATCGGGCTGGTGCATTACCGGCGGTATTTCCGCGGAAACGGACGGGCGGGGGGCTCCGGTATCCGGGGGGATATTTTTGATAAGATTCTGACCTACCGGGAACTGGAGCCGATGCTGGGACAGTACAAGGTTTTTGTGCCGGCCAGGAGATATTATGTCATTGAGACACTGTATTCTCACTATGCGCATTCGCATTACATCGAGCATCTGGACAAAACAAGGACAATTATCGCAGGCAGATATCCGGAATACCTTTCGGCGTTTGATAAGGTGATGTCCGAGAGCTCCGGCCACATGTTCAATATGATGATCATGGAGCGGCACCTTCTGGACGAATACTGCAGCTGGCTGTTTGATATCCTTTTTGCCCTCGAGGGACAGGTGGATATCAGCAATTATTCCTATTTTCAGGGCAGATATTGCGGACGTGTAGGAGAACTGATTCTGAATGTCTGGCTGCGATACCAGCAGGAGAGCGGGCACATTTCCGGGGATGACATCAAGGTTCTGCCGTATCTGTACATTGAACGGATTAACTGGGGCAAGAAGCTGAATCAGTTCCTGCGGGCCAAGTTCCTGCATGAGAAATACGAGGTGCAGTGAAATGGGCTTATCGACGGTGGATGCGTTTAAGCACATACAGGCAGAGAATGCGATTACGCTGGACGATGCGCAGCTTCATGCGCTGCAGAATACGCTGAACGGAATGTTGCAGGATATGGCGGAGTGCTGCAGCCGACATGGACTGACGTTCCTCCTGGGAGGAGGGTCGTGTCTTGGCGCCGTGCGGCACCATGGCTTTATTCCCTGGGATGATGATGTGGACGTGAACATGCCCCGGGAGGACCATGACATCTTCGTGAAGGTGTTTGCGGAGGAGTATGGAGATCGCTATTGGGTCCATACGCCGGCAGAAACTGCAAATTACGGCCTTACGCTTTCCCGCATTCTTCTGAAGGGCACCTCCGTGATTACGCGGGAGGATTTTCAGAACAAGGAATGCGGCGCTTTCATCGACATTTTCGTGATCGAGAATACGTATGACAATATGCTGCTGCAGAAGCTCCATGGATACGGCTGCATGGCGGCGGGGCTGGCTCAGTCCTGTGCCAAATTCTGGCGGGACCGCAGGGAGCTTATGGCACTGGCAAGGTCGATTGCGGATCCGGCCATGCGGAAAAAATACGAGAGAGTATTTCGCATAAAGATTGCGATGGGATTCTGCGGCTCCTTTATAAGTTTGGATGGCTGGACGAAATTCTGCGACCGGATGTACAGCGCCTGCAGGAATAAGAATAGCCGCTATGTTGTGATGCCCTCCGGACGGGGGCATTTTTTCCGGGAGAGATACCTGCGCAGGGATATCCTGCCGGGGCAGCCGATGGCCTACGATTCGACGAGCTATCTTGTTCCGACGGATTATGATGTCTATCTGACAAGATTGTATGGAAACTATAAGGAGATTCCGGCAGAGGACAAACGGGAAAAGCATGTGTTTTTTGCACCGTTTCAGCTGTAAAGGATCAGGACTATGAACAGACGAGAGATGAATGTAGCACTTATTTTTGCCGGGGGGACCGGACGGCGGATGAATACGCACGGCGTGCCCAAGCAGTTCCTGGAGCTGAACGGAAAGCCGATCATCATCCATACCATTGAGAAGTTTGAAAATCACGATGACATTGACGGCATTGTCATTTCCTGCCTGCAGGAATACATCCCGAAGATGTGGCGGCTCTGCAACAAGTTTCATATCACCAAGGTGCAGGCAATTGTTCCCGGAGGAGAGACCGGTCAGGAGTCAATTTATCACGGCCTGTGCAAGATTTATGAGCTGTTCCCCGGAAACTCGGTGGTTCTGGTACACGACGGCGTGCGTCCGCTGGTGGATCCGGATACCATTTCAAAGGCAGTTGCCTGCGTGCGTGCAAATGGCTCTGCCATTACGGTGACACCGGCGACAGAAACCATAATTACAGAGTCAAAGGAAGGTGAGATCGGCAATATTCTGGACCGCTCTGCCTGTCAGGTGGCAAAGGCACCGCAGTGCTTTTATGTCAATGACCTTCTGGCTGCGCATGAGAAGGCACGCAAGGAGGCCCGTGAGGATTTCATTGATTCGGCCAGTCTGATGCGGCATTATGGCTACAAGCTGTATGCGGTAGAGGGGAAGACGGAGAATATCAAGATCACCACGCCCATTGATTATTTTATCTTCAAGGCGATATCAGACGCGAAGGAAAGCTCCAACGCGTTCGGACTGTAGGAGAGATACTGCTGCGCCGCAGCAATTTTGCAAAGGAAATTATTGTTGTTCATGAGTGTTATTGGAAAAGTCATTGTCAAAAAGCTTCATTATGTCGGACCGGTGATGGTCGAGGGAAAATTTTTCAAGAGGATCGGGAACTGCTGGAAGCAGTTTAAAATCTGGCTGGACCGGAAGATCGGATATGCAAGCCGGTGCGTGTTGTGGAGACATACGAAAACGGTCGGGAATCAGGTGATGTTTTTCCCGTTCTCGCATACGGTGGGCTGTAATTTAAAATACATCAGTGATGAGCTGATCCGAAGACAGGCACCGGTGGAAATCTGGTGGAGCGTGACGGATCCGGTTGCGACCGGAATCGATGCGGCTGAGATCGTTGCAAAGGACCATACGATAACAGAGAATGTGCTGCAGCTGGCAAAGGGTCGGAAGGTTTGCGACAAACGCCTGGAGCAGTGGATTGCAGGCGGCAGTGAAAGTCTGAATGCGTCTGCGGCGGAGTCAGGGTCCTCTCTTACCTGGGATGAGATATGCGTTGCGGAGAAGATCCGGCAGACGGAACAGTTCGTGCGGGAGCACGTTCACTTCACCAAGACCAATACATATGAATACTTTGCGGCGGCCGC
>CAVFRZ010000129.1:0-6880 GCA_963624875.1 Anaerovibrio sp.
CGAGCGTCTTATGCGAGCTTAGCACCGCTAGGCCGCAGGGGAGCGAGAGCGTCCCCGAACCGGACACCTCCGCCGGGACCCGTCGTCGGCTGGGGGGAACAGTAGAAAGTGAACAGCTATGAACAACACTAATGCAGAAAATCAAGGGGCCAAGAGCATCAGCTTTGTGATCCCCTGCTATCATTCGGAAAAGACGCTTCCCTCGGTGGTTGCAGAAATTGACGAGGCTGCACAGAGGCTCCCTTTTGAGCGGTACGAGATTGTCATGGTTAATGACGGCTCCGGGAGGGAGACCAGAGATGCGATCTGGAGCCTTTGCGCGGAGGAGAAGACCGGGAAGCCGTGCCGGAGAAAGGGCTATGAGCTTGCGAGGAATTTCGGACAGCATGCTGCCCTGATGGCGGGCATCCGGCATGCGGAGGGAGACATCATTGTCTGCCTGGATGATGACGGACAGACGCCGGCCTCCGAGGTTGGCAAGCTGGTGGATGCCCTCTTTGCCGGAGCGGACGTTGCCTATGCAAGGTATGAGCACAAGGAGCACTCGCCCTTCCGGAATTTCGGCAGCTGGGTCAATGAAAAGATGCTGGAAAAAATGCTGAACAAGCCAAGAGACCTCTATGTCAGCAGTTATTTTGCCATGCGCCGGTTTGTGGCAGAGGAGGTGCTGCGCTACGAGAACTCGTATCCGTACCTTCTGGGACTGGTGCTGCGGAGCACGAATAATATTGTCAATGTTCCGGTGAATCACCGGAAGCGGGAGGTGGGCAGCAGCGGCTACACCATAGGAAAGCTCCTTGCATTATGGATGAATGGCTTCACTGCCTTTTCGGTCAAGCCTCTTCGCATCGGAACGGCAATGGGGGCGGCCTGTGCGGCGCTGGCCCTTGTATATGCAGTGTTTACCATCATTAAGAAGCTGGTGAATCCGGCAGTGCCGATCGGATTTTCCGCGCTGATGACGGCCGTTGTTTTCTTTGGCGGAATGACGCTTCTGATGCTGGGACTGACCGGTGAGTACATCGGGAGAACCTATATCAGCGTGAGCGCGGCTCCGCAGTATGTCATCCGTGAGGAGATTCTAAGCCAGGAGCAGAATGCCGCAGGGGCAAAGGGAACGCCTGACAGCGCTGATCCTGCAAAGGGACTCTGAACGAAGCAGCTGCAATGAAAGAGGATATCAAAGAGTAATGATCATGCGAGCCATCGTAGACAAACAAAAAGCAGCCTGTGCTGTGATTCTCTGCGCACTTCTCCTGGCACTGGCCACCATCTGGCCGATGCGTCTGTATCGGGAGGAGCACGCCTATGCATCGGGGATTTCGCCCTCGGGCGTTACGGAGACGATCAGTGAAGAGCAGGATGCCGGTGAATATTTTATCGCGCAGCATACGCACCTGCAGACCCTGAAGTTCTATGTGGAATCGGTAAAAGAGGGAACGCATGCACAGTTCCAGCTGTTCCATGTGGAGGAAAACGGCGCGATGACCCTGACGGCCGAGGAGGAGGTTGTACTCCCGGAGGAGGTTCCCGCATACGCGGTGGTCTCCGTGGATGCGGACATGACGCCGGGAGACACCTATGTCTATACGATTCGCGGCATGGAGGGCAGCCGGTTCACGGTCGGTACCGAGTCGCAGTCGCAGGCACTGGATACGGGAAAAGCGCCGTATTATCAGCTGGGCTTTTATCATGACAGCGGTGTTGATGATATGGCGATCAAGACCAGCGTTGTTTACCGCGTGCCGGAATCAAAGCTCCCTTCACTGATCCGGGGCATTGTTTATGCTCTTGCGGCTGCTCTTTTGACAGCGGCGGTACGCGCTGCATTCACATGGAGCTGCCGGAGAAATAAAAAGGACGCACCGGTTACCACTGTACTGGGTGTGCTGCAGTTCACACTGACACCTGTAATCCTGTTGGTATCCGGGCTTGCCTTTATTGCGGTGTGGCCGCTGAAGCTCTTTGACGGGCGCGTTCTCGATATCCTGATTTACGAGACGGGAATTGTGCTGGCGGCCGCGGTGAGTCTGTACGGACTTTGGCACAAGAGACTGCAGGAGCCGCAGGAAAAGCTAAGAGGGTGGCTTCGTCACGGTGCCATCGTGGTATGCATAGCCCTGATCATGGACCGCAGCGCGGTTTATATGAATGCAACCAATGATTACATTCATGACACATCCATGCACTGGATTGTGGCACTGCTGTGTCTGATCACACTTCTCATGGGTGACATTGCATCTGACTGCAGCGCCGCCGCTGCGATTGCAGCGGTTGTATCTGTGGTGGGTGGCATTGTCTACTGCGCCGGGAGCTTTGTGTCTTCGCAGGATCCGGAAATGACCTGGAAGAATGGTGTTATTTTCTCAAGAGCGGTGGCAGTTTGCTGCGCAGCTGTTGCGGTGACGGCGGCTATGGTCATGCTGCTCGACCGCATCCGCAGCCGAAAAGCAAGCAGAACACGGATTTCCTGGCCTCTGCTGGTGCCGGTGCTGGCGCTTTCTGTCTGGATGCTCGTTTTTTACAATACAAGACTCTGGATCCCGCTGATGCTGGGGATTTGGGCACTGTTTTATCTGCGGTATCGCTTTTATGAAGGAAGGGAACTCCTGCTGGAGGATCTGTGCCGGGGCGTTCTCCTGGACTTTGTATGCAAGGTTATATACTGCATGCTGCATCGCTACTACCTTGCATACCTGTACAGCCGGTTTTCCATGCATTTCCACACGCCGACGGTGACGGCCTATTACCTGCTGATTGCAGCCTCGGCGGCGGTGACGCTGTTCATCTGCAGGCTTCGGAAGGTCAGCGGGAGAAGCTTTCGGGAGAAGCTTTCCGGCACATGGCTGGAGGCTGTGCTGCTGGGAATTACCTGCTCCTACATGCTGATGAGCCTTACAAGGTCCGGAATCGGCGTGCTGGCGCTGCTCCTTTTGATGGCGGCCTTTTACTTTGGCAACATTCCGGGACGCCATGCGCTGACGACCCGGCTGAAGGGAGGCATTTGTACATTGGCAGCATTCGTTGTCGTTGTGTGCCTCGCCTTTCCGATCACGTTTACGGGGCAGCGGATTGTATCCACGGTGTATGCACACCCTCAGCGCTTTGAAGAGCTGGAGCCGTACGATGACTGGGTGCTTCGGAACGTGACGTGGAACTGCACGGCGTTCATGAACATTGAAATTTTTATTCGCGATTTCGGAAACCGCATCATCGGCGGAGATCTCGGATCGAAAATCTATTATGGCAGAGACTGGTATGTGGCCCAGGGCTACCGGACGGCAGATGCCTCGGATGTGCAGGAGCAGCCTGCTGCTCCGGCAGATGCAGGGAGTGCTTCCTTTGGCGGACTTTTCCTTCTGACGAGCCAGTCGGAGCTGGAGGATGGCTCCATCGACACAGGGGATGTGTCCAATGGGCGGCTCGGCCTGTACCTTGCCTATATCAAACAGCTGAATATGACCGGACACGATCAGATGGGCGTTACGCTTCAAAGCGGCGAGGTGGCGGTACATGCGCACAACATTTTCCTGCAGGCGGCTTTTGACTGCGGAATTCCTGCGGGAGCATTGCTGCTCCTGACAGTGTTTGCCATCTTTCTGGCGGCATTTCGCTATGCGAGAAGAGAGGGTGTGCGGGACGACTGTGCACTCATGCCGCTTTTGATCGTGACCGGATTTGGAATCACGGGAATGGTGGAGTGGACCTTCCATTTCTGCAATCCGTATACGATTGTGCTGCTGTTTGCACTGGCTCCGCTCCTGTTCCGTGAGAAACGGACAAAGGAGCAGGAGGCATGAGCACGAATCGCCGCGACGCGGCCCTTGGCGCGGTGTACGGAGGCGTGTGTGCGCTCTCCTTCACGCTGGGACAGATGCTGGAGCAAAAGGGCGGCCTGGCAGTGCCGTCTGCTGCAGAGGGAGCTGTCTTTTTGCTCATCTGGGCGGTATGCGGATTTCTCTGTGTGCGGATCTGGCACCGGATGGATCGGAAGAGGGAGAAGAAAAGCTCCTGCTGCGGCGCAGATGTCAGGGAGACAGATGAAGCATCCCGGGCAGAAAAGCGGCGAAATGCTGTGCTTTTGTGGCTGCTTTTCTTCCTTTTGCAGCTGATTTCGCTTCTGGCGGTATACCCCGGCTTTTTTGTCTATGACGCAGCAGAGGAGCTGGCCATGGTGCAGACGCGCAGCTTTACAACGCACCATCCGCTGCTCCACGTTCTGGCGCTGGGCGGCACGATTCTGGGCGTGCACAAGGTGACGGGTTCCTATAACCTTGGCATTTTCTGTTACCTTCTGCTGCAGATGGCCGCGATGGACGCGGTCTTTGTCTGCCTTGTCCGGGAAATGGGAGCGGCTGCGCCAAAGAGACGGGGCGGCATTGCCAAATGGTTCGGCATCCTATGGCTGGCGCTTTGTCCGGTGGTCACTATGTTTGTTCTGTGCAGCTGCAAGGATGGTTTGTTCGCGGCAGCGCTGCTGATGCTGGTGCTCTATTTGAAGCGGCTTTTTCTGGGAGATGTAACTCGCAGGAATGCTGCGGGCTGCATTGTCTCCGGGACCTTGATGATGCTGCTGCGCAACAATGGGGCCTATGCCTATGCGGTGTTTCTCATATTGGCCGGGGCGGCTCTGGGAGTAAAGCGGATAAAGGTGCGTGAGCACGCATCCGCGGGAAGAGGCTGGCGCATAGCAGTGATTCTGCTGCTGCCGTTGTTCCTCTATAAGGGGGCATCGTCCGGGCTTGCGGCATCACTTCATGCGGACTCCTCGGAGAGTCAGGAAATTCTGACGGTACCGATTATGCAGCTGGCCCGTGTCTGGGTCTCGGATCCGGATTCCTTTACCGCAGAAGAGACGGTGCTGATGCAGGAGCTGATGGCTCCCACAGAGGAGGAAGAGACGAATGGGCTGCTGGGCTGGGATTATTACAATCCGGTGCTTTCGGATCAGGTAAAGCTCCGCTTTCGCAGTGATGTTTATCGGAGTGCTCCCGGGACCTTCTGGAAGCTGTGGCTGACCAAGGGACGCGAGCATCCGGCGGCCTATCTGAATGCGTGGCTTATGACAAGCTATGGCTTCTGGGCACCCGGAACGGTGATTGACTGCTATAAAGGGAACACGGTCTATACCTTTACCTATGGAGAAAGCTCCTATTTTGGCTATGAAACAGAGCTGCCCGGCACAAGGCAGAGTAAGCTCCCCTCGCTGGATACATGGTACCGGTTCCTGTCTCTGGATGCGGCGGCGCAGCGCCTGCCGGTTCTGTCATGGATTCTCTCTCCGGGGGTGATGGCGCTGGCCTTTGCCTTTTGCGGCGTTTACCTTCTGCGGCAGCGAAGGAGGCGGCTTCTTCTTGCATGGTTCCCCCTTTTCCTGGTGTGGCTTACCGTCCTTCTGGGACCGTGCGCACTGCCACGTTATGTTGTATACTTATGGATTGGATTACCCTGTATAGTTGCGGATGCCTGGCGCGCCGCTTGAGGAAACGCTGATTAGAGCATTTTCCACACTGGATTTGCGCTGCGAAGCAGCAAATTCCTTGGCAGCAAGAGCATTTGACGCCAGCATCATTCGTTGAGGTATATATGTTCAAGTCGGAAAAGAATACGCAGCAAGGATCGGAGCATACGTTCAATTATGCGAAGTTCTGGCGGCGCGTTGTCCTGATCGTTTACGATATATTGAGCGTGATTCTGGCAAGCTACATGTCGCTTTTGATCCGCTATGAGTTTCAGCCGTCGGAGATCCCGGATTACTTTTATCTGCCGGTGATGGAGGCGCTTCCGCTTACAGTTGCTGTGACCCTTGCCATGTTCTGGCTGTTTCGCCTGTATGACTCGCTCTGGGCCTTTGCGGGGGAAACGGAGCTGCAGAACCTTGTGTTCGCCAATGTATCGGCGGCGGTACTGAATGTAGGAGTTCTGCATCTGAACCGGCACGATATACAGGCCGTTCCGAAGAGCTATTACTTTCTCTACATGTTCCTGATGATTTCGCTGACCTTTGTCAGTCGTTTTTCCTACCGGTTTCTGCGAGGGGTGAAGCACAAAAACGCCAACCGCAGCAATGCCACGAACGTGATGGTCATCGGCGCCGGAGAAGCAGGGAATATTATCGTCCGGGAGATTCTGAATTCGCACTACTCGACCATGAGCCTCAAATGTCTGATTGACGATTCACAGGACAAATGGGGCAAGTACATTCAGGGAGTCAAGGTTGTCGGAGGCCGTGAGCAGATCCCGGAAGCGGTGGAGCAATACGATATCGATGAGATCATCGTTGCCATTCCGTCGCTTTCCAGAGCCCAGATGAAGGGAATTCTGGACATCTGCAAGGAGACCAAGTGCAAGATGCGGACGCTTCCCGGCATTTATCAGCTGGTAAACGGAGAGGTCAGCGTTTCCAAGCTTCACGATGTCGAGGTAGAGGACCTTCTGGGACGGGATCCGGTGAAGGTTGATCTGGATTCCATTATCGGGTATGTGCAGGGAAAGGTAGTCTGTGTCACCGGCGGCGGCGGCTCCATCGGCTCGGAGCTTTGCCGGCAGATAGCGGGACATCATCCGCGGCAGCTGATTCTGATTGATATCTACGAGAACAGTGCCTATGACGTGCAGCAGGAGCTGCGCCGCAGATATCCGGATCTGGACCTGGTGGTGCTGATAGCATCTGTCCGCAATGAGAAGCGCATCAACTGGATTTTCGACAAGTACCGTCCGGATATCGTCTATCATGCCGCTGCGCACAAGCATGTGCCTCTCATGGAGGTCAGCCCCTGCGAATCCATCAAGAACAACGTGTTCGGTACCTTCAATACGGCGATGGCAGCAGCAGCCTGCGGCACCGAGCGTTTCGTTATGATCTCCACGGATAAGGCAG
>CAVFRZ010000130.1:0-6803 GCA_963624875.1 Anaerovibrio sp.
CTCCAGCGCCTGGAAGTCGATGACACGGTACCCCTCAAAGCCGCGAAGGTCTGCCTCGAATTCGACATTCTCCTCCGTATTGCGGTTAACAGCGAAGATCGCAACCTGATTCTTCTCCTCGTTATAGACAGAAACGGCCTCTACGTCCGTGACATGGTCATGCTTGGTCGTTGCATGGTCATCACCGGAGAGCACCGGCTGCAGCGCTACGCCGCGTCCGTATTTGGACACCAGATAGAACGGATAGAAAATGGTCTGGCGCCATGCAGGGCCGTCGTCCTCGGTCATGATGGGTGCGATAACGTTGACGAGCTGTGCAAGGCAGGCCACCTTCACGCGGTCTGCATGCTGCAGGAACTTGATGAGGGCCAGCGCGTCCACAATGGCATCCTCGTAGTTATAGATATCCTCCAGGAGGTGCGGATGGGAGCGCCAGGGCATGTTCTCCATGTCCTCGTTGTCCTGCTGCATAGAGTGATACCACACATTCCACTCGTCAAAGGAGAGGTTAATATCCTTTTTGCCGTGCTTCGTCGCCTTTACATAATCGCAGGTCGCAATGACGGATTTCAGAAAATACTCTAAATCATCCGTAACGGCGAAGAACTCCGGCGTGTCATTGTCCGTATTGCCCCAGTACTGGTGGAGTGATACATAGTCCACATAATCATAGGCTTCATTCAGCACTGTTGACTCCCAGGTGCCGAAGGTCGGCATCATGACATTGGAGGAGCCGCAGACGACGGTTTCGATGGAGTGGTCCATCGTCTTCATGGCCTTGGATGTCTCTGCTGCGAGGTGTCCGTACTCCAGCGCCTCCTTGTGGCCCATCTGCCACGGGCCGTCCATCTCGTTGCCCATGCACCAGAGCTTGATGCCGTAGGGGTCCTTATCACCGTGCTGGCGGCGAAGATCTGCGTAGTAGGAATTGGTGTCCAGGTTGCAATACTCCAGAAGGTTCAACGCATCAGTGGTTCCTCTCGTGCCGAGGTTCACTGCCATCATAATGCTGGTATTGGCCTTCTGTGCCCACTTGGAGAACTCGTTGATGCCAACGAGATTCGGCTCATAGGTTCTCCAGGCAAGGTCCAGTCTTGCCTTGCGCTCTGCCACAGGTCCTACGGAATCCTCCCAGTAGAAGTTGGAGACGAAATTGCCGCCCGGGTACCGGACAATCGGAACGTCGAGCTCGCGTACGAGGTCAATAACGTCCTTGCGGAAGCCCAGCTCATCAGCGGTCGCATGTCCCGGCTGATAAATGCCGTTGTACACCGCTCTTCCCAGGTGCTCGATGAAGGAGCCGTAGATTCTCTTATCCACCTCTCCGATTTTGAAATCCTTATCTACGATGAGTTTTGTTTTGCGTGCCATGATGTCCTCCTAATTCTGATTCGATTCAACGCCTATCACATCGCATATCACATCGTAATGCACATCATATGCAAGGAGAAATCCGCGTATGCGGTTTCTCCGTAGCACGGAGTGCATTGCCGGTATCACCGGCAATCACTCCAAATAGGAGAAAATGCCATCGGGCATTTTCGAGTATCCTAGCCCTTTACCGCGCCTGCTGTCATACCGTCAATGATGTACCGCTGGAACAGCAGGAATACCACCATGATCGGAACGATGGCCAGCATAGAGCCGGCGATCAGCATGTCGTAGTTGTTGCCATAGGGTGTCAGCAGTGTGTTCAGACCGATCGTCAGCGTGAATTTGTTGGCCTTGCGGAATACCATAAGGGGCCAGAGCATGTTGTTCCAGGCACCCATGGCGCACAGAATGGCCATCGAGGAGAACGCCGGCTTGGTGATCGGCATCATTATTTTCACCGAAATGTAGTACTCGTTCGCACCGTCAATGCGGCCGGCATCCAGAAGCTCCTTCGGGAGTGAGATCATGTACTGATGGAAGAAGAAAATTGTGGAGGCCGAACACAGTCCCGGCAGTATTACGCCTGCCATCGTATCGATGAGTCCGATGTCGATCATTTCCTGGTACAGGGGCATCAGGAGGATTTCGAAGGGAACCATCATGGTCGCGATCACGAGCAGGAACAAAAAACGCTGGAGCTTGAAGTTGTACATGGTGATGCCGTAGGAAATAAAGTAGCACACCAGGAGCGTTAAGACGACGGTGACGATGGTCAGTACCATCGAGTTTTTAAACCACATCCAGTACTTTTTCGAATCGGCGTTGCCGCTGAAGAGGTAAATGTAGTTGTTCAGTGTCATGTCGGAGGGGTCCAGGTTCAGTGCCAGACCTCTTCGGATCAGCTCGCGGCCGGGGCGGAAGGATGCAACCAGTCCGCAGAACAGCGGGTAGATCAGAATGCAGGACAGGATTGCAAAGAATCCGGTTCCCAGGATCGAAAGGATGAGCCTTGTCTTGGAGGCAGACCGTGTCTTTTTCTCGACGACTGCGGATGAAATCGTTGCTGCCATGTTAATCTTCCTCCTTCTTCAGTGTTCCATTCAGGCCCAGCTGAATGAAGTTGATGGTAAGGCCGATGACCATGAGGACGACACCGACAGCGCAGGCATAGCCCATGTCGTTTTTCTGGATGCCGCGCTTGTAGAGGTATCCTACAATGGTCAGTCCGATGTTCTTGGGTGAGTCGTTACCGGCCCACAGCATGAAGGACTCGAGGAACATCGCAAGTCCTGCATAGATGGAGATGGTCAGCACGTAGATCGTGGTCGGCTTGATCAGAGGGAGCGTGATGTAGCGAAGCCGCTGCCAGCTGTTGGCGCCGTCGATCTCAGCAGACTCATACATGGATTTATCAATAGACTTAAGGCCTGACATAAAGTACAGGGTATTCACTCCGGTCCATCTCCAGCAGCAAAGGACAAGGAGTGCAATCTCGGAGGTCCACTTGACCTTCAGCCATTTGAAGGCAGGGAGCCCGAGTGCTGCCATCAGAACGTTCATCTGTCCGGTCTTGTACTCGGTGAACATCAGGCGGAACAGCGTACCGGAGATAACGACAGAGGTCAGAGCCGGCACGTACATCATAGCCTTCCAGACGCCCTTGGCCTTCACAATGTTGCCGTCCATCATCACGGCATACAGAAGGGGGAAGGGAATCAGAAGTGCACAGGTGAAGACGGTGTACTCCACGCTGTTGAGAATTGCTGTATGGAATACCTTGTCCGTCAGCAGCTTCTGGAAATTCTTGAGTCCTACAAATTCCTTCGTGATTGCTCCGATATCCTGTGTCGACATGATAAAGGCCGAGATCAAAGGATAGACCCAGAAAATTGCGAAGCAAATGATGAAGGGTGCGACAAAGACATAGGGCGCAACCTTCTGTGAATATAGAAATCCACCGCCGCTCTTCTTCTTATCCATCGTAATGTCCTTCCTGAAACAAATCGTGTTCGTGTGTTTCTCTTACATATATCCGTTCAGCACCTGCCGCATTGGAATTTCAAGCCTTCGAAGCGGCGTGCCAAGCAGGCTGCCTTATAACAAAAGTGGGAGGGCCCTGTAGCTTTTCAGGGCTTTCGGGCTCTCCCACTTTACTGTCGGTACATCGTTATACATTGTCATTCGTTAGCCGGCTTTATGAACCGGTCTCTATCCCGTAAACGCTGTACCGGATATTTCTATTTACTGTTCGGCGTCGACCGCATCCTGCAGCTCCTGCAGTGCCTCGTCTACGTCCATGTTCTCCTCGAGAATCTCATTGAGTGTGGTGTTGCATACATACTCGTTGATGGTCGGAGAAATCTTCACCGTCATAACGGTGCCGATCTGATCCTTGATGCTGGCAAGAACATCGTACGGATAGTTGCGGAAGAACTGGTTGTACTGGTTGCTGTCATCGTGTGCAAATGCATCATCGGTCCAAAGGGAGGTGTTGCATACATCGAATCCAAGGTCATCCCAGATCATCTGCTCGCCCTCCGGAGACATCTTTGCAAAGCAAAGGAAGTCTGCCGCAAGAGCGGTGTCAGCTGCCTGCTGAGTTACAACCGTGCCGGTTCCGCCGATACCAACGGAGCAGTCCTGACCTTCTTCGAATACAGGGCACTTTGCGATGTACCAGTTGCCCTTCTCCTCAGGCATATAGTTGGTGAAGCGGCTCATGTACCACATTGCCTTCGGGAAGGAAACAATGTTGTGATCCAGAATGTTCTGGAAGCCTGCCTCCAGGTCTACGTGGCCGTCCGGAGAAACCTCTGCCAGTCCGCTGTTAACCCATTCCTGCTCCTGAGTGAGCATCTTCTTAACTGACTCAAGCTGTACGTTTGCCGTTCCGTCGAAGCCGCCGGTCCAGTCCTCACCGTACTCAGCCATGGCGATCCACTGCCAGTCGGTTCCGCCGGTGTCAACGGATGTCCAGTACTTGCCGTCCGGATGTCCGATGGCGTCGAGATACTTCTCACCAAGTGCTGCCCAGTCATCCCAGGTAACAACAGCGTCAACATCTTCCTGTGTGATGCCGGCCTCCTCGAGCACTGCCATGTTGTAGTACATTACGGTAGCACCTACGTGGAACGGAGCGCCGTACTGCTTGCCATCAGAGCCCTTGTAGGCATCCAGGCGGGATGTCAGCATGTCTGCTGCATACGGTGTCATTGCGTCGTCCAGCGGATACAGCCAGGTATCAAGGCCTTCGTAGATGTTCGGAACCTGTCCCATCTCAACGTCGCAGATGTCCGGAGCGCCCTCTCCTGCGGAAAGGCTCATCAGGAGCTTCTGATGCATATCGGAATAAGGATAGGTTGTAAAGGTGATCTCAATGGTACGATCCGGGTTGGCGGCGTTCCACGCCTCAACCATCTTCGCATAGAAGGTGTTGTGTGCCTCTACGAAGGACCAGCACTCCATGTGTGTACCGTTCGCATCACCGACCGTAGTAACCGCGGTTGCGGTGTCCGTGGAAGCGGCATCTGCAGACTCTTCTGCAGTATCATCAGCTGCATCGTCTGCTGTCTCCTCCGCTGCGGTCTCATCACCGGCTGCTGCATCGCTGACTGCCTCTGAGCAGCCGGTCAGCATGGAAGCAGCCATAGCGCCGACCAATACCGCGCTCAATAACTTTTTCTTCATACGTGTTCCCTCCTGAATATAATTGATAATATTCCCCTCCGCCGTCACATTGCACATCACCTTGAACGTATCGGCAGTTCGTATGTTCACAATATACAATTCGCTTTCTGTCGTGTCAACAGTATTTTAGAATTTCCTTTTTTATTTTTGTTTTTTCTAAATGTTATTTGCATTTTTGACATCTTTTCGTGAGGTTGGTCCACTCTGCTCCGTTATTCTGCTCTCATTTTCGCCAACACACCCGAAATGTTGTTGGATTATTTTAGGTTTTGCTGTTATAGTTGAGGAGATTCTATAATCGATCCGACAAACAAATTCACGATTGAAATTGGCAGGCGGGCAAGGCGCGAAGCGCCTCTGGCCAGCCACATCGAGGATTTGCGATAGCAAATTCGAGATGGGTGCTGAATAGTTAATTTTACTTGGCGAGAACGCCACATTCGCAAAAAGAAAGCTGCGTAGCAGCGATTTTGCGAATGGGCTCTGAATAGTTACCACCATTGAACTTAGCAGGCGGCCAAGGCATAAATCGTCTCCGGCAGCCACATCGGGGATTTGCGAATGAGAGGTGAAAATGCCATCAGACATTTTCGAGTATCAAATTTGAGATAGGTGCTGAACGTTCAACGAAATATAAGCAAGAAATATAAAAAAGGAGGATCGCCTATGCTGCGCATCACACAGCTGGAGGATGGGCTGGAGGTTTTTAAAGCACTCGGATCCGAGGTGCGGGTTCGGATTCTGAATCTTCTATTAGAGAACAACGGAATGAGCATGAAGGATCTGGCCCAGGAGCTATCCATCACCAATGGCGCTCTGACGGGCCACATTCGTCTTCTGGAGGAGTGCGGACTGATCCACGTGACAAACCAGCCGGGCGGCCACGGCAATCAGAAGATCTGCTCGGTGAACCAGGACCGGATTCTGGTAGAGCTCACCCGCGGTATTCCGGATCAGAATGTCTACAATACATCGATTCCCGTGGGACACTACTGCGACTGTGACGTCTATCCGACCTGCGGACTGGCATCCGAGCGCCACATCATCGGCGAGGTGGATGATAAGCGGTACTTTTTCCACAATGACCGGTTTACCGCGGACATTCTGTGGTTCACGAAGGGATATGTGGAGTATGCCATTCCGAACTTCATTCCCTACGGGCAGCGCATCGACGAGATCTGCATCTCGATGGAGATTTCCTCGGAGGCGCCCGGCATCAATGAGAACTGGCCGTCAGATATTTATTTTTACCTGAATGACGTGAATGTCGGGATGTGGACCTCGCCCGGGGATTTCGGTGAGGTGAAGGGAATCCTGACACCGGACTGGTGGTTCCCGAACTGGAACCAGTACGGGCTTTTAAAGATGCTCCAGATCAACAAGAAGGGGACATTCATCGACGGCGACCGCAAGTCGGATGTAACGGTGGATAATCTCCATCTAACAGATAAGAGCTCTCTGCGCTTTCGACTGGCGGTGCCGGAGGGTGCGGAGAACGCCGGTGGACTCACGATCTTCGGCAAGGCCTTCGGCAATTACAGTCAGGACATCAATGTGCGGATTGCGTATTCACCGCTCCGGGTGAGGGACACAGAGGCAGAGGCGATGTAAACATACCCATCGGCGACAGGTTCCGACCTGACAACGCGGACCTTTTCTAACGATACGGTAACTATTCAGCGGCCACACAGATAGTGTCAACTGAGCTATGAAAAAGCGGAGCTCAAAAATAAAGGCTCCAA
>CAVFRZ010000131.1:0-6706 GCA_963624875.1 Anaerovibrio sp.
CCCGAATCGAAGCAACAAACAACAAAATCAAACTGATAATCCGCAAGGCGTATGGATTCCGGAACATCCAGAACATGATGGATATGGTGTATCTGGTATGCTCGAAAATCCGCATACCACTTCCTAACCGAAAGTCCATTCAGCCTGAAGCGGCGTAGTTACTGGAGAAAACGGCATTTTTAACCCACAGAGATGCCTGAAGAGCCTATTAAGTGGGGAGAAATGAGCGCTGGTATTATTATTTCTATTCTTCCTACGATGGTACTATTTTCATTTGCACAGAAATACATGGCTGGAGGCTTAACTGCCGGAGCTGTAAAAGGTTGATTGCAGCAAAAGCGAATTGCCAGCGCTTACGATTCATCATCCACAATTTTTTCTATCAATTCTATAGAGACGTTCTATGTAATAAAAAGATGCACGCGATTTTTGTGCATCTTTTTATTTGTGCAATTTTACTTCATCCTCGGTCTGATCCAGAACAAACTGACGGAATTGTCGGACGGCCGGCGACAGGAATGCCTTCTCATCGCAGATCATATAAAAATAACGCTCCCATGTCGGATGGACAATGGGGAGAATCTTCACGTTCAGGCGAAACAGCATCTCCATATAAGGAACGACGGCAATGCCAAAGCCCTGCGCAACAAGGCCCGCTACCACCTGATCTTCCTCGGTTTCGTACGCAATATTGGGACAGGCACCAATCTGGCTGTACAGGTTCATAATGACATCTCGAAGTCCGGAGCCCTTGGTGAAGCCAATCTGCGGATAAGGGAGCGTGTCAGCAAGGTCAATCATCTGGCGATCGGCAAGGGGATGCTCCTTGGGGACGATAAGGACAAGGTCCTGCTTATTCACCGGTGTGCTGGAGAAAAGCATCTCATCAGAGGGTCTGGAAGCAAAGACCAGGTCATATCTGCGCTCGGAGAGGCCACCCAACAGCTCGCCGGTTACGCCGCTGTGAAAGGCAAAATGGATATTCTTCCCGGTATTTTGCCGGAGAAAATCCGCGGCCAGTCGGGGAACGAAATCAATGCCCAGGGTCCGCAGAAAGCCGAGCCGAATGATGCCCTCCCCGCGGCCAACACTCTGCAGCAGTTGGACACCTTCATCAAGGCTGCCAAGAGCCCGGTTGGTATACGCCAGAAACTGCTCGCCGTGGTGGGTCAGCCGCACACTCCGTCCCTGTCGTTCGAAGAGCGGGAGACCAAGCTCCTGCTCCAGCTGGCTGATGGCATGGCTCAGCGTCGGCTGCGTGATGCAAAGCGACTCGGCAGCGCGGGTATAATGCTGTGTCTTGGCCAGTTCGGCAAAATAACGTAAGTGCAGAAGATTCATAGGAGCCCCCTCGGAAATTATAGTCAAATATAAAAGAATCCATTGAAAATGTCTATGAAACCAATTGAAAAACTTAATTTGTTTCTGGAGGACGGGTGTCGTAAGTTGAGATTGTCAAAAAAATAACGCAGGTGAAGAAAATGAACATTACAGGAAAAACGACACTGTTGGGACTGATTGGCACGCCGGTGGCACATTCCAAGTCACCGGAAATGTACAATTACTGCTTCGAAAAATATGGACTGGATTACGCGTATCTTGCGTTCGATGTTCCGATTGAGAAGACCGGCGATGCGATCGAGGCATTGAAGCTCTTCCATTTTCGCGGAGCGAACGTGACCATGCCCTGCAAGCAGGAAGCGCTCAAGTACATGGATGAGCTTGCACCGGCAGCCAGGGCCATCGGCGCTGTTAACACCATTGTTAATGACAACGGAAAGCTCACCGGCTATAACACAGACGGCATGGGGTATACCAGAAATCTTGAGCGCAGCGGCGTACAGGTAAAGGGAAAGAAGATCGTCCTCCTGGGCGGCGGCGGTGCAGCATCTGCAATTGCGGCACAGGCGGCACTGGAGGAGGCGAAGGAAATCAGCATCTTCAATCTGAAGGATGCATTCTGGGGCAGTCTTGAGAAGACCGTGCAGAGAATTGCGGATGCGGTTCCGGGATGTCAGTTCACATTAAATGATCTGGCGGACAAGGAGCTTTTAAAGAAGACCATCGCAGAGTCGGACATCCTGTCCAATGCGACGAGGGTCGGCATGGCACCGAACGAGGACGCATCACTGATCGAGGATGCCACCTGGTTCCGGAAGGATCTTGTTGTAACCGATGCCGTCTATGCGCCGCCGCAGACAAAGCTTTTAAAGGATGCTGAGGCAGCAGGCTGTGTTGTGTGCAACGGGCTGGGAATGCTCCTGTGCCAGGGGGCAGAGGCGTTCCGCCTTTACACCGGCGAGCAGATGCCGATCGATGAGATCAGGGAGCTGCTCTACGCGTAACTGACTCTTTTTCCTGATTGCACGTGTTAAAAATCCGCAGCATAGCCCGCTGTGCCTACATTTTTGACACGCACCCTCAGAAAAAGTTCTGCGCTAGCAGGCCGGTTATTTTGAAAACGATGCATTAGGTAAGGAGAAGGTTCTACGTATGAAACAGAAAAATGAGTCCGCAAGATATTATCCTACGGCGTTTGCCCTGTATATGACCTACTTTGTACTGGGCGTGGCAGCGACCATCATGGGCCAGTACAAGCAGGAGCTGGCAGGCCTTTGGGGCGCGCAGACGCTGGCTGACGGAAGCTTTGACGTATCCGGTGTCGTGGCGGTCATTGCAGCGATCGGTTTAGGAAGATTGGTTGCGTTCCCGGTTGCAGGTCCGCTTTCCGACCGGCTTGGACGCCGCGCATCCGGTCTGATTGGCTGCGCACTGTATGCGATATTTTTCCTGAGCATTACATTCGCACCCAACATATACGTCGGTTATGTGCTGGCAGTCATCAGCGGAATGGCGAACTCCTTCCTGGATACCAGCATCACACCGTCCTGTATGGAAATTTTCAAGGAAAAGGGAACCATCGCGAACATTTTCACCAAAATGTCGATATCCATCGCCCAGTTCCTTCTTCCGTTCGCGATTCGCTTCGTGTCGGGGAATCAGCTGCCGTTTGCAACCATTTTCCTGGTATGTGCCGGCATCATTATCATCGATGGCATTTTCCTGGCCTTCCTTCCCTTCCCGGAATTCACTCCGGCGAAAAAGGGCAAGGGACAGAAGGAGAAGATGCAGTTCACACCGGCGTCCATCGTTCTGATTGCACTTGGCTTTACTACATCCACCACCTTCATGCTGTGGATGAACTGCAACCAGGAGCTGGGCAAGCTGTACGGCCTGTCTGAGCCGAGCCAGATTCAGTCCTTCTACTCTGTCGGCATTGTCGTTGCCTTGTTTGTAAGTGCGGCGCTTCTTAAAAAGGGCGTAAAGCCGGTGAAGATTCTGATCGGTTATCCTTCGGTGGCACTGGTTGTGCTGATCGCACTGTATTTTGTCAGAACGCCCTGGATGTGCCTTGCCGGCGGCTTCCTGCTCGGATTCTTTGCAGCGGGCGGTGTGCTGCAGCTGGTGACGGCCGTAGCCAATGAGATGTTCCCGCGTCATCGCGGCGTGATCACCTCGATCGTTATGATCGCTTCGAGCGTGGCGAACTACCTCGTGATCAGTGTGGCCGGAATTCTCACAAAAGTTGGCGGTACGGATGGACCCAGATACGTGGTTTTGTTTAATATTGTTGTGACATTTATCGGCGTATTGCTGGCGCTGTATCTCAACCGCTGCTTTAACAAGGGACCGCAGGAGGCCTAAAGGATGCCTGTGCAAACCTCCGCAGCGACGTATTTCGTTCACATCGACGTGTTTCGTTCACATCGAGATGTTTCGTTTCGGAGGCTTATGGTGGGATGCAGGATTGCGGCAACAGGATCCGGCAGCAGGAAATGACCTGGCTGCTAAGGAGGTTAAGGCAATGAACAAAACCATATTTTTAATCGGCTTCATGGGGGCAGGAAAGTCCACTGTGGCACAGGAACTGAAAAAACGTCTGGGATTTCCCGTGGTGGAGATGGACGCCCGCATTGCGGAGCAGGAGGGCATGAGCATCCCGGATATATTTGAGAAAAAGGGCGAGCCCTATTTCCGGAAGCTGGAGACAGAGCTTCTGGAATCCTTTACGGCAGATGCTCCGGCCATCGTATCCTGCGGAGGCGGGGCAGCCATGCGGGAAGAGAACGTAGCCGCGATGCACAGAGGCGGCGTGACCGTTCTTCTCAAGGCAAGCCCGGAAACGATATTGGAAAGAGTAAAGGATAACGACGATCGTCCGCTTCTGAGAGGCAAAAAGAACACCTCAGACATCCAGAAGCTGATGGATCAGAGATATCCGAAGTACGAAGCGGCGGCAGATATTGCGGTAGACACATCGGGACTCACGGTTCCGGAGGTATGCGATGCGATTCTGTCGGAGCTGGACAAGATGTAACGCACAGGGAAATTCATAACTGGTACGTCGATTTTTAATTGACTGGTCTAGCGGGTATGAAACCATTGTGCGGCTGAAAACGGATGTTTTAAAAAGTTAATCACATAAATTCATTAAGCACTATGGAGGTAGAAAATGTCTGCAAAATATCCTATTACTATCAGCTCCTGGACACTGGGTGATCAGTGCACCTTTGAGGAAAGAGTCAAGGCGGCCAAGGAAGCCGGCTTTGAAGGAATCGGCCTGCGCGCAGAGACCTACGCGGATGCTCTTGCCGAGGGTCTTCATGACAGCGACATTCTGGATATCCTGAACAAGTATGACATGAAGGTGACAGAGGTTGAGTACATCGTTCAGTGGGCAGAGGATCATCGCTCCTATGAGCAGATGTATAAGGAGCAGATCTGCTTCCATATGTGTGAGCTGTTCGGCGTAACCGGTATCAACTGCGGCCTGATGGAGAATTACTCCGTAGAGCATACGGCACAGAAGCTGAAGGAGCTTTGCCATCGCGCAGGCAAGCTCAACATCGGTGTTGAGCCGATGCCCTACAGCGGCATTCCGGATGTGGAGAAGGCCTGGGCAGTTGTTAAGGCTGCGGATTGTGAGAATGCCAAGGTGCTGCTGGATTCCTGGCACTGGATCCGTGCGGACCAGAGCTACGACGAGAGCTATCTTGCAGATATCCCGGTGGAGAAGCTGGTTTCTGTTCAGATCAATGATGTACAGGCACGTCCCTATGCAAAGAGCATCCTTCGTGATGAGTCCATGCATGACAGAGTGCTTCCCGGAAAGGGCTATGGCGATACCGAGAGCTTTGTAAAGATGCTCAAGGCCAAGGGGGTACAGCCGCAGGTTATGGGCGTTGAGGTAATCAGCGACGAGCTTCTGGCACACGGCGTAGCAGAGGCTGCCAAGCTGGCTTATAAGGCGGCAGAAGAGGTCCTTCAGAAGGCATGGCCGGAAGTACTGGAGAAATAAGAACGGAGGTTACCATGGAGAACAGAATCACAGGACATACCAAATTATATTGCCTGATCGGCTCACCGGTTGGCCATTCCGGCTCACCGGCAATGCACAACTACAGCTTCGAAAGAACCGGAACGGATGCAGCATATCTGGCCTTTGATGTACCGCTGGAGAAGCTGGAGGAGGGCGTAAAGGCACTCAGAACGCTGAAGGCCGGCGGCTTTAACGTAACAATGCCGGATAAAACGGCAGTTACGCAGTATCTGGATGAAGTGACTCCGGCAGCCAGGCTGATCGGCGCCTGCAATACCGTAACTGCCGATGAGAACGGAAAGCTCACCGGACACAATACAGACGGCATCGGGTTTGTCCGGAATCTTAAGGAAAACGGAATCAGCGTAGAAGGACAGAAGATCGTGCTCCTGGGAGCCGGCGGCGCAGCTACTGCCATTGCCGTGCAGACAGCTCTGGACGGTGCGGCAGAGATTCATATTTTCAATCTGGATGACGAGTTCTACGCCAATGCGGAGCTGACCTGCAAGAAGATCACAGAGGCTGTTCCGGGCTGCAAGGTGACGGTAGAGAAGCTGGAGAACCAGGACGCGCTGAAGGCTGCCATCGAGGACTGCACCATGCTCGTCAATGCCACCAAGGTCGGCATGGCACCGCTGGACGGACAGACACTGATTGCACCGGAGCTTCTTCGGAAGGACCTGGTGGTTGCAGATACCGTGTACAATCCGCGCAAGACCAAGCTGATTCTGGATGCAGAGGAAGCTGGCTGTAAGGCGGCTGTCGGCGGCATCGGCATGCTGCTCTGGCAGGGCGCAGAGGCCTTCCATCTCTATACAGGGAAGGAAATGCCCACGCAGGAGGTCCTGGAGAAGTTCTTCTCCTGATGGATTCAGTCGGAATCTCATCGTGTTAGGATCCCCTGGCCGTTTCAGCTGTGAGCTTATCTGAAAGCAGATGATTTACGCTAAAAACGGATCGGATATGTGTGATTAATGTGCGGCGGTCCCGGCCGAAGGTTTCATTGGGACCGCTGCATTTATGCGAGATAAAAGGAGGCGTTTATGAAGTTTCCGGCAATGTTTTCACCGATACAGATTGGAACGGTTACTGTTCCGAACCGCTTTGTTGTTCCGCCCATGGGCAACAACCTGGCCAACACCGACGGTACGCTCAGCGATGCGTCGCTTGGCTATTATGAGGCCAGAGCAAAGGGCGGCTTTGGACTGATTACCATTGAGTCCACCGTTGTGTACGAGCAGGCAAAGGGCGGCCGGCGTAAGCCCTGTCTCTTCGAGGACAGATGCGTTGAGAGCTTCCGCCGCGTGGCAGATGCCTGTCATGCAT
>CAVFRZ010000132.1:0-6654 GCA_963624875.1 Anaerovibrio sp.
GCCTTCTGCAGGGAAAGGAGCCGCACCACCTCTCTTGGCGAGCTGGAGGAAACCACCTCCGGCAGTGTGCTGGGCTGCACCTCCACCTCAATGCCAATCTGCTTCAAAAGCTGTATCCTGCGCGGTGATCTCGATGCCAATATAATTCTCATGTCTTCCTTTCATTGCTGCAGTTCATGCGCCAGTCGGCGACAGTGCAGCGCATAATGTCTGTACAACAGCCATTCATTACCATCCAAAGTAACAAGTATCCGGTGATACGTTCTCCGGATAGATTTCCAGGCGTTCCAGAATACCCCCCTCTTCTCTTGACAACAAAGAGAATGTCTGTTCCCCTGCCGACAGATGAAGAGATGTTCTAACCACGCGCTCCTGGTCCAGCACCGCCCGGCTCCAGTCTTCATTGGAGCAAAAGCCTATGGTGCGCGATGCCTCCACTACTGTAATCTCTGTCACCGGCTCCTCTCCCACCTGCAGTCCAAATGTCTGCGGCTGTTCGAACCCGCTCGGGTTAAGCGGTGCCATATGAAACTTCAGGACATAGTCTCCCTCTTCCGGAATCTCCAAATGGCAGGCGGCGATCTCATTTTGTCCGGACGGAGCCTTTAATCCGGAACCGTGCTTGCCATAATAAGGCAGTATCTGCCAGGATTCACTTTCAAAATTCTCCGGACGAAGGACCTGAATTCCCTGTCTGCCGACTCCCGGATACGCTGCCTCTTTCAATCTTGCCAGGATCTGCACCTGCGCCTTTGTCTCATCGCTGCCGGCAATGATCAGCGTGCAGGATACCTCTGTGGCCGGAAGATACTCTCTTTTCACTTGAACCAGCACTCTGCAAAGCTCGCCCGTCTGCAGCGTACCCTCCGCCGGCGTAATGCAAAGCCATTTCGGGCAGCCGTCCTCGCCGCATGTGGGGCGCATTTGCGCTGTACTTCCATCCGTACATGTATCCGCGCTCGTCTCCGCCTCAGCAGAATCCTCTGTACTCCCAGACAGACCGTTTTCTGACGCGAGCTCCGCATCACCTGCATCCGTATATTTATCCTCTGACACTACACCGGTCCGATACTGCAGCTCCCCGCTTCCGTTGTTCGAAAGCTCCAGATAAAACGAATCATTCCCCGCATAACAGAAGTCTTCTGCAATAATCTGTCCCGGTCCGTCATAATCCCGCACAAAGGTCTGTTCCGTATCCGCTCTCGACATAGACAAAATAGGTGCATCCTGCGGCTCAATTCGCATGATCACCGGATTCTGCCGCCCAAAGTCGTTCCACTTGGTAAAGCCGATATGGTGCGCCAGCTCCATTCCTTTCCATTTTCCGTCCAGGAAGGCGGCCCACTCCTTGGCCAATGTCTTGTCCCTCGCAAGGCACTGCTGTGTAAGATCTGCATAGATATTGGCTGCCGGCCGGCCCTGGGCGGCATAGTGGTGATTTTTGCCCGCATACAGATGCAGCTGCAGGAGATTGACCACCGCCATACAGGGCCACCCGATCATGCTGTAATATCCGTCATAAGCCGGCGTTTCCTTCAGCCGATGCAGGATATCCTCATTGGAGGCCGCCAGTTTCTCCGCTCTTTGAAGAATGCGATCCGTTTCCAGCGCGTGGCAGGGATGAAAAATCTCTGGATGAAGTGATTCCGGGCGGCGCAGGGAGGCGAGCTGAATGTACTCCTCCAATACATGTGCAGTTTCTTCCTCCAGTGATTCAGCACCAGGCCTCTCGTTACCGCTTACCGCCTGCGTATTGCCGCTTACCGCCTGCTCCCCTGCAGATTTCAGCGATTCATTGCAAGGCGCCAGCAGCTCTTTAGCCACCATGCGCGGATACTCGAGATAGCTTTGCGAATTGCTGCTGCCCCATTTCTCATAGTCATAAGCCAGATCCATGAAGTAGCGCAGCGTCACCTCATGGAATTTAAGATCACCGACATTTACAATCCAGAGCTCCTGCACGCCGTGCTCATAGGCCTCGCACATCTGCTCCCAGATCTGGGAAAACGGAGTCGAATCCACCCATTCATAGGAGACCGGCCCCCCGTGGTAATCCAGATGGTAGTACATGCCATAACCACCTTCATGCCGGCGCATAGCCTCATTCGGAAGCGCACGCAGATGTCCAAAGTTGTCATCACTGAGCATGCAGATGACGCCGTCCAGTCCGTCCCAGGTGTAGAGTCCCTCCGCAGCATCCGCTCCGTAATAATAGCCCTCCACTTCCTTATATACTGCCAGCATCTCCCGCGTTTCCGAACGGATACTGCCGCCTTCCTTCCCGTCACGAATCAGCTTGCGCTGGGCAGAAATGATCTCCTTCAGCAGCTCTATGTTGTCCGCTGCCGGGCTGTTTTCGCCCAAAAGCGCCGAATCCCGTTCTCCCCGCATGCCGATGGTAATCATGTTCTCGTAGCTGCCGCGATCCTTCAGGGCGTCCTGCCAATACCGCAGAAGCCCTTCGCGGTTCGTACGGAAATCCCAGGCATTTCCGTACACCGAATGCTCTCCCCGCACCCGGTCCCACTCCTCACTGGCGCGAAGACACGGCTCATGATGGGAAAAGCTCCAGATGACGCCGTATTCATCCGCGAGCTCCATGTCCGCCGGTCCCGGTCCGTCCAGCGGGAAGGAGCTGGTCCACATCGCCGGCCACAGGTAATTGCCGCGCAGCCGCAGCAGCAGCTCGAATATGCAGTCGTACATCGATGCATTAAAGCCGCCGAAATGCTCCGTGCACCAGGTTCCAAAGGCAGGCCACTCATCATTGATGAAAAAGCCTCGGTACCGGACGGAAGGCTCCTTAGATATATAGTTTAGCGTCTCATCCAGCCAGAAATCCTCCTGCTGCCCGGAAAGGACATCTCCCCAATCGGTCAGCGGTGAAACGCCCAACGACTCCGACAGCGAAAACAGGCCGTAGATCGTCCCCCTCTTATCGCTTCCCAGGATCAGGAAAATATTCGGTTCTTCTCCATGGATTTCCTCTGCAGCCGCATCTGCTGCCTCTCCAGCGCCGGCTGCAGATGCACTTCTGCCCGGAAGATATATTCGAAGATAGCACTCGCTTTTGCCGGACAGGCTCTGTACCAGCTCCTTTGAAAGTCTTCCCTCCTGCTGCAGGTGCTCCGTCAAGTGGCTGTGTCCCAGCGTTGCTGCCAGGATCACCGGCCCGCTTTTCCATTCCTCTGCACTTTTTAAATGTGCCGGACGCTTTCCGGTCACCTTTTCAACATCCAGAATCACCTTATCTGCAATGCGTGAAACGCCCGAAAATGCTTCATCTTCCGTCAAAAACGGAACGGCAGTGCCGTCCTTTTGTATCATATGAATTCCCTGTTCCTGCATCTTTATCCCTTTCATATCGGTAACTAACACATTTGCGAAACTGCTGCGCAACTTTCCTTTTGCTCATGGACGTTCTCGCCAGCCGGTGACAATAATGGCCGGCATGTGAGCAATAACGGCTGTTATCTCGTAAATGTACCCTGTACAAACACGCTCATCAGCATCCCACTAATGTATGATAGAATGGCGTTTGGGTCAAAGTGTTTTTGTCCTATCCGGCCGCGGCATCGATGTTTCCGTGGGAAAGTCGGTATAGGGGCCCAATAAACAATCCTGTGGGGAATTTTATGAGAATCATCGATTACTACAACTTCTTAGCCACGTTGCTGGAAATCTGTCTGGTCCTTACTGCCTTCTGTCTGGCATTAAGATCCAGGTCCCAGGGAAGGGCGGCTGCCGAAGCTTCCGCTGCTTCGACTTCCGATCTTGGCAGCATAAAGGGCTCTTCGCGTTTCTATCACGTACTGCTGGTGCTGCTTCTTATCTTCGGCGGATTCCTTCGCATCTGGAACCTCTCCGGGCTTCCGGACGGCTTGCAGCAGGATGAAGCCTCCATCGGATATGAGGCCTTCTGTCTTGCCACCACCGGCATGGACCGCAACGGCTTCCACTGGCCGGTATATCCCATCACCTGGGGCTCCGGCGGCGGAAGTCCGATCATGATCTACCTGAACGTCATTACAACGCTTTTATTCGGATCCGGTATCTGGTCCATCCGCATCGTCCCTGCGTTTCTGGGCACGATTACGCTCCTTTTGTTCTATCTGCTGCTGCGAAAGGGCTTTGGAAAGCGGACGTCTCTGGCAGGACTTCTTCTTCTGGCACTGACTCCCTGGCACATCATTCTCTCCCGGTGGAGCCTGGACTCCAACACCATGCCCTTCTGGCAGATCCTGGCCACTCTCCTCTTAGTGCGCGCAGCTCTTTGCACGGAGCACCGCACGCAGACGAGACGATATTTACTGGCCGCGTTCTTTTTCGGCGTCTGCCTGTATTCCTACGGCTCCGCCAATGTCGTGATCCCGCTGACGCTCCTGATCTCTTGTATTTACCTTTTGAGCAGCAAGCACATTACCTGGCCGCAGCTGGCCGGGTGCTTTGCTGTTTTTCTTGCAGTCTGCCTTCCTCTGGCATTGTTCTACGGCGTGAACTTTCTGGGACTTCCGGAGATTGCGGCGGGATGGATCTCCTTCCCGAAGTTCACGTCCAGTCACTTTGGCTCAGTCTTCGTCGCCTTTGACCGGACGCTCCCTTCTTCCCTTGTGCGCAACGCAAAGGAGCTTGTCCGCACGCTCACCATCGGGCTCGACGGTGAGGTCTCCTGGAATGCGATGCCCGGCTACTGGACGCTGTACTGCTTCACCTGGCCGGTAACGCTGGCCGGCATCATTGTCTGCATCCGCACGGCCAAAGATCACGTCATCCACTGCATCATGCTCTCGGAACTGGCGGCTGCACTTTTGTTTTCTCTTTTTATTCAGCAGGACATCAATAGAGAGGTTCTCTTATTCCTGCCGCTGGTCTACTGCATGGTGATGGGCTTTCGCTGGCTGTATCTGACGCTCCGTCAAACCGTCCGGCATATCCCCGGCAAAATGCTCGCAGCCCTTCCGGTTTTGCTCCTTTTGATCGGGTTTGCTTCCTTTGCCAAGGATTACTACGGCGGAGCATATAACGAAGTTGCTGCCACGGATTTCATGCCCGGTTACGGAGATGCCATGATCTATGCCGACCAGGTCGCCTGCAAGCGGGAAGCCGAAGGAAAAAACTGCACCGTATACTCCACCTATGATCTGGTGGCTTCTCCCTTTATGCTGACACTGTACTATACGCAATATGATCCACAGGCCTTCCGCGACACTGTCGTCTATAAGGACCCGGAAGCGGAATTCCGCGTTGCCTCCTCCTTCGGTCATTTCGTTTACGGCTTGCCGGCAGAGGACGATGCGCTCTCTTCTTTGACGGAGGACACCTATAGGGATGACGTCTTTGTCCTCACCAAGGCTCAGCTGCAGGCGATGTCTCCCGATCCTGAGGAATACAACATCGTCACCTTTAAGGACCGTTTTGTGGTTGTCTGCCGCAAGAGTGCGTGATCGCCGATGCGTAACAAAAGCCGCAGGAGAGCTACTCCTGCGGCTTTGTTATAACCGGTCCTCCGGCGCGATATACAGATTCAGAGTTTTCTGCACCACCTCATCCCAGTTGTATTTGCCGCAGATAAAGTCAGCGGCTCCCTCGCGGTATTGCACCACCTGCTGCGGGTGGTCTACCAGCTCCTGCAGCACCCTCTGCAGATCCTTTGTATTCCCCCTCAGGAACACGGGTGCGTGCTCCTCCACCACCTCCGTGCTCTCTTCAATGTCCGAAACCAGGCAGCAGTTTCCATAGCTCATCGCCTCCAGAAGGCTGACAGACATCCCCTCTACGTCCGACGGCAGTGCGAACAGATATGCATTGGACAAAAGCTCTGCCAGGATGTCTCCTTCCACAAGGCCGGCCAGAATCACTCTGTCATCCCTGGCAGCAAGCTCTTCTATTTTCTCATAGTATTCCACCGCATTGGACGGACCGCCGGCTAGGACAAGCCGCTTATCCGTCTGAACATTCTCATACGCCTTCAGCAGGTAATGAAGTCCTTTCTCCGGCACAATCCGGCACAGCGTCATGATGTAGGAATCCTTGGTCAGCCCCCACCGCTGCGTAATAAGATCTGCAGCCTTCCCGCAGGGACGTTCAATCCCGTTCGGAATGTAATGTGTTTCCCTTCCGTATTCCCTGCGAAAATACTCCTGCAGATTGGCAGAGAGTACAATCACCTCATCCGCATGTTTGACCGCCATCCTCTCACCCGCCTTCAACATATGGGAGGCAAAATGTCCCCATTTGGCCCGCTGCCAGTCGAGGCCATGAATGGTAGCGATGACCCGAATGCCGAAAAGCTTCGGAAGCCAGCACATAAGACACGGCCCCTCTGCATGAAAGTGGATGACATCATAATGTCCGAACAATGCGCGCAAGGTGGCGAACACGGAATAGACAATGGCATTAAGCTTTCCGTTTCGGACAGTCGGAATGGTAAGAATACGGATCCCATCCTGAAACCAGCCCTTCCTGTCGGCAATGCGCCTATAATTTCTATGCGGAACAATGCGGTAGCCGGACCGGTTGTAACAATCCACCTCCACACCAAGGTCCCGCATTCTTGTAGCAAGCTCCCATACGACGACCTCTACGCCGCCCTCTCTGGAAGGGACCCGCTTCTGCCCGATCATGGCAACCCGTAACGGACGCTTCTCTCCAGAC
>CAVFRZ010000133.1:0-6635 GCA_963624875.1 Anaerovibrio sp.
GAGCAAGCTCGCACATCCACGCAGCCGCTGTCCGGGATTTTTACAGTAACAGATATGAAAGGTTGTGAAGATGGCAAAGGTCAGCATCATTGTACCGGCTTACAATGCACAGAATACCATAGGACGGTGTCTGGACAGCATATTGAAGCAGACATATTCCGATTTTGAGCTGCTGGTCATGGACGACGGCAGCAGGGATGATACGCCGCGGATTCTGGACGAATACGCAGCATCCGATGCCAGGATACGGGTAATACATAAGGAAAATACCGGCGTCTCCGACACGCGCAACCGGGCCCTGGATCTCGCATCGGGCGAGTATATCCAGTTCCTGGATGCAGACGACTGGATTACACCGGATGCAACCAGACTGTTCGTCCGTGCGATGGAGGACAATCCGACCTGTGACATGGTCATCGCTGATTTCTACCGCGTGGTGGGTAAGAACATGTCCCAGAAGGGCGACATCGAAGAGGAGCATCTCCTGACGCGTGAAGAGTATGCGGACGAAATGATGAAAAGCCCGGCGGATTTCTACTACGGCGTACTATGGAATAAATTCTTCCGGCACAGCATCATTGAGGAATATCAGCTGCGCATGGATTCCAGACTGGACTGGGCGGAGGATTTTATTTTCAACATGGAGTATGTGCTCCATACCGACCACATCTATGCGCTGAAGGCACCCGTATACTACTACGTCAAGACGGAAGGCTCACTGGTCGCGCAGGGCGGCGCGAGCATCAGCCGTACGGTTCGCATGAAGCTGAACGTCATCGAGTATTACAGCAGCTTCTACAAGGATATCTATAAGGAAGGCGGGTATCTGCGCCGCAGCCCGGTGATCTATTCGTTCCTGCTGAACTTCGCCAGGGACGGCGGCGTGAACCCGGTTGCTCCTGAAAAACGACTGGGCCAGGAACGGGTGGATGTTCACATAGATGCCTCGATGCAGGGGAATCCGTTCGCACTGAATTTCTATGAGGACCGGATGCTGGAGCGCTCTTTGGAGCGTGTCATGAAGGGGTATGATCTCGAGGAACAGGAGGTCCAGATCCTCCTGTATCTGAAGCTTGCCGGCGGCGAGGCAGTAGCGACCGAGGTGCGCAGCTATACCGGCCTCTCGGCACGGGCGCTGAGCCTTAGCCTGCAGAAGCTGATTCGCAGGAAGCTGGTAGAGAAAATAAAAAGAAAACCGGCCGGGGATGAGCGCCCGCTGGTGCTGCTGCGCTACGGAGAGGAGGCGGCACCCCTCGAGGAAGCCTTAGAACGTGCCTTCCGTGATATCGAAGAGCTGCGGTTCCGGGATTTTACCGAGGATGAGATTGCGGAGTACCGCAGGCTCAGCAAGCATGCCGCAGCGAACGTGCGCCGCGCGCTGGGAGAGGGGACCGTATTGGGACAGGATTAAAATCAGCCGCAATGCTTCAATTCGAATCGGTGGCTTTTGGAACGTAAGGGCCTGCGAGGAAAACATGAGCACCACCCATCCATGTCTGCAGAGACCGCGGATAGAAAAAGAAGGTCAGGCCCCACTTACAGAGGCGCTGACCTTCTTTTACGTAGTGTAACATTCTTACGCCCGGATCTCCTTCCGCATGAAGGCGATGTAGCCGGCGGCAAAGGCCGCTACCGTCAGCGCGATCATAGCCACGATGTGCGGCCAGATCTGCAGGAGACTCTGCCCCAGCGTCAGGTAGCTTGCGATGGCACCCTCCTGGCTCTGCATGATCGATACCAGGTTCGTGGAATGCACGTTCGGGTTCATCACGATCGACGTGATCTCACTGAACAGATAATAGGGTGAAATCCGGCAAAGCGACGTCTGCAGCTGGTAGTTCTTCAGCACATTCATCTGCGCTCCCATGCCGGAGGTCGGATAGATCATGCCGGCAATGCCGGAGGCCACCAGACTCTGGAACATCGTGAGAAACAGCCAGATCGCGATGCAGGCCAGTGCAGCCGTTGCTGCATGGCGGCAGACCACAGAGAAGAACTCCGCAACCGCCATCCACATGCAGATGTAGACAACGCCCAGCGCCAGGAAGATGATGAGCCGTGCTGTCTGCTCCGCTGTCGGAAGCAGACCGGTGGAAATCAGACCAACCGCACTCATCAGCCCGCCGATGGGGAACACCGTAATGCAGACTGCAGCGGCACCGGCCAGGAACTTGGCATTGATGATGGTGTCGCGGTAAATGGGCTGTGCGGCCAGACGGTTCAAGGTCCCCTGCGCCTGCTCCTCATTGATGGCATCAAATCCCAGCATAATACCGATGATCGGGCCGAGGAAACCCAGAAACGTAGAGAACGAATAAATGCTCGAGCCACTGGTCGTAAAGAGCAGCAGGAACAGATATTCCGAGAGTGCTGTCTGTCCGTCTGAGGTCTGCTGCGCCGCTTCTCCGATGGTCTGGATGGCGCCGTAGAGGCTCAGGAAGCTGACAACGGCCAGAAGCAGGAACAGGATCTCGAAACGCACGGAGTGCAGGTGATCCGAAAGCTCCTTGCGGAAGAGAATATACATGCCGTGGCGGTTTCGCCGGGCGGCATCACTGTTCTCCTTCTCTAAAAACTGATGTAAGGCGTTTGGCTGCTTTCCGGAAACCGGTGCTGCCGTCGCTCCTGTTTGCTGCATCTGCAGATCCGCCATGTTTACTTCCTCCTTCCTGTGCTGTAGCGGCTTCAAAATACTTACGGTAGATTTCCGTCAGATCGCCGCCCTCCTGGTGCATCTCCCGGACGGTGTAATCGGCATCGACCAGCGCCCGCAGGAGGTCCTTCTGGATATCCCGGGTGGCTTCGATGTGCACCGTGCCGTCAATCCGGCGTCCGATGATGGTCACGCCGTCGATGCCGCGGAGCATCTTCTGAAACTCGTCGTTCCAGACCTTCTCGCCGTTCTTCTCCGCACTGATATCGAACATGAACAGACCCTTGCTCATCAGCTGCTGGCCCAGCTCATCGATGCGTCCACAGGCAATGAGCTTACCCTTTACAAAGATACCGACGCGGTCTGAAATCCGCTGAATCTGATACAGATCGTGCGAGGAGATCAGGATGGTGATCCCGTCCTCCTCGGAAAGGCCGCGGATCAGCGTTGTGATCTCGCGGACACCGGAAGGGTCGATGCCGGCGGTCGGCTCATCCATGATGATGATGCCGGGATCCTTCATGAGGACATCTGCGATGCCGAGGCGCTGACGCATGCCGCGGGAGTAGGTCCCCGCCTTGCGGTCGGCTGCGTACGTCATTCCGACGCGCTCGAGCATGGC
The DNA here is from genome assembly GCA_963624875.1 of Anaerovibrio sp. Taxonomy (GTDB): domain Bacteria; phylum Bacillota; class Clostridia; order Lachnospirales; family Lachnospiraceae; genus CAG-791. The sequence continues at coordinate 3,276 of CAVFRZ010000133.1, forward strand.
CTTGGCCCGCTCACCGGCAGCTTCCTCATCCAATCCATTCATCATACCGGAGAAAATAAGATTCTCCCGGCCGGTCATGGTGGGATAGAAGCCGACATTGTCCGGCAGGTAGCCTACCTTGTTTTTCACGGCCAGAGAGTCTCTGGTGCAGTCCATTCCGTCGATGCTGGCATGGCCGGCCGTCGGATCCGTGAGTCCCAGGAGCATCAGCGTGGTCGTTGTTTTGCCGGCGCCGTTGGGGCCTAGAAGACCGAAGACCTCGCCCTTACGAATGGTCAGATTCAGATGATCCACGGCCTTTACATCCCCATAGTACTTGCTGAGGTTTGTGATGGTAATGATGGAATCATTCTGTGCTGCGCTTGTCATAAATCAGTGCCTCCCGAATTTCTTGAAGACCTCGTACAGGCAGGCGAAGATGGCGGCAATGATGATGACACCGACAATTCCCCAGACGGTCTGCGTTTCTACTGTGACACGGAAGCTGGAGCTGACCGAGGATTCCTTGGCCTTGGCGGTCATGCTGACCACATAGTCGCCGCTGATGGCGGACTGTGCGGGCGTTACGTAAGCGGTAACCTCCTTGGAGGCACCGGCATCGAGGGAATCGATGGTGCTCTCAGAGAACTCCACGGTCCAGTCGGTGGGAGCAGAGGCGGAGAGATTGATGTCCGTCAGTGCGATGTTGCCGTCGTTTTTAAGCGTCAGGACAACGGAGGTCTTTTTGTTGGCCTTAGCGTCGAAGGAAAGGGTCTCGTTCTGCGTGGTGAGGGCAAGATCGTAGCTTCCGGTGATGGTAACCTTGAGCTCGAGGCTTAGCGTCTCACTGGCCGAGGTAGCCTTGATGGGAATGGTGTAATCCCCGGCCTCTGCACCGGCTGCCGGCGCAACCTTGATGGTGAAGTTCGTGCTGGAGGCGCCTTCTACGTCAATGGCGGAGACACTGGTGGAGCCGTCGGAGGCGGTGTAGGTTACATTCCAGCCGTCGGGAGCCTCTGCAGACATTGCATAGGACTGGTCCTCGGTGGAGTTGTTATTGATCGTGGAGGAGAAGCTGAATGACGTTCCGCTGGTGCCCTCCTGCTCCTCATAATCGGTGGTCATGGTGCTGGCACCAAGATCCAGCTCCGAGACATTCAGTGTCAGAGTCAGAGAAGCGCTCTTGGAGGCTCCCTTCGCATACAAAGTGATCTTGTATTCGCCGTCGGAGGCGGTTTCCGGGACATTGACCGTATAGGTCAGGAGGCTGTCATTTTCGCCGTTTTTGACATATACGCTGGAAACGGTATGACCGTTGCCCTGAAAATATCCTTCAAAGCCGTCCGGGAGACTGGAGGTTGAAAGTGTTGTCATCTCTCCGGAGCCGGAATTGGTGAAGTCCAGGGAGAAGCTGATGGAGTCACCTGCCTTGACAGAGATGCCGGGATAGTCGGTGCTCATGGTGAGCCCGGAAGAAATGACAGTCTGTACGGCTGTGCTGTCAGTCTCTGCCGCCATACTCGTAAGAGCCGTGAGCGGCGTGGATACGAGCAGAGCGGATGTCATAAGGACAGCGCCTGCCCGGGACAAGGGATGTAGGGTCTTGCTTTTCATAATATATACCTCCAGATTTATGGTTGTGGTGCTTTGGCACATTGCTCGCAGGAGAACCGGAAGATTCTGCTGCCCCCGTTTACGGAAAATCAATGTACCGGGCATGGCCTCCACACATTTACAATGGAATGCTAGAGGATGAATGTGTTTGAAATGTCATGGGATTGTGATTTTTGTGTGATGATTCTGTGAAGAGGGGATTTGACAAGATGGACACCGTGGTGTAATTAAGCTATTGTTCAGAGGCAGGCCGGGCGACAGGGGTGGCGGACGGATGTCCGGGTTCGGGGCCTTCCGAGGACCTCGGTGCTTGCGAGCGTATTATGCGAGCTTAGCACCGCTAGGCCGCAGGGGAGTGCTTTTGCCGAGTGGCCGTAAGGCCATCTCGTAGCTGACGAAGTCAGCGTAGCGTCCCCGAACCGGACACCTCCGCCGGGACCCGTCGCCCGGCCTGCGCGTGAACGGTAATAAAGCAGAACGGTCAGAAAGGAACACGATACGTCGATGAATCAGGATATATTTAAGAAGGAGCAGGAGCACCTGCACGCAACCTATACAAAGCTTCAGGAGATGGAGCAGGAGCTCGAGGAGAGCATTGCGGAGCTGAATCAGAAGGCTGTGGAGGAGAAGGCGGATATTCTGACCAACATTCGCTATGACACGGCGGATGATGAGGTGCAGACCGAGAGCTACGGCGAGATTGAGACATGGAACCGCTACATTGATACCTATAATATTAAGTCCGGTGCCATGACGGAGAAGCTCACGAAGATCAAGATGCTGCTGGAGGCACCGTATTTTGCACGGGTTCAGCTCCGGTTTGATCCGGAGGAGGAGCCGGAGGACTATTACATCGGCCGCAGCGCCATCTCGGAGAACGGCTACGATCAGCTGATTGTGGACTGGCGGTCCCCGATTGCGGAAACCTACTATAATCAGGAAAACGGGCGCACGTCCTATGAGGTAGACGGACGAACGATCCCGGTGGATTTGAAGCTTCGCCGCCAGTTTGACCTGGAAAAGGATACGCTGAAGGCGTATTTTGACACGCAGCTGGCGATTGAGGATCCGATGCTGATCGCTTCGCTCTCCCGTCAGCACAGCGACAAGATGCAGGCCATTACGGTTACCATTCAGAAGGAGCAGAATGCGGTCATCCGGTATCCGGATGTGCCGGTGCTGCTGGTAAACGGTATTGCAGGGAGCGGAAAGACCTCGGTCCTTCTGCAGCGCATTGCGTTTCTGTTCTACCACCAGCGCAAGACGCTGCGTCCGGAGAATGTCTGCCTGATCACCTTAAATCCGGTGTTCCGGCAGTATATCGACAACGTTCTTCCGGACATGGGCGAGCAGAATCCGAATACACTGACGTGGATTGAGTTCCTGCGGATGGTACATGATCCGATTCCGGATCCCGGACTGGAGACAACGGCAGAAAGCCTTCGGAGGATTGACGAGCTCCTTCCGGCCTTTGTCTTCCGGGCAGAGGATCTGATTCCGGTGGATCAGAAGGGAAAGCGGGTTCTGGGGACGGAAAAGCTCCTGGAGGTCCTTGGCCGCAATCAGGGCAGAATTCCTGCCGGTGTGCGTCTGATTCAGGTGACGGTCGAAGAGCTTTTAGAGGAAGCACGGCACGCACTGCGTCACAAGGAGCAGGATGAGGACGACGAGGAATCTGCGGATGCGCAGAGAGCCGGGAGCGGGGCTGACAGTGCAGAGATTTCGCAGGGGGCACCGCTCTCCCAGAAGGACGAAAATCGTCTGCAG
>CAVFRZ010000134.1:0-6580 GCA_963624875.1 Anaerovibrio sp.
CTCACAAACCCGGAAAGCAAAACAGCATCCATCCCAAAGGAAAACCGTCCCGGATTCTGAATGATCTCCAGATGGCTCCTCTGGAGATCATCGATCCGTTCATTCGGTTTGAGCAGGTTTTTCTTCTCTTCTTCTGTCATTGCTGCCGGTTCTTCTTCTGTATCTGTGACGCCTGCGGCTGTAGCTGTCCGTATCCGGGCGTTCTCCCTCCGGATGCTCTCCGGATTCTCTCACTTCCCTGTGCTCCTGCGGGCGACGCTCCGGACGGTTTTTCCCTTCCTGCTGCCCTCTGGGCCGGCGATCTCGCCTTTCCTTGGGGCTGCGCTCCGACGCCTTTGTCTCTCCCTCCGGGCGATCCGTCTGCTTAACCCCCTCCGGCTTTTCCTCTTTGCCCGGCTCTCTCATTTCGGGCTTGGCAGATGCCGCTTCCTTCCGGCCGCCGCCCCTGGATGCATTCCCGGAATTCTTCAGCTCTGTGCGGTTGATCTTGGGCTTTGCCTGTCCGCGTTTTCTGCGCCGCAGAATCGTTATTTCATCTGCTCCGCATTCGTGGAGCTCCTTTTCGTCGTTCACCTCAACCAGAACCCGAACAGTCTGCTTCAGAATGTTGACACCAGCCACCTCTCCGGTAAGCCCATCCGTCGTCTCCACCTCATCTCCGAGGCGAGGAAGATTTTTGTTCAGCGCCTCATAGGTTTCCTCTTCATTCTTGAGGCAGCACATCAGCCTTCCGCAGGAGCCGGAAATCTTTGTCGGGTTCAGCGACAGATTCTGTTCCTTTGCCATCTTAATGGAAACAGGGACAAAATCCGACAGATAGGTATGGCAGCAGAGCGGTCTGCCGCAGATGCCGTATCCGCCCAGTATCTTTGTCTCGTCGCGTACGCCGATCTGGCGCAGCTCGATTCTGGTGTGGAATACTCCCGCCAGATCCTTCACCAGATCCCGGAAATCCACACGCCCGTCCGATGTAAAATAAAACAGGATCTTGCTGTTATCAAAGGTATATTCCGCATCGATCAGCTTCATATCCAGATTGTGCCGGCGGATCTTCTCAAAGCAGATGCGGTATGCCTCTCTTTCCTTTTCTCTGTTCTCCGCAATGCGGCGTTCATCCGCCGCCGTGGCCATCCGAATGATCTTCTTAATGGGGGCCTTAAAGCGCTTCTGATGAATCTGCATCGGATCACAGACGCTGGTTCCGTACTCCTGTCCGCGCGCAGTCTCTACAATGACATGACTTCCCCGCCGAACCGGCAAATCACCCACGCCAAAATAGTAGGACTTGCCCGCCGTGCGAAATCGTACGCCGACTACAGCCGTAAGATCCTCGTCTTCTTCCGCAACCGGTGCCTCCTGCGGTGCCGGAGATTCCGTTTCTTCCCGGGAAAGCTCCGGCTCCGCAGAGACGGTCACCGTTTCCTCTTCCTCAATTATGACTTCCTTTATCTGTTCTTCCATGTGTTGCACTTTCCGTAATTGGCAACTATTCAGAGCCAGTCAAAAACAGTTGCCGTAATTGTTATGATACCAGGGGCAAAAGACCCGAAACTCCGATGAGCGCTCAGCGCTTCTTCAGAATTCTCCGAATTCCCAGCAAAAGAAGCTCCGCTGTCTGTGCTTCATTTTCCTTGCTCTGAACCCTTTTCTGGGCCGCATCTATGGCCTGCTGTATCCTCTCGAGGCTCTCATAGGGTAATTGTCCCGCAATATTACTAATATACGTTATATGCTCCTGAAAGATCAAGCGACCCGCATCCTGTGTGCTTTTCATAACCAGGATATCCCGATACCAGCTTCGGATGAAATCCAGAAAATCCTCCATGTGCTGCGGAAGGTTTTCCTTGCCGCCTCCGGCTGTTTTCTGTGAAAAGACAACGATCTGGTGACTGTTTTGGCTCTCAATTCGTTCCAGGAAGCGTATGGTCTCCTCCAGATAATTCTCCAGCTCTTCCTCGCAGAGCGCCAGACACCGTCCCGGATTTCCATGGGACAAATCTGCATAAAACGCTGCCTTTTGACTTGTCTTTCCCTGCTTTTCCAGGTATCCCGTCAGTTCCTCTTTGGTAGCCGGATGCAGCGGAATGGTCACGCACCGGGAGAGAATGGTCGGAAGAAATACCGACAGATTTTCTGCCAGGAGAATAAATACCGCATACGCCGGCGGCTCCTCCAGTGTTTTCAAAAGGGCGTTCTGGGCCTGAACGGTCAGGCGCTCTGCCTCAGGAATGATATAAATCTTCCGCTCCGCCTCATAGGGCTTCACCGCCACATCTGCCTGAACAAATCTCGACAGCTGAACTCCAAGCGTCTTGGTTTTCGTGGTGACGCCGGCACGCTCCGCTGTCACCAGCATTACATCCGGATGTGATCCGCTCTGTATCCGGCGGCATGCATGGCATTGCCTACACGGCTCCAGAAGTCCGTCTTTCTCCTGCGGCTGTTCACACGCCAGCGCTGCGGCAAAAGAAAGAGCCAGCTTTTTTTTGCCGGCTCCTTTCTCCCCATGAATCAGATATGCCTGTGACACATGACCGGTTCGAAGCGCATTCTGCAAGTGCTCCACCGCAAGCTTCTGCCCGATCACCCGGTCAAATCCGATTCCTGACATATTTTCTTCCATATCTCCTCAACACAGTCTTCCAGATGTTCGTTCGTAAACCGTTCACAAATTCCGGCCGCCTTCAGCTTCTCCTCTGAAAAGTCGGCTTCATCGGCAAGAAACCTTCGGCACAGTTCTGCATACCGCGGATGAGGTTCCCTTTTTTCCCGGTCCAACGCTCTTTGCAAACGCTTGCCCGCTTCCAGCTCCACATACAGCGGCACAACATTCTCTTTCCCGTAATAACGGCAAAAAGACCCGTAGGATTCCAGCGTGCCGATGAGGAGATAGTTCTGCCTTGTCAGATCGATCTGTCCGTCATCCTCCGTATAATAATGCCAGATACCGGAGACCACAGAATAATCCCGCGACTCAATGATTCGCCCCTCTCTTCCAGCCCGTTCAAATTCCGCATCCGACCGGAAGTAATAGGCTTCACCGTCCCTCTCGCCCTCTCGCATGGGCCTTGTGGTATAGGGTACAACCTCCTGAAGAAGAATTTCCCTGCTCTTTTCTGCCCGGTCCTTCAGTGCCCGGTATATAGTATCCTTCCCGGAAGCGCTCTTTCCCATCAGGCAGTATATGACATGCCTATCGCCCACGTCTTACCACACCTCGATAAACCGGATCATATTGGTCTTTCCGGATACACCCAGCGGGATTCCCGCTGTCAGCACAACCTTATCACCCGTCTTTACGTAGCCGGCAAGCTTCGCGCGATTGATGGCCGCCTCAAAGAGCAGATCCGCCGTCGGCTCCTGTTGGATAATGATGGGCTCCACGCCGAACAGCAGATTCATCTGGCAGGCCGTCTCCTTATTGGGCGTGCACGCGATGATCGGGCACACCGGCTTGTGGGCGGCCAGCCTTCTGGCGGTAAAACCGGACAGCGTAACCGTAATAATCGCATCGGCATGTATATCCTCGCCGATTGTGCAGCAGGCATGCGAAATGGCTGTGGTCACATCACTGCGGTCGGTGATGCTGCGGGAATCCATGCGGGATGCGTAGTCCACATCCTTCTCCGAGCGCTCCGCGATCTTGGCCATAGTCTGCACAGCCTCCACCGGATACGCGCCGTTTGCACTCTCTCCCGAAAGCATAATTGCCGTTGTGCCATCATAGATTGCATTGGCCACATCCGTTGTCTCTGCTCTCGTCGGGCGAGGATTATGAATCATGGAATCCAGCATCTGGGTGGCTGTCACGCATATTTTGCCTTCCTGCTCTGCCCGGCGAATCATGTGCTTCTGAAGCGAGGGCACCTCCTCCAGCGGCACCTCCACGCCAAGATCGCCGCGGGCAACCATAATTCCGTCGGCCTCTTCCAGAATCTCATCCAGATTCCGCACGCCCTGCACGCTCTCGATCTTCGCGATGATCTTAATTCCGCTGTTAAACTTCTTCAGAATCTGACGAATCTGCCGGATATCATCGGCAGTGCGGGTAAAGGATGCCGCAATGTAATCGAATCCGAGGACACAGCCGAATTCGATATCGCTCCGATCCTGTTCGCTGATAAACGGCATCGACAGATCTGCACCGGGAACATTAACGCCCTTATGGTTGGATACCGGTCCGCCGTTCACCACCGTGCAGACAATGTCTGTATCCTTAATGGCATCCACACGAAGCTCGATCAGACCGTCATCGATCAGAATGCTCCCGCCTTCCCGCACATCCTTCGGAAGGTCCTTATAGGTAATTGATGCAATGGTTGCATCGCCGTCCAGCTCTCTTGTTGTCAGCGTAAAGGTCTGCCCTGCCTCCAGCATTACCTTTCCGCCCTTGAAATCCCGCAGGCGGATCTCCGGACCCTTGGTATCCAGAAGTGCGGCAACCGGAAGGTTCTTCTCAATACGAACCTTCTTGAGACGCTCAAACTTGCGTGCCTGCTCGTCGTGTGTGCCGTGTGAAAAGTTAAAGCGAGCCACATTCATTCCGGCATCAATGAGCTTGCTGATCATTTCCTCGCTCTCACTTGCCGGTCCCAGTGTGCAGATAATTTTTGTCTTTCTCATGCTGTCTCTCCTTACGGTTATGTCCCTGTTCGGAATCATTGTATGCTGAATTTTCTGCCTTGAACAGGCACGCCGCTATTCCAGTGCTGCCGCTGCCACGCTGTCTGTAAACGCCTCAAAGGCTTCCTGATCCACCGCGGACAATGCGCTGCGAATGGTCAGTGTCGTGTCCAGAATGCTGCAGTTCTTCAGCGTTTCCAGCTGCGCGCGCATGGCCTTCGCCGTTACCGGAGCCCAGGTTCCGTTCTCTGCCAGAGCAAAAATACGCTTCTGAACACCCAGTGCCTTCATGTCCTCAATAAAGCTGCCGATCGGCGGATACATTCCCCCATTGTAGGTCGGACAGAAAAGAACCACTTTTCTGCAGCGCCAGACCTCACCGATCAGATACGACACATCCGTTTTCGATGCATCGTATACCACCACGCGGCTGCCGGATTTTTCCTCCAGTGCGGCAGCAAAGCTTTCCGCAGCACTTGCTGTGTGTCCGTACAGCGAGCCGTACACCACCAGTGTTTCCTCCGTCTCCGGCTCATAGCTGCTCCACTTTTGGTATTTGTCGATAAACCACCCAAGGTTCTCTCTCCAGATCGGTCCGTGCAGCGGGAGAATTACGGCGATATCGAGTCCTGCTGCCTTTCTGAGAACCGCCTGCACCTGCATGCCGTACTTGCCCACAATGTTGGCATAATAGCGGCGCGCTTCGTCAAGATAGTAATGCTCAAAATCATACTGGTCGGCAAATATTCCGCCCTCGAGGGCGCCAAAGGTACCGAAGGCATCCGCAGAAAACAAAGCCTTCGTTGCCTCATCGTAGGCAAGAAGAACCTCCGGCCAGTGCACCATAGGGGCTGCCACAAAGCGGAATGTATGCTTGCCTGCTGTTAAGGTGTCCCCTTCTTTTACAATCTGCGTATGGGCGATGGTAAGCTCCGGAAAGAACTGGGAGATAAATTTAAAGGCCTGTGCGCTGGACACAACCGTCGTATCCGGATATTGCTGCAATACGGTCTGCAAAAGGGCACAGTGATCCGGTTCCATGTGGAGCACCACCAGGTAATCCGGCTTCCGGTCTCCCAACGCAGCATGCAGATTTTCCAGGTACTGATCCGCCACACTGCTGTCTGCTGTATCAAACAGCACAACCTTCTCATCCAGCACAACATAGCTATTGTAGGACACTCCCTTTGTAAGCGGAAACAAATTCTCAAATAATGCCAGCCTCCGATCGCTGCTGCCGATCCAAATGGTATCCTCTGCAACTTGTTTTATATTCTTCATTTTGTCCTTTCTATGCCGCTCCTCCGGCCAGCACTACTGCAAAACAATAAAGCTCTGCGGTCCAAGCAGTTACTATTGTCCACGATTTTCCGGAAAAGCACCAGCTAAAAACCAGCAAAAAAAGAGGCCGTTCAGCCGCGCAGCATCACAAAGGCGCCAAAGTTCCCTCTTTTGCCGGCACTTGCTCGGTGGCTGAACAAAAGCTCCGGATTGCAGGCCGTGCAGACATCAGTTACATGGATATGCTCCGGCCTTACACCGCTATCTAACAGCGTGATCCGGCAAGCCTCCCAGAGATTCAGCTGAAAATGTCCCGGATTCCCAAGGTCGAGGAGCAGCTCATTCTCTCTTCCCGGAAATGCCCGCCGGAATTCCTCTGCCACATCCTCGCTGACCTCATAATGATCGGCACAGATGGACGGCCCGATGCCCACCAGGATATCTGCCGGATCTGAGCCAAATTCCGCCTGCATCTGCCTAACGGTTACTGCACCTATCCGGCCGACCGTCCCCCGCCAGCCGGAATGACTGGCGCCCACAGCCCGTTTCACCGGATCCACAAACAAAAGCGGTACACAGTCCGCGTAGAACGTGGCCAGGAGCAGCCCCGGCTCGTTTGTTATGATCCCATCCGCGCTTTCCCATTCCGACGGACGCAGCACACCCATACCTGCAT
>CAVFRZ010000135.1:0-6461 GCA_963624875.1 Anaerovibrio sp.
GCTTGAGCGCTGCCGCATGAATAACATAGTCCACGCCCTCCATGGCGCGCTCCATCCGATCCTTGTCCCGAACATCACCGATAAAGAAGCGCATAACATCTGCATGCTCCTTGTAGGGAGACTCGTTCGACATCAGGAACTGTTTAAACTCATCACGAGAATAAATAATGAGCTTCTTCGGATGATAATGCTCCAGAACGTACTTGGTGAAGCAATGTCCGAACGAGCCGGTCCCTCCCGTAATCAGAATGGTCTTGTTATCCAGCAAATGTGCATCTGACATAAAGCGATCTGTTTCCTTTCCTTCCAACGGCCGCCGTGCAGCGCATAGCAGTCAGTTTTTATCTCTCTTCGTTCCGAATGATGCCGCCCCGGTGCATCGTTCCTTGCACCGGTTATGTACTAATCATCCGACTCCGGGTGTTTCATATGCTCCTCATAATAAGCATTCAGCTTATAAAAGGTGTCATCATCAATAACATGCTCGATCCGGCACGCCTCTCCGGCCGCCTTCTCCTCATCTACTCCAATCGCAATCAGCGTTTTGCGGAGCAGCTTATGACGGGAATAGATCCGCTCTGCGATGGCCCTTCCTTCCGGAAGAAACGTAATATATCCATTGCCATCCATTTCAATATATCCATTCTCCCGCAGCTTTTTCATTGCGATACTGACACTGGGTTTGGAATACCCCATTTCATTCACAATATCAATGCTGCGGACATAAGGATTCCGTTCGCCCAGAATCAGTATGGTCTCCAGATAATCCTCTGCCGATTCATGAATTACCATCGCACACCCCTGTTTTACATTTATAACCGTCAGAACTCCAGGATCAGTCCGCCGTAAGCGGGCATATCAAACGTAATATACTGCGGCTTATAATCGCATTCACCCGCCTTCGCGGTAAGCGTCTTCGGAACATTGCTTCCCATGCCGCCGAACTCCGGATCCGTACTGTTCAGAATTACCTTGTACGTTCCCTTTTCCGGAACACCGAGACGATAATCCTTATACTCCACAGGTGTCATGTTCAGGATGAACAGCACCTTCTTTTTATCCGATCCGCACTTACGGAAAAAGCTGTAAATGCTGCGGTCCTTATCGTCTGCATTGATCCACTCAAAGCCGTCCCATCCGTCATCAATCTCATGCATGCACGGATACTTGCGGTAGATCTGCAGAAGCTTTCCGTAGTACTTCTGCAGTCCGGCATTCAGCTCATTCTGCAGAAGGAACCAGTCCAGCTCCCTCGCCTCACTCCATTCTCTCTCCTGACCAAATTCCTGGCCCATGAAGAGAAGCTTCTTGCCCGAGTGTCCCATCATAAAGGTGTAGCCAAGGCGAAGGTTCGCATACTTATCCACCTGATACCCCGGCATCTTGCCGAGCATGGAGCACTTAAGGTGCACCACCTCATCATGTGACAGAGGCAGGATATACTTTTCTGAGCTGTTGTAGCTCATGGCAAAGGTCATGCTGTAGTGAGAGCCGCTGCGCATAATCGGATCGAGCTTCATATACTCGCAGAAATCATGCATCCAGCCCATGTTCCACTTGAAGGTAAAGCCAAGGCCCTCCGTACCGATATCGCTGGTGACGTTCGGCCAGGCTGTTGACTCCTCCGCAACCGTAATAAATCCGGGATAGGAGCCGCGAACAACCGAATTCAAATGCTGGAAGAATACAATCGCATCCAGGTTCTTGTTGCCGCCGAACTGGTTCGGGATCCACTCTCCGGCCTTCTTGCCATAGTCGAGGTACAGCATAGAGGCCACCGCATCCACGCGGATTCCGTCAATATGGAACTCACGAATCCAGTAAAGAACGTTTGCAATCAGGAAATTCTTCACCTCCGGCTTTGCCAGATTGAAAATCTTGGTTCCCCATTCCGGGTGCTCTCCCTTGCGCGGATCCGGATCTTCATAGATGCAGTGTCCGTCAAAGCAGGCAAGTCCGTGCTCATCCGGGCAGAAGTGTGCCGGAACCCAGTCCAGAAGAACGCCAATCCCATGCCGATGCAGCGTATCCACCAGATACATGAAATCCTTCGGTGTTCCATAGCGTGCCGTCGGAGCATAATACCCCGTCACCTGATATCCCCAGGAGCCGTCGAAGGGGTGCTCTAAGATTCCCATTAGCTCCACATGCGTAAACGGCATCTCCTTCAGGTAATCCACCAGTCGATCTGCGAACTCTCTGTAATTATAAAAGCCGTCGCCGCCGTCCGGATGCTTCATCCAGGAACCGATGTGGCATTCATAAATCGAAACCGGTGCGTGGAAAACATTCTTCTCCTCGCGTTCTTTCAGCCACTTCCCGTCGCCCCACTGGAATCCGGAAAGGTTTGTTGTTTTGGATGCTGTTCCGGGGCGAAGCTCTGCTGCATTGGCATAGGGGTCCGCCTTGTAGAGCTTCTTGCCATCTGCTGTATGAATCAGATATTTGTACAGCTCATTTTCTCCGACGCCCGGAACAAACCTGCCCCAGATGCCGATCTCACCCACCTTTTCCAGCGGGTACTGCTCCTCATTCCAGCCATTAAAGGAACCAATGACATGCACGGCTGCAGCGTTCGGTGCCCACACAGCAAAAAACACGCCTTCCACACCATCCTCTACAGAAGGATGGGCGCCGAGCTTACGATAGATATCGTAATGCGTTCCTTCCCCGAAAAGATAACAGTCATCCTTGGAAATGAAGATCTTTTCACCCTTTTGGTCCGGAACTGCCCGTTTGGACGCTGCCTTCCGGCCGGCCGCTTTTGCTGCCGGCTTTGCAGCCTTTACCGCTGATTTCACAGCCTTTCCTGCTGCCTTTTGTAACGTGCCTGTCCTTCCTGCCCTTTTCCCTGCCATTGCGTAATACCTCCCCAATTATAGCTTTCCGTTGTGCCCACGTTCTGCTCTGCTGCCTTTTCCTACCCCATGGAAAACGACAGCTCCTTATGCATCGTGCATGAAATCCTTCTCATGAATGATGATCCGATCATTCTCATCATAGCGCCGTCTGCTCATTACCGCCAGTAGTGTTCGCGGCGACTTTCTGGATGCATAATCGATGGCCTCATCCACGAGGTCACGTACTTCCTTCAGGGTCACCTGATGGGTCGATGTCTGCATCACCGAAATGCGCTGTGCCAGTGCCAGCTGACCAAATTCATCGATGGAATAATCCTGAGACAATGCATAGTCTCTTGCATATGCCACCAGTGCCTTGTCATCCAGCGGCCGGATATTAATAACAGACGTAAAGCTTCCAAGATACTTCTCGTTCTCGTGACGGAACTGCTCCATTCTCTTACTGCCGTCCGTCATCAGAACAATCAGTCCATGCTCCTTGCCCTCCAGCTCCCTGCTGAGCCGTTCCATTGCCTTAGGCGCAATGTCTGCAGCCTTGCTGATAATCAGAGCACCGCTCTCAAGCTTCACAAAGATCTTCGCGAAGCCCTCCGGCTTCAGGCGGTTCAGTGCATCTCCGGTAACCCTCGCAACCTTTCCTGTAAAATTGGAATCGCTGCGGCGGGTGATTTCCAGAATTCCCTTGGCCACGCGATCTGCAGTTGCATCGTTGCCTATGATCAGCACGTTGCCCGTGGAAGCTGCCAGACTGATCTGATCCAGTGCCTCTGTCAGCTGCTCCACATTCTCCTTTACGCGGCAGAACGGTCCGAAAATCCGTCTTTCCTCTTTGCTAAGCTCACGCCTGCCCTTGTTCTGTCTCGGCTGATCCGGTGCCTTCTCCGGAGCTTTTTCCTGCTGCACAGAAGCCGTTCTTGCAGGCTTTTTCTCATGCGCCTTCTCTGCCGGAGCTTCTGCTCTTTTATTCCGCACAGGCGCCTCATTATATGTCTCTTCCGAGGCTTCCTCTTCGGCGGCCTCGCCATATGCTTCCTCTTCTGTTAACTCACCGCCTTCTGCCGCCGGGTTCTCATCGCAGGCTTCTTCGGAGTCCCCATCATAGGTTTCCTCTGCAGGCGCTTCGTCATAGGTCTCCTCTGCAGGCGCTTCGTCATAAGTCTCCTCTGCAGGCGCTTCGTCGTAAGCTTCCTCTGCAGGGGCCTCGTCATAGGCCTCCTCTGCAGGGGCCTCGTCATAGGCCTCCTCTGCAGGGGCTTCGTCGTAAGTCTCCTCTGCAGGCGCTTCATCGAAGGCTTCCTCTTCGGGCGTCTCATCATAGACGTCCTCTGCCGAAGGCTCCGCATAGGTCTTCTCTTTGGAAGGCACCTCATTAAGCAACTCATCAGGTGCTTCATTCCGTCCGGACGTTCCCGTCACCTCTTCCGCTTCCCGGAAAAATGTCTCCGATGTCTTACGAGCAGCCTCTTCTGCCTCTCTTGCAGCAGAGGCCCGTTGCTCTGCGAGGATTCGTTTCCGCTCCGCCTCATTTGCCAGCTCTTCTTCTCTGGCGATCTGCTCCTGGCGAAGCATCGCACGATGGATTTCTTCCGAGTTCCAGCGTCTGGTTGCGATATCATCCATCTCGTCATCGCTGCCGCGGTAGATTCTTACATCATCGTCTTCCTCTGCAGCATACGCAGACGCCGGAGTCGCAGAGGCCGCTCGATATCTACGGGAAGGAGCAGGAGTTGCCTCACCTCTGCGTCCACGCGCAGGAGCCGGCATCACCTCATCTTCTTCTCTGTATCTACGTGCGGGTGCCTCTCTTCTATCCTCTCGCTCCGGCCGCCGCGGCGGGATATCCTCCTGCCGGGCAGGATCTGACATCCGATACAGGCCGCTTCGTACCTGTCTGCGCTGTCTGGCTACGCCCTTTTCGATGTCTTCCAGCAGGCCATGCCGTGCTGTCTCGTCAAAATCCTGAAGAATGGATCCTGTATCCTCAAGAATTCGCTGGGCCCGCTTCTCATCGTTGGCTCTGCGAATATCTCTTCGGATCTTCTCCCACTCTGCCATCACCTCGCCAATGGAAAGCTGTCCCTCGCTCGGTGCTTCTTCAGCGCCGCCGCTGTAGAAATTTCTCTCTGCAGGTGCATCATATGCAGAAGCAGGCTCCTCTTCAGATCCCGGCTGCGTTCCGTCCGAATACAGCTCCTCTGCAGAGCTTTCGGTGCTCTGCACAGGCTCCTTGGGCTCAGGAACAAAGCTCACCTCCGCAGAAGGCTCTTCCCGCGCCGGAGAATTCTCCGGCGTGCTGCTGATTGCTTCTTTCTCCTCTGTCACAGCTGCAACAGTCTGCGGTGCAGCCGTCCTAACAGTCTCCATCGTTTTATCTTCTGCCGAAGCCTGCGGTTTCTCCGGTTTCCGCACCGGATCCGATTCTTTCAGCTTTTTCAGAAGCTCCTGCGCGTTCTGTTCATACCGGCTGCCGGCAAAGTCGCGGACAATCCCACCGCAGATATCCGCTGCCTTCTCCGATTCGCCCTTCGAAGCATACATCTTCGCCAGTTCATAATCCCAGCGTGCAGAGGCCTTCTCACCGTGAAGCTGTTCCAGGACAGCGATCTTCTCCTGATCCGACACCGGTGAAACGCCGTACATTTTGTACTGGAGAATCAAACGTCTTGGATTTCCGGGCTCCAGCGCCTGGTATTCCTGCATCAGCTGCAGTGCGCAGGTCAGATCGTCCTGCAAGCCGTCCTTTCCATACAGGTAAATGGTCAGCTCACACAGGGCATATACGATGGCAGGATTATCGGCCGCCCTCTCATGGGCAATAGACATCACATCCCGGCTTTTTTCATAATCCCCTACAGCCTTATATACCTCACTCACGCGGCACAGCGTGTCTGCGCTCTTCACGTGATTCCAATCGATTCCGTCGGCAACCTCGGCCGCCTGTTCAAAACGTCTCTCGCCGATCAGCGTATTAATTTCATTCAGGCTGAGTTTAAATTCGTACTTGTCCAATTCTCTTTCCTCACACGACCGGAAGGCCTCACCGGATTGCCGCTCTTAAAAAATGGCACGGTACCCCTTATTTTCCATACAAATACAGCTTAGAAGTTTAGCATATCGTCCAACTGCCTTGCAAGTTCCGCGAACTGCTCCAGCGAAAGCTTCTCGCCGCGGATGGTGTCCGATAACCCCATATTGGCCAGTGCTGTCTGTATCTGTTCCCGGCTGATCTCCTTGTTCTGATAGGAGAATCCGTGGGAGACGGCATTCGCCAGCGTTTTGCGGCGCTGATTGAACGCAGCCCGGATCAGCGCGAACAAAAGCTCCGGGTTTGCGTCCACCGGCGGCTTCTTGCGCATTTGCAGGCAAAGAACCGCCGAATCCACGCCCGGCCTTGGAATAAAACAATTCGGAGGAACAACGCATACCCGCTGCGGCTCCGAGTAGTACCTCACCGCCAGCGAAAGTGCTCCGTACTCCTTATCCTTCTCCGTTGCAAGAATCCTGTCCGCAACCTCCTTCTGCACCATAACCGTGATGCTCCGGAAAAACTGTGCCTTCCGGAAGAGCTGCAGCAGGATCGGTGTTGTTATGTAGTACGGG
>CAVFRZ010000136.1:0-6393 GCA_963624875.1 Anaerovibrio sp.
AACGCCGGTCATAAATCCCCTGAAACTCCTTGCCGGATCCAATGGGCCAGTTCACCGGGCACGTCTCCACGCCCAGGTTCTTTTCGATATCATCCAGAAGGTCAAAGGTGTCCTTGGCATCTCGGTCCATCTTGTTGATGAAGGTAAAGATTGGCACGTGGCGCATGGCGCAGACCTTGAAGAGCTTTTTGGTCTGTGCCTCCACGCCCTTGGAGCCGTCGATAACCATGACCGCAGAATCCGCCGCCATCAGTGTCCGGTAGGTATCCTCCGAGAAATCCTGGTGGCCCGGCGTATCCAGAATATTGATGCAGCAGCCGTCATACTCGAACTGAAGGACCGAGGATGTCACCGAGATTCCTCTCTTTTTCTCAATCTCCATCCAGTCAGAAACCGCTGTCTTCGCTGTTGCTTTTCCCTTTACAGATCCGGCCTGGTTAATGGCGCCGCCGTACAGAAGGAATTTCTCAGTCAGCGTCGTCTTACCCGCATCCGGGTGCGAAATAATAGCGAACGTCCTGCGGCGTCCGATTTCTTCTGCAATCGTACTCATTTGTGTTTCATTCTCCTGTGCCGTTACTCTTACTACAGCTGCGATCCGTGAGCCGTCCTGATCGAATCCGGCGTCTCTGAATCGCTGCACATCTGCGGGCAAAAGCCCTGCGCTTTTGCGGATCCCGGTTGGGAGGCACAAAGTGCAGGGCCCTTCTTGGACATCACTGCCTGCTGTTTACGGCAGAATATCCGTGTTCCTATATTTAAAGCTACTGTAACCGTTCAGCACCCTTTCAATTTTCCTTCGGTGCATCCTTGATAGAGAAGGAAACACGTCCAAGCTTGTCCTTTCCAAGGCAGATAACTCGAACCTGATCGCCCAGTGTCAGAACATCCTCTACATGCTCGATGCGGCGAGGAGCGATCTTGGAAATGTGAACCATTCCTTCTTTGCCAGGTGCAAACTCCAGGAATGCGCCGAACTCCTTGATCGACACAACCACGCCTTCCAGAACCTGACCCTCGTAGAAGTCGGTGGTAATGATGCTGATCATTCTCTTTGCATCTGCCATGCCCTGCGCATCTGTGCCGCAGACAGAAACCTTTCCGTCGTCGCTGATATCGATCTGGCAGCCGGTACGCTTGATGATCTCATTGATAGTCTTGCCGCGCTGTCCGACTACATCGCCGATTCTCTCCGGATCAATCTGCACCATATCGATCTTCGGTGCATACTTGCCCACCTGCGCACGAGGCTCTGCAATAGCCTGGCTCATGACGCCGTTCATGATGAACTCGCGGGCATCCTTGCAGCGGGCAAATGCACCCTCCACAATGGCTCTTGTGAGGCCGTGGATCTTGATATCCATCTGGATAGCCGTGATACCGTCGTGAGTTCCTGTCACCTTAAAGTCCATATCGCCGAAGAAATCCTCAAGGCCCTGGATATCCGTCAAAAGGACGAAATCCTCGTCCGTCTCACCGGTTACCAGGCCGCAGGAAATACCGGCCACCTGTTTCTTAATCGGAACGCCGGCATCCATCAGTGCCATGCAGGAAGCGCAGGTGCTGGCCATCGACGTAGATCCGTTGGACTCCATCGTCTCAGACACGCAGCGAATTGCATACGGGAACTCCTCTACCGAAGGAAGAACCGGAAGGAGTGCTCTTTCTGCCAGAGCGCCGTGACCGATCTCACGACGTCCAGGACCTCTGGAAACCTTGGTCTCACCTACGGAGTAAGCCGGGAAATTGTACTGATGTACATATCTCTTCTCAGTGATGTTCGGGTCCAGACCCTCTACGCGCTGTGCATCGGAGAGCGGTGCCAGCGTGCAGACATCCACGATCTGTGTCTGTCCGCGGTGGAACATGGCAGAGCCGTGCACTCTAGGGATCAGACCAACCTCTGCGTGAAGCGGACGAATCTGTGTCAGCTCACGACCGTCCGGACGCTTGTGGTCCTTCAGGATCATCTTGCGAACCGTCTTCTTCTCGTACTGATATACCGCATCGCCGAGCTGTGCAAGGTACGCATCGTTTCCTTCGAAAGCAGCCTTGAGTCTTTCTGTAATCTCAGCAACCGCCGCCTCACGGGTCTGCTTGTCATCAGTGAAGACAGCCTTCTCCATTTCCTCCTGCGGAACAACCTTCTTGATGTCCTCGAACATCTGCTCCGGAACCGCCACGGAAATATACTCCTGCTTGGGCTTTCCGACCGCGCTCTGAATGAAGCTGTAGAACTGAATGAGCTCCTGGTTGACCGCATCTGCCTGGTAGATATAGGAAATCATATCTGCCTCAGGAATCTCATTGGCACCGGCCTCGATCATCAGAATGCGGTCTGCGGAGGAAGCAACCGTCAGGCAAAGATCACCCTCATCCCACTCCTTCTGACTGGGATTGATGATGACCTTGCCATCCACAAGGCCCACCTGTGTTGCTGCGCAGGGACCTGCAAACGGGATGTCGGAAATGGTGGTTGCCAGCGGTGCGCCCATCATGGCAACCAGCTCCGGACGGCACTCCGGATCCACGCTCATGACCATGCACTCCAGTGTCACGTCGTTGCGCATATCCTTCGGGAAGAGCGGACGCATCGGACGGTCAATAACACGGCTCGTCAGAACTGCGTTGTCGCTGGCCTTTCCCTCTCTTTTCTTGAAGCCGCCGGGAATTTTGCCGACTGCATAAAACTTCTCGCTGTATTCTACAGACAGCGGGAAGAAATCCACACCATCACGCGGTGCAGCAGATTCAGTTGCTGTGCACAGCACGGTTGTATCACCGTAGTGCATGAACGCACAGCCATTTGCCTGCTTGCCGAATCGTCCGATGTCCACTGCCAGCGTTCTGCCTGCCAGCTCCATGGAATAGGTTGTATATGTTTCCTTCTTCTCTACGTTGTAATTCATTCGTTCTCCTGCTCTTCCTTCCGGGGGTCCTTCGTCCCCAGACTGCAACTTCTTGTATACACAGAAAGCGACGCCGGGCCGGCTTGTCACCAGGCCTATGCGCCGCCTTCCATTTAACGTTGTAAAAATTACTTTCTGATGCCCAGTCTCTCGATCAGTGCGCGATACTTCTCAAGGTCAGTCTTCTTGAGGTAGTCAAGAAGTCCTCTTCTCTGACCAACGAGCTTCAGAAGACCTCTGTTGGAATGATAATCCTTCGGGTTCTTCTTCATGTGCTCGGTGAGCTCTGTAATTCTAGCGGTCAGAATGGCAATCTGAACCTCCGGTGAACCGGTATCGCCTTCCTTGCGGCCGAACTCCTTAATAATTTCTGCTTTCTTCTCCTGTGCGATCATTGTCTCCTCTTTCTGCCCGTCTGCCACAGCAGTGCGGGTCTTGCACAACTTCCCGATCCTAAGAAATGGCTGCCGCAATCTGCTTCTTGGCAATGCACGGCCGGAGTACCGATTCCTGAGCATGGGAAACCACATAACGGATTGATGCTACCACACGCAAGTGCTCATTGCAAGAGCAAATTGCACTATATGCAAAAACGTCCCGATCAATCCGATCGAGACGTCTCTTCTCTGCGGGAGATGGGACTTGAACCCACACGGCCTTACAGTCACAAGAACCTTAATCTTGCTCGTCTACCAATTCCGACACTCCCGCATATTCAATTACACATCCTCCAACGAATCCACCTTCTTGGGTCTATCCATGAAAGAAGTGCAGAAGAAGGGACTTGAACCCTCACGACATTGCTGCCACAGGCACCTGAAGCCTGCGCGTCTACCAATTCCGCCACTTCTGCGAACAAGTGGTATTGTATAGAATACACTCACTTTTGTCAACACTTTTTCATCTAAAATATAATCCGTTATAAGCCATAAATGATAATGTCCTGGTATTCCACAAGTGCAAATGTCCCGGTCATGATAGAATCATCTTTTCCAATCCCTATCAGATCGGAGGGCAAAGGTAGCATAAACATGAAAGAGACTTGAAAGCCTTCGCTGCCAAGTCCCTTTCGTTTACCTCAAATCAGTCTTTTTTCTTTCTGGAAAAAAATACTCCAATTCCCACCAGCGACACCAGAGATACCAGAGATACAGCTCCCCATACGCCTATACGGCTCTCGTCACCGGTTCCACGTCCTCGAAGTGTTCCCAATACCGCAGACTTTCCCTTCACGCCCTGAACCGCCGGTTTCTCGACGGCGGTCTCTACAACCTCAGGAGTTCTCGCCGCTTCAAGAACTGCAGGCGCATCTGCAGTTGTGGTAGCGGCACCATCTGTTCCCGCCGGAGTAGAAGGTGTATTAGGTGTAGGTTTGATCGGAGAATGCGCCGCCTTCAGTGCGAAACCACTCTTTGCATTCGCTGCAACCTTAATCGTGTAGCTGCCGTCTTTGTTTAAAGTGATCGTCACGCCTTCGGCAAGATATCCTTCCAGGCCTTTTGCGATAATCTCGCTCCACCGAGCATCCTTTGCATCGATGTACCAGCCGTCAATACTATGCCCGTACCCATCATTTAGTATCCAGTTCTTTCCCACCGGGGTCAATGTAATTACAGCTCCGGGAGCAAGATATACGTCATCACCGGCGGTCACCGCTGTGTTGTTATACAGCTTTGCACCGTTGGAAATGGTAGCCTCACCGCTAATATACAAACCGCCGCCCAGGGCCGCGCTGTTATTCATTATCGTAGTATTCGCATCCGCAGTGAGTTTGCTTCCGCTGTACACTGCAGCGCCGCCGCCTGTTGAAGTATTTTCATCTCCATTACCGGTAACTGCTGTATTCACGAGATTAACATCTCCATTGGAGCAGATCAGGATACCCGCACCGGATGCGCTCCAAGCCGTACCCTTCGCATCTATATAGATGATTCCCTTATTGCCTGTAATGGAAGAGTCCCTCATATTTACGCTGGAGGCATATGCAGCAATTCCGCCGCCGAGACGTGCCTTGTTATTCTTAATACTACTGTTTTTAATCTCTGCGCCTTTTGTTCCGTATGTAAATACGCCGCCACCGTAGTTTACGGTTGCTGTATTATCGTCAACAGTAACTCCATTCATCTTATAGCTGGTATCAAAAGACGAATAAAGACCTCCGCCATACGAGAGTGCCGTGTTCCCGGAAACAACGGTTCTCTCCCCAATATTAACATCGGAGTGAAAGCTTAAAACACCGCCGCCATAAGTGGCCGTATTATTATCAATAACAGTACCACCGTTCTCGTTGCCGTCAATTGTCAGTTTCGAGCCATAAGCCAGAACACCGCCGCCCTGCTGTCCGGCCGCATTACCACTGATAGTCGAAGCTGTCACGGTTACATCGTGATTTTTCCCTTTTCCACTTAAATCAGAGAATCCGCTGGCACTATCATAGCCGTTAAAGAAAAGACCGCCGCCCAGGTTGGTTGCCTTATTCTCATTGACATTAACATTTATTATATTCACTTTTGTTGTGGTGTCATATGGAGCCTGACTCGTCTCAGAAGCATACGCACCGCCGTTATATGCACTATTGGCCGTGAAATCACTGTTGCTGATGTTAACACTAACAGCTTCACGCGTATAAACGGCACCGCCATTTCCTTTCTGTTCCGCATCGGCAGAGTTGCCGGTAAATGTCGATCCATCAATATTTAACGTGCCCTTATACGTAGCAATTGCGCCGCCGTGAGCATTTACACCGGTTGCCTTATTGTCGACAAATGCAGTATTTTTGATGTTCAATTCGCTGTCGCTAGCCTGAATACCACCACCAAGAGAACCTACATTTCCCTTAATCAGAAGGCCAAATAAATCTACCGAGGACCGGGAGATTTTGATTCCGCTTGCAGTAGATCCGGTAACAGATGCATTCTTAAGCGTTCCATCCTCGTTCTTCTCTGCACCGGTGTTTTTTATGGTTACTGTGCTTCCAACGATATCGATACAAGCCTTTGCGGCATTCTCTACGGAGGTTATGGTTTTTCCACACAGATCCAGAACAAAGTTTTTGACGTTCTTACCGGAGATAATAACATTTTCTTTTACCTCCTTCACCAAAGTAACGGTCGTATCATCCTCATCCGCCGCATCGATTGCTGCCTGAAGGGTGCTGTAATACTGCGTTCCGCTCTTTTTTGTAACCGCTGCTACAGATGTCGTTTGCTGATCATCCACGCTGCGCGTCATAGTATCCTCCGAAAGATGCTCTGTCATCATCCGGCTCAATATGGCATTATCGCTATTCGTAGCCAAGGCACCTTCCGAATCGATGTCGTTCACAGCAGTCATTTCCGTTTCTTCTGCGGCATCAACTTTTTCCTCTCCTGCATCATCCTTCTTTTCTTCTGCAGGCTCATCAGACTTGGCTGTATAAGAGACATCGTTTGCACCGCTCTGCGACACCTCGGTACCAACGGTGTTCGCATCAGCTGCCTTTTCC
>CAVFRZ010000137.1:0-6368 GCA_963624875.1 Anaerovibrio sp.
CTCCATGGGATAGTCTGCACCGTCAAAGTGGTGCACGCCGCCGTCGGGCTTGCTGCAGCTCGGGAACAGAATCGGAATTCCGCAGCGGGGGCGGTCTGTGGATTCATAGTTGCCCTCGCGAAGCCAGAGGTACTCCTCGCCGTCCCGGGTAAAGGAGGTTGCCATGCCGCCCTTCTCGGGTGTTACCGTCAGCGCATAGGTGCCGTCAGTCAGTGTGATCGTCTTGTAGGAGGCGCCGTTTTTCTCGTAAATTCCATTTGTCAAAGTTGCCATTGCTTTATCCTTTCGTTTGTTTTAATCAATGCCCACGGACTGTCTGTCATGAAATGGGCAGTGCTCACTCTTCGTATCCCATCAAAAGCTATGTCCGCCTCCGGAGTGGCCACCGCCGCCTCCGCCTCCGCCGGAGAATCCGCCTCCGCCGCCGCTGGAGAACGATCCACCAGAGGAGGAGCTGCCGGAATCCCTCTTACGGTGGGCGATGCGCTTTTTCGTAGCGGCGCCCAGGACAAGAGAATCGGTAATCTGCTTATCCAGCTCCTTGTCCGTTATGCGATGGTTCCGGTTGGAGATCCGGACTGCCGCGTAATTGATAAGGAGTGCCAGAATCAATGCCAGCAGCGCGTTGCAGATGTATTTCATCGGCCGGGCAATGCGTCCGCCCTCCAGAAGGGTAATGCACTGCGCAAACGCCTCATTTGCACATCCGTAGTAATCTCCCTCCGAGGCCATCCGGTAGACATTATCCGTGATGGTGTTGCTGTAGGAGGGGGTTATGGTCCACCGGACGCTGCCGGAATTCTCCAGCCGCAGCTCCCGCACCGACATCTCAACAAAGAAAACGGTGCCGTCCTCTAAAAGCCAGTCCGCATAATAGGTCTCCAGGTAATCCTCGGGATCCATATTATCACCATCTGCGGACAAAAAAAGAACATTTCCGTAGGCGGTCGCCGCCTTCATGGTCTCGGCAAGTGAGTTTTCTTCCTCCTCCGATAAAAGATCCTCTTCGTCCCGAATGTAGGCGCCGTACCCAGTTTCCTCATTGGAATAAATCAGATCGCCGGCACCTTCTTCCCAGCTCCAGTACTCCGGCTCCGCCGCCAAAAGGCTTCTTCCCGGCAAAAATGCAAGCAAAAAGGCCGCCAGAAGGCACCAGTAAAGTCTACTGCCTCTCTTCATCACTGCCGCCTCCTTTCCTGTCGTGGAAATTCGGTATGGGATGCGTGGAAAGCTCGTTGTGCCGGAAAATCAGCGCTACAAGGGACATGGCCACGAGCACCAGGCAGACCAGCATGCCGCCGTAGTAATAATAGTCCTGTACGGGCTTTCTATGCCGCACGAAAAGAACTGTCCCAATGGCCAGCACCGACAGCATCGCTTCCAGGACCATGCGATTGTCTGTCGTGTAAAGGCCCTGCCACAGTGCATAGAGTGCCAGGAGTACCGCGAACACTCCCAGGCACTTCGCCCCCGCAGAGCCCAGCACTCCGTAGCATCCAAAAACTCTCCAGATGTCGTCCAGTGAGAAGTCCAGCTCATCCGCAACAGCTATAAATACAATGGCAAACGCAATGACAATGCCCCAGCTGATCTTGCCCACACTTTTATGTATGTATTCCCGGATCTTCCGGGTCCGTTTCCAGGTGCTGCCGCGCTCCTTGGGAATGCCGTGCAGATATTGATATCCGGTGTCTTCTGCGTGCTGATCCCGGTCAATGATGCAGCTCATGGTCCAGCAATAGATCGTGCCGCACAGGGCCGCAAGATATCCGCAGCCGAGCATTGCCGACGGTGCTGTCGCGGACACAAAAAGATTCAGCAGTACGAACAGCGGCACAGCCAGCACCAGGGACCACAAAAGGTAGCGCTTTACATCCACTGGAATGTCGGCCGATATTTTGCCTGTCTCACCGTTGATCACAGAATAGGACACACGGCTCTTGCCGCGGAAGGTGAGAAACCACACGGGAACCAGCAGGCGCTCTGCCGAACGGATGGATGTATGATAGGCCATATTCGGGTCCGGGAGCTTCTCGACCTCATAGCCCTTTTTCATGTAGCTGAGCTTCAGCTCCTTCTGCGTTCGTTCGTTTGCATATTCGTGGATCTGACTCTCATACACCTCCGACGGAACGTCCGCCGTATCCGCATAAAAGCCGGCCAGATACCCCGGCTCGAAATTCTCCTGGCTCTCTTCGCCGCCGAAGGGTGCAATCTCTTCGCCGATGACATCATCAAAGGAGCTGGAGGCATCGTACTGAAGGCCCTTGAGCGTTGCCGCCAGAGGAACTGTGATCTGGTAGACATCGTAATAGTCCTTGACGGTCTTGGTCCCCTCAAAGGTTACACCGTCCCCTTCTGTTCCCTGATCAACCTCATATTCCCAGTAGGGAAGATAAATACCGCGAAAGCCCTCCAGAAAAGACGGGTCCCGCAGCTCCTTTGGTGCAAAAAGAGCGCGCTTTGCCTTTTTCTGGAAGGCCTGAATACAGTCCTGTTTGGTTTTTTGAAAGGGAATGATGTGCTGCGGGCGAAGCCGTCCCTCCATACGGGAGGACAGTACATTGGATGCACCGCAGAAGGGGCAGAACTGAATGATTTCATTATCCGTGCTCTCAAGCTCTCCGCCGCAGGCAGGGCAGGTGAACACGGTCACATCGTACATGGTCCTTCCCGCCGCAGACTTCTCATACGGGTAGTCTGTGACTGAATAGGAGCCGTCACAATAATCACAATGCAGCTTCTGGCTGGCAATGTCAAAGCGCAGGCCTGCGCCGCACCCAGGGCACGCGAACATACCTTCCTCCCCTCCGGGCCCTCCCGGCCCATGCACCGATTGTCATATTCCGGCAGATACCCGCAAATCCCCGCCTTCCGCCCAGGCGGCGTTTCTCTCCCCGGCAGGCAGGTGCCAACCCGCTGTGTCCTACTCGCTCTTGGCTCTTCGCACCAGCTCCTCGGTGATATCCTTCCAGGTCACATTCTTTTCTGCCATGACGACCATCAGATGGTACAGAAGATCCGATACCTCATATACAACCTCAGTGGAATCGGTGTTCTTGGCCGCGATGACAACCTCGGTGCACTCCTCGCCCAGCTTCTTGAGCATCTTGTCGATGCCCTTGTCGAACAGATAGTTCGTATAAGATCCTTCCTTCGGGTGATCTCTGCGGTCTGTGATGGTCCGGTAATCTCTCTCGAGCACCTTCATGGGATCAAGCTCATTATCCTCCTTGAGCACCAGGTCTGTCTGGAAAAAGCAGCTGTGACTTCCTGTATGGCACGCAGCACCGATCTGATCCACCTTCGCCAGAATCGTATCCATATCACAGTCCGCGGCAAGAGACCGCACGTACTGGAAATGCCCGCTGGTCTCCCCCTTGATCCAAAGTGCCTGCCGGCTGCGGGACCAGTAGGTCATGCGTCCGGTAGAAACGGTGTTGTTGTAGGCCTCCTCATTCATGTAGGCCACCATCAGCACCTCCCCTGTGGAGGACTCCTGTACAACGACAGGAACCAGTCCCTGCGGATCCTTCTTGAAATCGTTCCAGGTAAATTTCGCCTTATGGCGGGATACGGTGATGCCATTCTCAAGGCAGAGCTTGCGAAGATCCGCAATCTGATCAATGTTGTCGTTGATGGCGTTGCCGGAAATGCCGCTGACACTCTTAAGCTGTCCGAATTCCAGCACCTTGTCCAGGGAGATCTCCGGAAGGGTCAGAATGGACGGCACCTCCTCGAGCTTTAAGGCGTTACGGACATCGGTCTCATCGATCAGCACCAGCTCGTCCACGTAGTTGACAATTTCATCCTTGTGGGCATGAATGGCATCTGCCGCGCGGTAGCAGGCTGCAATCTTGTCCTTGCCGAAGCGTTCCGCAGCCTCCTTGAGCATTTCCAGATTGCTCTCCTTGGAAAAGTTCAGCGCTGCCTTGGCGCAGCCGGCATAGATCAGCTTCTTCACATCCTCGAGACGGTTTACGTGGCCGGCCCCGTAGATCGGTACGTTCACCTGTCCGCAGATGCTGCGCAGAATCCCGATCGCCTTCTCATGCTCCTCATCGTTCTCCGACTGATCGAAAATAAGGATGGCGTCCACCCCGCCCTCTGCGTAGGTTTTGGCCAGTGCCACCGGATCGTTACTGACAACGCGGGAATCCTTCAGATTCCGGTTCGCCTTTCCGTCCTTGAGATAGATGCATGCCACAAATTTCTTCAGTTCCTGCTCCACGTTTCTCTCCCCGTACTTTCTGCTCATTCGCCTATATTCCGATATGCCGACACTGCTACAGCGAGCCCTTGGTGCTCAGCACATCCTCAATCCGTGCATCCTTCTGCGTTGCCATGTCAAGGGCCTTGGAGAACGCCTTGAACATGGCCTCGATGATGTGATGGGCATTGACGCCGTCCAGAATCCGGAAATGCAGATTCATCCCGGCGCTGTAGCTGACGGAATAGAAAAACTCCCGCACCAGCTGCGTATCAAATCCGCCGACCACCGGCGTCTTCTCAAAGCTCTCTGCACCGGACAGGGCAAAATACGGCCGGTCGCACAAATCCACGGCACACACCACCAGTGCCTCATCCATCGGGAGCACAAAGTATCCGTACCTACGAATGCCCTTTTTGTCCCCGACTGCCTGGCGGATGGCCTGTCCCAGCACAATGCCGCAGTCCTCCACGCTGTGATGCCCGTCCACAACGAGGTCTCCCTTCACCTCTGCCTTCAGATCAAACAGGCCGTGCCGCGCAAAGGCGTCCAGCATATGATCGAAAAAGCCGATGCCGGTATCAATCTGCGCTTTTCCACTGCCGTCCAGAGTAAGCTCCAGCGAAATGTCCGTTTCCTTCGTTGTCCGGGTGATTCTGGCCGTGCGGCCCTGTAATTGTTCCATAACATATCCTTTTCAGAATCTTGGGTAACTATTCTGCAGTTAAGGCTGACATGTTTGCATTACTCCTTGCCGTCGAACCGCACAGCAATGGAATTGGCGTGTGCCGTCAGGCCTTCATTTGCAGCAAAGAGCTCTATGTCGGTATGCACCTTCTCCAATGCCTCCTTGGAGTAGGAAATGATGCTGGTCTTCTTCACGAACTGGTCCACTCCCAGCGGCGAGAAAAACCGTGCCGTTCCGTTGGTCGGCAGGATGTGATTGGGCCCTGCATAGTAATCGCCCAGCGGCTCTGAGGAGTAGCTTCCGAGGAAGATGGCGCCGGCATTTTTTATTTTGGTCATCAGTTCAAAGGCGTCCTTCGTCACGATCTCCATGTGCTCAGAGGCAATCGCATTGGCCGCGTCAATGATGTCCTCCGTCGTCTCACCGACAAAAGCGCAGCCGTAGTTGTCCAGAGACTGCCGAATGATCTCTGCCCGCTCCAGTGTCTCCAGGAACTTGTCGATTTCCTCAGAAACCGCCTCCGCAAAGGATCTGGAGGTTGTCAGGAGAATCGCCGAGGCCAAAGGATCGTGCTCTGCCTGAGACAGAAGGTCTGCCGCAATGTAGCGCGGATTGGCCGTTTCGTCTGCAATCACCAGAATCTCCGAAGGACCCGCCACAGAATCGATACCTGTAATGCCAAAGCAAGCCTTTTTAGCCAGTGCAACGTAGATGTTGCCGGGGCCGGTGATCTTGTCCACCTTCGGAATGGTCTGCGTGCCGTAGGCCATGGCTGCGATTGCCTGGGCTCCGCCGACCTTGTAGATCTCATCCGCTCCTGCAATGTCCGCTGCCACCAGGGATCCTGCCGGAGCCTTGCCGTCTGCTCCCGGCGGTGTGCACATGACAATACGGGAGACACCGGCCACCTTCGCTGGAATGATGTTCATCAGAACGCTGGAAGGGTACACGGCCCGTCCGCCCGGAACATAGCACCCGGAGATCTCGATGGGCGTCACCTTCTGGCCCAGGATTGTTCCGTCCTCCTTGGTCGTGATCCAGCTGCTGGTCTTCTGCTTCTCATGATACTCCCGAATGTTCGCTGCTGCACGCTTCATCACGTCAATAAATTCCGGATCGAGGGCAGCATAGGCGTCGTCGATCTCCCGGCGCGTCACCTTGAGCGTTTCCGGTGTCAACGTGCAGTGATCGAACTGCTGCTCATAGCCAAGAACAGCCGCATCGCCGTTCTCCCGTACATTCTGAATGATGGCATCCACAGCCTCCTGCTGACCGTTGTAGCTGGCAGGATTTCTTCCCTTTAAGAGCTCGAGGAGCTCGTCTTTCGATGTTTTTGTAAGTGCTGCAATCTTCATAATAGATTTCCTCTTCTGTACGCCGTACCAGTCGGTGACAGGGTGGCGGATGGATGTCCAGCGTTCGGGGCCTTCCGAGGACCTCGGTGCTTGCGAGCGTCTTATGCGAGCTTAG
>CAVFRZ010000138.1:0-6322 GCA_963624875.1 Anaerovibrio sp.
AATATTCTGGTTGATTGTTAAGTCGAAAATGTCCTGGTGAATAATTCAGGATTAATCCCTATAAACCTCGCGCTCGCACTCTCCTGTCGTCTCGAATTCGATGAAATTCTCGAGTGCGGTCCGAATCAGGTTGGATACGCTGGTCTCTGTGAAAAAGGCAACATGAGGAGTCAAAATTACGTCTTCTCTTGCCAGCAGCTCTGCAAGAACGGGATCCTGAATCTCCTGACCGGTCAGATCCTTTCGAATGAACTGCGCCTCCTTGTCGTAGACATCGCTGGCAAAGCCTGCGATCTTTCCGGACTTCAAAGCCTCCAGAACAGCCTCAAAATCAATAAGACCGCCGCGGGCCGTATTCACCAGATATACGCCGTCCTTCATCTGTGCGATGGTTTCCCGGTTCACCATCTGACGCGTGGAATCATTCAATACGCAGTGGAAAAACAGCAGGTCCGACTGGCGGAACACCTCGTCCTGCGAGGTGTAGGTGACGTATTGCCTGGCCGCATCCTTCTCGTGCGGAGAGCTCGCCAGAATGCGGCAGCCCATCGCATGCAGCATGGAAGCGGTACGGATTCCGAGCGTCCCGGTGCCAAAGAGTCCCAGCGTCATGGATCCGAGCTCCTTACCCTGAATCTCATGCAGCGTAAAGTCCTGTGCCTTGAACTTCCGCTCCATCGCTTTCCAGTTGCGAACCAGCGCCAGCATCATCAGGATGGTGAATTCCGGAACGGCATTCATGCTGTAGACAGGGACGTTGGCGGCGCGGATGCCATGCTTCTTGATTGCATCCCGGCCGATCTGGTCATAGCCCGTGGAACGGGTGAGAACGTAGCGGACGCCGGCCTTTTCCAGCTCCGCGGCAACCTCGTCTGTGATCTTGCAGGCAGCAACGATCAGAA
Organism: Anaerovibrio sp.; assembly: GCA_963624875.1. Lineage (GTDB taxonomy): Bacteria > Bacillota > Clostridia > Lachnospirales > Lachnospiraceae > CAG-791. The sequence goes on from CAVFRZ010000138.1 coordinate 903, forward strand.
CAGCATCAGCGCCCTTTGCCAGAGACGCCGTATCGGCTGTCAGATATTCCGGCGTGGTATCAATCTCAAGCTCATAGCCCATGGAACGAAGATCATTGACCTCTCGCTCCAGGAGCGAAACCTCATCGGGACGAAGCCCGTAAACAACAGCCTTCATGGAAATCCTTTCTGACTTATTTCTGAATATGCCTGCAAGCAGCGGGTTCAATATGGCAGATGCTAAAACAACCATGCCTGCTCGAGCAGGCATCACCACGAATAAAAATCAGCTGCCCCGAGTCTGCGCGTCCGGGATTTTTACAGTAACAAAAAGACGTCCAAACACCGGAAACGGTATCGGGACGCCTGTGCCTCATCATACTATTGCTCGAAGAAATCTCCCTCAATGCCTTGTGTTATAGCACTCTGTTAAAAGAACGTCAAGAGTCCGAAAAGAGGAGCTATAAAAGCTGCAGGAAGCCCTTTCCGACCACGATGTTCAGATCGAAGGGGCGCTGCGCGCCGTTGTCAAAGAGGACCGTGATGCGCTTCCCACTGATCTGCTGAATCCGGCCGGTGCCGTACACCTCGTGCCGAACAAGACTCCCGCGGGCTGCTTTTGTAAACGCCTGAATGCGCGCGGCCTCTGCCTTCGGGTTATAGGCTGCGGAGCGTTTCCCGGACGTTGGAGCTTTCTTGGCGACATTGGCCTTTGCCGGCTCGTTTTGCAGCTCCTTAACAAACGAAGAGCCGTTTGGCAGAACGAAGATGCCGAGGTAGTCCTTGGCCCTTGTCATGCCGACATAGAAAATCCGGCGTTCCTCTTCATAAAGTGCCAGCGCCTCCTTGTCGCCCTTATCCGGCGGATCCATCGAAGGGAAAATACCGTCCCCGACATCCAGCAGGAAAACCCGGTCGTATTCCAATCCCTTGCTGGCATGGATGGTGGAGAGAATAAGGCCGCTGTTCCCCGCAGCTGCGGCAGCGGGAGCAGTCGCAGGAGCGTTTGCGGGAGTCTGCGCAGCTACGGCAGCAGGAGTGTCCGAGAAGGTCGGCACAGCTGCAGAGCCCGTAGTCGGCACAGAACCAGCGCGTCCGGACGAGGATCCGCGCTGCACACAGTCCTGCAGATAGTGAAGGCGATTGAACAGACTCTCCAGGGAAACCTCTTGACTGGCCAGAAGCTCTAAGGTATTCATCTTGCTCTGTCCGATCTGGGCACGCTGCAGATAATCGCCGTAGCCCAGTGAATTCCGGATCAGGGAAAGCGCGTTGGAAGCAGAGCTCTCAAGGACGAGCTCTCGCTGCTGGTTGAATTTGCGAGCTGCCTTTTTGATGTAAAACTCAATATCCGGATCCCTGGTCAGAAGTGTCAGGATGGATTGTCTTTTCGCCCCGCTCTGAGCCTTTTCGCACAGGCGAAGGGCTGTTTTCTTGTTCAGATACAGGTTCAGCTTATAGTAGATCTGCAGGAAGCTGTCGATGTCCCTGGGATCCTTCAGAAACCGGTAAATGTGGATCAGATCGTATACCACGCGGCTGGTGAAAAAGGACAGATCCTTGCTGCGAACCTGGTAGGGCAGACCATTGCGGTCCAGCAGGTCGATGAGCGGAAGCGCACTTTCATTGTTCCGGTACAGTACGGCCGTCTGGGTCTGGAGATTCTCAGCTGCCTTGAGCAGATAGCTGTATTGGCCTTGCGGACTTTTAACCGGAAGGATGCGGACCTGCGTGCGCGCCGGACGGACGGCATGCATGGACTTTGGATGCCGGCTTTTGTTGCGGGTGATCAGACGGCCGGCGGCTTCCACAATGGAGGCATCGGACCGGAAATTGTCCTCCATCAGGAGTACCCTGGCGCCTGCGTGCTGTCGTTCAAAATTCAGAAGCGCCTGCGGGAAGGCCGCGCGGAAGCCATAGATGCTCTGATCCTCATCCCCTACCAAAAACAGATTGTCCCCTGCCGGGCCGTTTGCCAGAATCTGCAGAATTTCATGCTGTATGAGCGAGGTGTCCTGAGCTTCGTCCACGCACACATAGCGGTAGAGGCTCTGGAGCTGCGCGGTCAGTGCCGGGCTCTTCTGGAGAATGGCCTTGGCATAGACCATCTGGTCGTCGTAATCCATCTGGCCGAGCTCCTTCATACGAGCTGTATAGCGGCGGCAGATCTCGGACAAGGGAAGGCCGGCGGCTTCGTCGAGCTTTTGCTGCTCACTGGGAGGGAGCTCCATATTTTTGATATAGCTGATGGTCGTGCGCACGTCGGAGAGCTCGGATTCGGTGGGGTATTCCCGGACGAGCTCGAGATAAAGCTCCCGGATCAGCCGGAGAATTTCGCCCTCGTCGGTCTGCAGAGAAAAGGGAGTCCGGCTGATCATGCGGCCGTAGGAAGAGATGATCTTGGCACAGATGCCGTTGATGGTTCGAAATTCCAGCTGCTCCGCCAGCTCCGCGCCGAACCGCTGCGCAAAGCGCTGGCGCATGTCGTGGGTGGCGGAAACGGTGTAGGTGACGGTGAGAATCTGACGCGGCAGGATGCCTTTGCACAGAAGCATATAGCCAAGGCGTGCGATGAGGACCGTTGTTTTGCCCGCGCCGGGCACGGCCAGAACAAGGACCGGTCCATCGACGGCCTGCACCGCCTCCTGCTGCTGCGGGGTCAGGGACAGGTGATATTGTGTCAGAAAATCCTGGAAGCTAAGTGACATGAGGGTCCTTTCGAAGGATGTGCATTATATTTGCCTATGCCTCTTCTTTTTTGCGATACTGAAGCGGCGTTTTGCCGACAGTAGTGCGGAAGACGCGTTCAAAATAGGTGACGTTTCCGAAGCCGGTCTCGTCAGCGATGTCAGTCATGGAATGATCTGTGTGCAGGAGAAGCTCCTTGGCCTTGCGGATGCGCATGAAGGTGATGTATTCAACAATGGTGAAGCCGGTAATCTGCTTGAAGGCTGCGGTCATGCGGGAGCGGCTAAAATAAAACTCGGCAGCCAGATCATCCAGAACAATTTTCTCGGAGCAATGACGCTGGAGATATTGCGCCAGATCATCGATTTTCCGGTGGAGCTCGGAGGCAGAGGAGGAGCCCTGCGATTGACCGGAGCTAGTGGCAGCGTATGGAATCTGCTGCTTGCGGGCAGCCGTGCAGAACAGATCCAGCAGCTGCATGGCCAGGAGGAATAAGGTGGAACGCGCGGCATTTGTGGCAAATCCGTTTCTGAGCTGCGAGAGAATGGACAACACGCTGTTCCAGTCTGTATCAGAGAAGGAAACCGGCTCCTGATAAAAGCGTGCAAAGGATTCAAACGGCGGATAGCCTAGACCCTGGAAGATAGCATTATACGGCCGGGTACTGAACTGGAGCAGAAAACGGTGATGCTCCGGATTCTCGTTGAACATACTGGTCTTATGAATCTGATTCGGGCCGATCAGGATGCCAGAGTGCGCATGAATGTGCCAGGTGTTCTGATCAACGAAGTAGTAACGGTCTCCTTCAAGCAGAAAGTACAGCTCGATATCGCTGTGATAATGGCGAGTTGCCATGGAGTAGCTTTTGTGGCGAACGATCTCTTCGGCGAATAGCCCGTTGATGTCTTTTTTGAGAAGTATGGTTCCGGTGTCCATGGATGACTCCCTGATTCAGTACGCTGTTTATCCAAGAACTCAAACATTTCACTTTCGAACGAGAGTTTTTAAAGAACAACGACAATCCTGTGCTGCTGTCTTATACAGAGATCCTCTGAAGGTCTCTGCTGTGGAAGACTCGTTCATTATTGCAGGATGAATTTTTGTGATCATACTGGCCGATCGGATAGATTTTATCAATTATGCTCCGATTTTTATAGAGTAAAGAGCCATATGTACGTAAAATAATATTCAAGAAGATACAGCGACTGGCCAGTCAGACGGCAGGGGACAGATATCTCCATCAGGTCCCCGTTCAATGTCCGCACAGCTGCAGTCTGGAATTTTTAAAGAACAGATACTCAAAGAGAAACAACCATCACAGGGGAAAAAGGAGACACAGCAATGAAGTACGCAAGCAAAAAGGCAACAGATGTAAAGATCGCCTACATCGGCGGAGGTTCCCGCGGCTGGGCGTGGACCTTCATGACGGATCTGGCACAGGATGATGAGATCTCGGGGGAGATTCGTCTGTACGATATTGATCCGGCAGCTGCCGAGGCGAATAAGACCATCGGTAATCAGCTGATGAGCCGGGAGGATGCAAAGGGGAACTGGACCTTTGAGGTATATCCGTCGCTGAAGGAAGTGCTGACCGGCTGTGATTTTGTTGTTATTTCGATCCTGCCCGGCACCTTCGATGAGATGGAATCGGATGTGCATCTGCCGGAGAGAGTGAACTGCTGGCAGTCCGTGGGTGATACAGCAGGCCCGGGAGGAATTATCCGTGCGCTGCGCACCATTCCGATGTACGTGGAGATCGCACAGGCGATCCGCGACTATGCACCGAAGGCGTGGGTCATCAACTATACCAATCCGATGTCTCTGTGCGTGAAGACACTGTACTACGTGTTCCCTGAAATCAAGGCCTTTGGCTGTTGCCATGAGGTATTCGGTACGCAGAAGATGCTGAAGGGCATTTATGAGCAGCAGACCGGCGATACGGTGGAGGATTGGCACGATATCCTTGTGAACGTGGTCGGCATCAATCACTTCACCTGGTTTACTGAGGCCTCCTATAAGGGCGTAGATCTGTTCCCGGTTTATCGTGATTTCATTGACAAGAATTTCGAGGAAGGCTTTGACAATAAGGACAACAGCTGGATGAATTCCTCCTTTGCCTGCGCACACCGGGTAAAGATGGATCTGTTCAACCGGTACGGCTGGATTGCGGCAGCAGGAGACCGTCATCTTGCAGAGTTCATGCCCGGCGATACCTACCTGAAGGATCCGGACACGGTCCGCAGCTGGAAGTACGGACTTACAACCGTGCAGTGGAGAAAGGATGACCTGGCAAAGCGCCTGCAGCGGTCCCAGGATCTGATTGACGGGAAGGACGAGATCAAGCTGGAGGCTACCGGCGAAGAGGGAATCCTTCTGATCAAGGCACTTTGCGGACTGAGCCGTTTCGTTTCCAACGTCAATATTCCGAACACGGCGTTGCAGATTCCGAACCTGCCGGCGGATGCAGTGGTGGAGACAAATGCTGTTTTTGAAAGAGACCACATCCATCCGATTGCAGCCGGAGCTATCAAACGGGATGTTTATGACCTTGTGATTCCTCACGTGGAGAATCACGAGAGAACGCTGAAGGCGGCGCTCACCTGCGACCGCGAGCTGGTGGTGGAGGCGTTCCTGCACGATCCGAACTACAAGGCAAAATGCACGGATGTGCAGATAACACGCGAGCTGGTGAATAACATGATCGCAAATACCGTTTCCTACCTCCCGGAAGGCTGGAAAAAGTAAGAAAAAGA
>CAVFRZ010000139.1:0-6282 GCA_963624875.1 Anaerovibrio sp.
ACTATTGAGTTTTCAAGGTGCAAGCCCACTTTTGATGTGGGAAGTTTGAGTTAATTATTTGCCGTCAGATGTTGAGCATGTGACCATTACAGGAGGAGAGCCTTTCCTTTTAGGAAAAGATCTTTTTGAAATTCTAATGCATCTGCGAAAGCAGGTACCTAATGCGCAGGTACTGTTGTTAACCAATGGACGGGTGTTTGCAGACAGAAATTATGCACAACAATATGTGGAAACAAGACCTGTATTGTGTACAGCGGGCATTCCAATTCATGGTTCAAGTGAAGAAAAGCATGATGCAATCACACAAGCAAAAGGCAGTTTTCGCCAAACAGTGCTTGGAATTAAGCATCTGATACAGTTAGGAGAGGAAGTCGAGGTTCGTATTGTTGTAAGCAAATTAAATCAGGATGACATTCTTGGAATTGCAGAGATGATAATTTCCGTAATTCCCGGAGTTGCCAGTGTGAAAATAATGGGATTGGAGATGCTGGGAAATGCTGCATTACATTGTGAAGATGTGTGGATAGATTATGCCTGTGCGATGGAAGCGTCTGAGAAAGCAGTAGACTTGTTGCTGTCACATGGGATTGATGTCGAGCTTTATAATTTTCCGCTGTGTGTGGTAAAAACCAAATATTGGGGTCTATATAGGCGGAGCATCGATCCGTATAAAATCCGATATCCTGACGAATGTGATTTATGTGTAGAAAAGAAAAACTGTGGAGGCTTTTTTTTCGGAACAATCCGTATGGTGCAAAGTGTTGATCCGATCATTAACCGGGAAAAATTATGCTGAATTATTTTAACTTTCGTAAGATCGAAGGTAGATATCTTATCACTAATGATGCAGGGCAGTATTCTTTCATTGATGCAGATGCTTTAAAACAGCTGATATCGGGTGAAGTGCAATTGTCGACTGATCAAGACAGGATTTTACGAAACAAAGGATTTATATATGAAAGCCGCGAGAGCTTTCTCGAAGATCAAAGGAAGAAGCTTCGGCGGTCCAAAGGATACTTACTACATTGTACGTCTTTGCATATATTCGTTTTAACGAATGCGTGTAATCTTCAGTGCGTCTACTGTCAAGCTAGAAGTGGTGATGAAAAAAGATATGACTATATGAGCAAAGAAACAGCGGAAAGAGCTGTTGATTTTGCTCTTCAGGCACCGGATGATTATCTGACATTTGAATTTCAGGGTGGAGAGCCGCTGCTTAATTTTGAGACGATACGGCATATTGTTGAATACACAGAAAAGAAAAAGAAGAATAAACACATAGAGTACTCATTGGTTTCTAATCTTCTTTTACTGGATGAAGAAAAGATAGAGTTTATTAAGAAATACAAGATTGGTGTGTCTACATCGATCGATGGGAATCAGGAAATCCATGATGCAAATAGACCATTTATTGATGGGAAACCATCGTATTCAGAAGTGGTCAGAAAATTAACGAGACTTCGTGCGGAAGATGTTACGGCTGGGGTAATAGAAACAACGACTAAAAACAGTTTGGAGCATCCTAAAGAATTGGTTGATGCGTTTGTTTCCCTTGGTTTTAATTCGGTTTTTATTCGTCCATTAACCCCATTGGGATATGCTGATCGAAATTGGAAAATGATAGGTTATACGCCTCGAGAATTTTTGGATTTTTATAGAGAGGGCCTTTCGTACATCATAGACCTTAACATGGAGGGAGAAAGATTTCAGGAAGGACATGCAACACTTTTTCTGAAAAAGATAATTGGTGGAGAAGATCCAAACTATATGGAATTAAGATCTCCGTGTGGAGGTGTAATGGGACAGATGGCCTATTTTTTCAACGGAGATGTCTATACATGTGATGAGGGTAGAATGCTGGGAGAAATGGGAAACCAATCTTTTCGGCTCGGTAATGTCTTTCGTGATACATATGATCAGGTGGTTTGTTCAAATTCTTGTAAGGCATTGTTGTCTGCCAGTTATTTAGAGTCCCTGCCGGAATGTTGCGACTGTGTATATCAACCATATTGCGGCGTCTGTCCTGTTGTTAATTTGGCATTGCATGGTGACATATTTTCAACAGAGGCAAACGACTATAAGTGCCAGATTTATCGGGGTATACTTGATACTATTTTCGGATATTTGGCGGATGAGAATTCTGCAGCAACAAGGATTTTAAAATCTTGGGTGTGAAAAGGGGGAGAAGATGGAAAACGAAAAAAGGTTAGAGGGAAAACAGTTTCCAGAGGTTCCTAAGGCTATTGAGAATTTTCTGATGGATGAAGAAGGGAACATTACGCGCAATAAAATTCTAACAGTTGGAGCCTTGGCTATCGTATTAGGAATGGTCTATAGCTCAGCATTTGATACATACGCTAGGCATCGTTCGCATAGTTCACACCGCTCGCACAGCTCGCATTCCAGCTCACGAGGAGGACACAGCAATTCGCATTCTAGCCATGCCAGTCATTCTAATTCTTCACGTATATCGTCTTCGCAATCTAAAATTCAAGGGTCTTCAGGTTCTACTGCTGCAGCGATTTCTCCGGCTGTTACGAAAACCAGCAGTACTTTTTTGCCGCTTGTTGGTGTGACTACGGCAGATGCAGTTGTTAAGGCAGGGCAGAAATTGTATTCGAACTCCAATTATGGTCAGGTTACTGATGGCTATATACAAGAAACAGCGGTAAATGGAGCTACACTCGTTATGAGCACGAAGGCAATCAAGTCTATCTACGCGATGACAAATGCAGATTGGAGTTGCATTTATCAGCAAGCATACTACATTAAGTGCAATCCGGATGTATATCAGGCAGTTGGAAATGATGCCAATGCTATATTCCAACATTTTGTGAATTATGGTATGGGCGAGGGCAGAATCGCAAGCCCGGAATTTAATGTGCAGACATATATGCTGAATTATTCAGATCTTGTCAGCGTATATGGTGTGGATCTGAAACAGTATTATCTGCATTACATGAATTCAGGGAAAGCAGAAGGAAGAATCGCTTATTGATTCTGATGGTTACTTATCCTGATCTGGATCTTGCTGCTTGCTACAGAACATATAGAGTGCTAGCGGTAAAAAAAGGACCGCATTGCAGTAAAAATAGCGATAATTCGGACCGGCAATGATGAATGAAGTGCCGATGTTATAAAGCAATAGTGGGAAGACGAGAATCCCTTTTGCTGCGGATCCCTGTTTTATGCACCTTAAAAACAGCAAAAGAAGTATAGAAATCTGGAGACCAGTGTTCCAATGATATATGCTTAGCGGACCGGTGGAGAACAAAGAGAAAAGATTGGCTTCAATGGAGTCCAGTGGAGCAACTGGGTGGTATGTTATTTGATACGGATTCTCTTCTTGAAAAACAAAGGGAAGCCAGTTGCAAGAGCCAACGTCCTGCCAGATAATCCGTGTATTTTCACGAAAAGACTGGTAGGAAGCATTGGGACAAGCAATAACTGTTTTTGCAGCTAAAGTCATTATTTTTGCTAGCGGTGTCGAGGAAAGTAGCATGCCATCGCCTGCGTTATTTCCAATGGTCCACTTGCAAGAATCCCATTCGCCGACGACATAACTGTTTTTCCAAGCGGAATCATTGGGCTCAATGGAATGAAGAAAATCCCTGGCGTCATCTGGAATATTGTCAGGATCGTTTACGAGGGCATTTACCATGATTGCCATTGGAACACCAACAGATTCTCCGACGATGTTTGCGTGCGGAGCAACATTAAAAATGCGATAGATCGGTCCTTCTATAAGCACCACCAATAGGGAGCTTATGAACAGAATGCGAATAACGAATGGACGATATTTTTTGTAACAAATAAGGAGGGCGAGGATTATCGCAGCAGCCATAAGAATTCCGTTGTGACGGACTAATATCATGGCAGTAAGCAAGAATGAAGAGACAAAAATCGTTAATTTTGAACGCAGAATGGAGCCTTTGGTTCCTATAACCCTGAGCAGAAAAAAGTACATTAGCAAAAGAATGATGGAAAAATATACATCCTTTACAAGGGATATGTTTATCCTTCCAATGGCTGGGTTTAAAGCCATCAGAATAGAAACAACAGTGGCCATGCGTTGTGAAATGTACTGTCTGTAGAGTTCGGAAATCAGCAGGGCAGCTGCAGACGAGAAGAGGACCAACTGGACAGCAATACAAGCAGCCAATGAATCAGAAAGTCTGGTTATAGTCCAATAGAAAAAAGTCACAAGCGGAGAATGCCAATTGCTGACAGGTAATTCACCATGGATTTGGTACCATTGATTTAGAGCATCAAGATTAAATCCTCCGGGGAAAAATGCACCCCAGAAGAACATTTGACCGAAGAGTATAATCGAGAAGCTAATGAGCCAGCATTGCAGAATACCTGTTTGTTTATGGCATGTTGAAATGGATATTTCCGGACTATTGTCAAAATACTCATGACAGCAAATGAAATATATCAACCCGAAAAGGGGCAAGGCCACGAGTAAAAATGTGATGTTTTCGGCAAAGTGAAGGATTATTTGTACAGCAAGCAAAAAGGATATAAGTGCTGCAGTTTTTTTGTATTGAATCGGTGGAGTCTTTTTAATGCGAGACATGGTAATCCTCCCTATATACTGTACAAGCATAGCAGATTTATTGAAATTGTCTCAAGGTCGGATTTATATTGGCAGGTGACAGCCTCCTCTGCCTCATTAAAAATTGTCATACCCCCATTCATAACGGCAATTATCAAATATTCTCCCGCAGCGGTATCTTGGTGGCAGTAAAAAGGGGAGGAATTTGCTATGGGGTTATATTTGATTGACGAAGCAGAGCGCTGTCTTCAGTGCAAGAAGCCGATGTGCCAGCAGGGATGTCCGGTGCACACGCCGATTCCGCAGGCGATTGCTGCGTTCAAGGCACAGGATGTAATGGGCGCCGGTCAGATGCTGTTCAAGAACAACCCGCTGTCACTGGCCTGTTCTGTGGTGTGCAACCATGAGCAGCAGTGCGCCGGGCACTGCGTGCTGGGACGCAAGGGCGCTCCGGTGCATTTCTATGACATCGAGAAGTACATTTCGGATGCGTATCTTGACCGGATGCTCCTGGAGAAGCCGGAGCGCAAGCCGCAGAACGTTGCTGTCATCGGCGCAGGTCCTGCCGGCCTGACGGTGGCCTTTATCCTTGCGCAAAACGGCTACGGCGTGACGGTGTTCGAGTGGAAGGACAAGATCGGCGGCGTCATGCAGTACGGGATTCCGGAATTCCGTCTGTCGAAAACCGTGCTGGAGCGCTACAAGGCGCGCCTGCTGGAGCTGGGAGTGAAAATCCGTCCCAATACGACCATCGGAGCGGTCCTGAAGGTGGAGGATTTACTGCGGGACGGCTACGCGGCTGTCTTTGTAGGAACCGGAGTCTGGAAGCCGCGCAACCTCGGCATTCCCGGCGAGTGTCTCGGCAATGTGCATTTCGGGCTTGACTATCTTGTTGATCCGGATGCCTATGAGCTGGGGAAGAAGGTTGCTGTATTGGGTATGGGGAATACTGCAATGGACGTTGCCCGCACGGCGCTGCGCCATGGTGCACAGGAGGTCACGCTCTATGCACGCAGCAAGCGCATCTCTGCCAGCTCCCATGAGGTTTCCTATGCGCAGCTGGACGGCGCGCAGTTTGTATTCGGCAAGAGCATTCAGCGGCTCACGGCGCAGGGACCGGTATTCCGGAATTCGATCCTTGATGAGGATGACCATGTGGTTGGACTGGAGGGGGAAGAGGAGCTGATCCCGGCGGACTCCATGATCATTGCGATCAGCCAGGGGCCGCGCCGCAAGCTCATCCGTACCACAGCGGGTCTGGAGGGCAACGAAAAGGGACTGCTCATTGTGGATGAAAACGGCATGACGACCCGAGAAGGCGTCTTTGCGGCAGGCGATGTGGTGCACGGAGCCAAAACAGTCGTTCACGCGGTGGAAGGCGCGAAATGCGCTGCCGCAGCGATGATGAAATATATGGACACCAAACGCCTCTGGCCGGACACATCGAGGATTTGCGATAGCAAAGTCGAGACGGGGGCTGAATAGTTACTATTGATATAGATGTGTTAGAGACGCCGGGCTGATATGCGCTCATTCCGTTTGGGAATGGGCGCATAATTTTATGCAATTTTTCTTCGGAAATTCCCCTCATTATGATAAAGGCAACCGGCGCAGAATCGTGTTGCAGCACAGAATTTAAATGATGCCGAGGGTAAAAAGTCTTTTGATCCGGCTCTTCAGGCATCTCTGTGGGTTAAAAATGCCGTTTTCTTTAGTAATTACGC
>CAVFRZ010000140.1:0-6274 GCA_963624875.1 Anaerovibrio sp.
AGCAACTGCCATGGTATAATACACTCTATGAAAGACTCTGAACGTTATTCAAAAAAATCTCCATCCCCCCAATTTAACCGTATCCGAAGCACTGCTGCCTGCCTTGTCGTGCTCACACATGCAAGTGCACAGTGGCTGGACGCAGCCTGCACTGCCGGCATGCCGGCTTTGATTTTTGTGCAGCTCTGCAACATATTGTCCTTCGCCGGTGTCACGCTTTTTGTAATGCTCAGCGGCGCCATCTATCTTTCCCCGGAACACAAAGGCAAAAGCTGTAATATGCGTTTCATGAGCAGCCGGGCTGTACGTTTTCTGCTGCTGTACTGCTTCTGGAAGCTGTTTTATTTGATAGAAAATCTTTTTCTGCACCCGGAGCTTCTGCAAACGAGCACACTGAAAGAAGAACTCGTCCTGGCCTTCTTCCGGACAAACGGCAAATACCATCTGTGGTATCTGCCCATGTTCTCTCTTCTTTTGCTGTTGGTGCCACTCCTGTATGAGGGAACCCAACACCGCAGCGCATGCATCGTATATCTCACCCTGTTTGTCCTTTCCGCAATTGTGCTCCCCACTGCATTTTTGTACGAATTTCCGTTCAAATATCTTCTGCTGGATGCCAGAAATCTTTTTGACCTGAATTACTTTCTCGGTTATCTTGGCTATTTTCTGTTGGGACATGTACTGGCAGAAGGCACCCTGTCAACCGATGAAAAAGTGCATCCGTCCGACAAGTATGCTTCTCTGATTTCCTTTTCCCTCTGGAGCGGCACGGCCGTATCCTTTGCATTCGCACTTTGTAAAAGCGTCTCCTGCTCTGCCGGACAGACAACAGCATACACTTCCCTTGCCACACCCTTTTCTGTGCATCTTCTGCTGTTGTCCTCTGCCTTATTCCATACCCTGTGCAGCAGCCATAGAGGTTCCTCTTCCTCCGCTGCGTATCTGATTTCGCAAGGCTCCTTCGGTATTTATCTGCTGCATCCGCACCTTCTGGATCTCTTGCAGCAAGCACATATTCTCATCGGCATTCGCAGCCCCTTTATCGGAATTCCTGCTCTTTGCCTGGTTCTGGTCGTGTTTTCCTGCGGCTGCACGCTTCTGCTGAAGCGCCTCCCTCTGATTCAGAGACTGTTGTAAAGCGGCGCATCATGCCTTGCCTGTTGTTCTCGATGTTTTCATCATAAAAGATATTTATTCCGCACCTGCCACGTTCCAGTTACCATAAAAGCCAAAGGGAGTCAGCTTCCGCTGACTCCCTCGCTTTTTGCACTGTAAGATTAAGTGCTGACCTTATTTGTTGTAATTGACGATCTCTCCGAAATCAGCCTTCAGAGCTGCTCCGCCGATCAGTCCGCCGTCGATATCCGGCTTAGCCAGAAGCTCCTTGCAGTTTCCTGCGTTCATGGAGCCGCCGTACTGAATACGGATCTTCTCGGCAGTATCGGTGTCATAGATTGCAGCAATGGTCTCACGAATAGCTGCACAAACCTCCTCTGCCTGCTCCGCAGTCGCCGTCTTTCCGGTTCCGATGGCCCAGATCGGCTCATAGGCAATCACAATCCCTGCTGCCTGCTCTGCGGTCACGCCCTGAAGATCCGACTTAATCTGGAGACGAATCCAGTCAAGCGTAACACCGGCTTCGCGCTGCTCCAGGGTTTCACCGCAGCACAGGATCGGTGTCAGGCCATTCTCGAGAGCCTTCAGAACCTTGCGGTTCAGGAAAGCATCATCCTCGCCGTAGTACTGTCTTCTCTCTGAATGTCCGATGATAACGTACTTTACACCGGCATCCAGCAGCATCGCTGCAGAAATCTCTCCGGTATAAGCACCCTTATCCTGATCCGAAATATTCTCCGCACCCAGCTGAACATTGGTCCCCTTAATAGCCTCTGCAACCGGCACAATGTCGATTGCGGGAACGCAGTACACTACATCTACGTCCGGGTTGTCCACCAACGGCTTTAAGAGTTCCACCAGCTCCCTTGCTTCGCTGGGTGTCTTGTTCATCTTCCAGTTGCCTGCAATAATCTTTTTACGTGCCATTTTCCCTCTCCATCCCGCAGCTTGTCTGCGGCAGCACGAGAGAAGTCCGGTACAGCCACATCGATTTTTAAACATTGCCGTTATCAGAGCGGTATTTTGCAAACGATGTACGAAGGACCAGCCCCTCCCATGCGATCATAGCAATCCGTACTATTTACTTATCATCTGCTGCGTATACGCCGGGCAGCTCCTTGCCCTCGAGGAACTCCAGAGAAGCTCCGCCGCCGGTGGAAATGTGGCTCATCTTATCTGCATATCCCAGCTGATTTACAGCTGCTGCAGAATCGCCGCCGCCGATGATCGTGGTAGCATCCGTCTCTGCCAGAGCCTTTGCAACTTCCTTCGTACCTGCTGCCAGAACCGGATTCTCGAATACGCCCATCGGTCCGTTCCATACAACGGTCTTTGCTGTTGCAACCGCCTCAGCATACAGGGCAATGGTCTTCGGTCCGATATCCATACCCAGCTTACCTGCCGGAATCTTATCAATATCAACGATCTCAGTAGCGATGGAAGCATCGTCAATCGGATCCGGGAAATGATCGGTTACAACCGCATCTACCGGGAGCAGGAGCTTCTTGCAAAGCTTTTCTGCCTTCTCAAGCATCTCTTTGCAGTAATCCAGCTTGGTATCATCGCAAAGGGAAGCGCCGATTTCATATCCCTGGGCCTTGGCAAAAGTAAATGCCATGCCGCCGCCGATGATCAGCGTATCGCACTTCTCCAAAAGGTTGGAGATAACGCTCAGCTTGTCAGCAACCTTTGCACCGCCAAGGATGGCAACAAACGGGCGAACCGGATCCTCTACTGCATTGCCGAGGAACTTAATCTCCTTCTGCATAAGATAACCAACTGCGCAGGTACCGCCCTTTTCACGGATGTACTTGGTAACAACGGCAACCGAAGCATGTGCTCTGTGAGCAGAGCCAAATGCATCGCATACATAATCATCTGCAAGATCAGCCAGCTCCTTGGCAAATCCCTCGCCTGCATCCTGCGGCTTGGTCTCTTCCTTGCCGCGGAAACGTGTGTTCTGAAGAAGAACAACATCGCCGCCCTTCATTGCAGCGACTGCGTCCGTTGCTGCCTGACCGGTAACGTTGTAGTCCGCAATAAACTTCACTTCCTTGCCCAGCTTCTCCGACAGGCGTGCTGCAACCGGTGCAAGAGACTCTCCCTCGTTCGGTCCGTTCTTCACCTTACCAAGGTGAGAGCAAAGGATAACCTTTGCACCCTCCTCAATGAGCTTGTTGATGGTGGGAAGCGCTGCTACGATACGAGTCTCATCCGTGATCTTGCCTTCCTTCAGCGGTACGTTGAAATCGCATCTTACCAGTACTCTTCTTCCTGCGGCGTTGAAATCCTCAACCGTCTTCTTATTCAATGCTGCCATAGTGGCCTCCTTTATCTACGACAAAACCGAGGTCCAGGCCTCAAAGGGCCCGGGCCTCGGTTGTCAGTTCCATATACTATACAAAGAAAAGCAAGTTCAATTATTTGTTCAGCAGAGAACCGAAATGCTTGATGGTGCGAACCATCTGGCTGGTGTAGGAGTTCTCGTTGTCATACCAGGAAACAACCTGAACCTCAGTGGTTCCGTTGTCCAGAGGAAGAACCATGGTCTGAGTTGCATCGAACAAAGAGCCATAGGTCATGCCAACGATATCGCTGGAAACGATCTCATCCTCGTTGTAGCCGAAGGACTCGGTAGCAGCTGCCTTCATTGCTGCATTGATCTGATCCTTGGTAACCTCACCCTCAACAACAGCAGTCAGGATGGTGGTGGAGCCGGTAGGTGTAGGAACACGCTGTGCAGAGCCGATCAGCTTGCCGTTCAGCTCAGGGATAACAAGGCCGATTGCCTTTGCAGCGCCGGTGCTGTTCGGAACGATGTTGACAGCAGCTGCGCGGGATCTTCTCAGATCGCCCTTTCTCTGCGGTCCGTCCAGAGTCATCTGATCGCCGGTGTAAGCGTGGATGGTGCACATGATACCGGACTTGATGGGAGCCAGGTCATTCAGAGCCTTTGCCATAGGAGCAAGGCAGTTGGTGGTGCAGGAAGCTGCAGAGATGATCTTGTCATCAGCTGTCAGACCCTGGTGGTTAACATTGTAAACGATGGTAGGAAGGTCATTTCCTGCAGGAGCGGAAATAACAACGTGCTTAGCACCGGCATCGATGTGAGCCTGTGCCTTCGCCTTGGAGGTATAGAAGCCTGTGCACTCCAGAACTACGTCAACACCAAGCTCGCCCCAAGGAAGCTCAGCAGCGTTAGCCTTTGCATAGATCGTGATCTTCTTGCCATCAACGGAGATGTAATCCTCGCCAGCCTCAACCTTATCGCAAAGAGCATATCTGCCCTGTGTGGAATCATACTTAAGCAAGTGAGCAAGCATCTTAGGAGAGGTCAGGTCGTTGATTGCAACGATCTCAAATCCCTCTGCTCCGAACATCTGACGGAAAGCCAGGCGACCAATACGGCCAAATCCATTAATTGCAACTTTTACTGCCATCTCTGTATCCTCCTGAGATAATCTGTTTGATTGACTCCCCTCTGAAACTCTAAGAGTTTGTCAATTTTTTATCAGCGCTTATATAATACTAGCAGAACTCGATAATTTCAAGTGGTCCCCCTGCAAAACGCCGCGCGACCGCTGCATGTGCTGCAGTTTACTCGCAGTCAGCGACGGGTCCCGGCGGAGGTGTCCGGTTCGGGGACGTTACGCTAACTGCGAGTAAACTCACGGAGGTTTTTATGCCGATTTTGTCCGACTGCCACGTTCATACCTCGTTTTCCGCCGACTCGGATACTCCCATGGAAGAACAGATTCATGCTGCCATTGCAGCCGGCCTTACTACGCTTTGCTTCACAGAGCATGTAGACCTGGACTCCCCCTTCCGCAACGCTCCTTTGGAGGATCCGGAGTCCTATTTTCGCATTGATTACCCTGCATACCTGGAATCCTTTCTGCAGTGTAAGGAGCGCTATGCCGATCAAATTTCACTGCTCTTTGGCCTGGAGCTGGGTCTGAATGCTTCCTATTCTGAGGAACTTTCGGATTACATACATACTCATCCGGATTTTGACTTCATAATCGGTTCCACGCACTCTGCTCGAGACGGAATGGATCCGTATTACTCCAGCTTTTTTGACAAGCCGGGCGAAGAGCCTGCCGCAGATCCAAAGGAGGAGGCAGCATGGGATCCGTATCGCATTTATTTTGAAACAGCGCTTCAAAATGTCCGCACCTTCTGTTCCCAGAAGCTTTTCGACAGCTACGGCCATCTGGATTATATTCTGCGCTGCGGCCCAAGGCGTGCCGACGGTTCCTGCAAGGAGCAGACCTCTGACTGGTATTATCGGCAACACGCTGATCTTATTGATGCCCTTTTGCGCGAGCTGATCCTGCACGAAAGAGCGCTGGAACTCAATACCTCGCCGCTCAAAAAAGGCTTTCCCGAGACCAATCCCGGAAAAGCCGTTCTGAAACGCTATTATGAGCTGGGCGGGCGCCTTATCACCATTGGTTCCGATGCACATGTACCGGAAGCGGTAGGCTGCAGGTTCGATCAGGCAGCTGCCCTTTTGTCCGAATGCGGTTTCCGGCGCTATGTCACGTATAAAAAGCGGGTGCCCATCTGGCATACTTTGTGATACAGCGTTGACGCGCAGCCAAGCGACAGGGTGCGGATGATATCCCTAAGCCGAACATCTCCGCCAGGCCCCGTCGCCGGACTTGATGCTACAGCCGAATTCTACACTGCCCTGAGTTCCTTCAGTACCTGATACAGGTGCGCCACCGGAAGCCCCACGATATTGTTGTAGTCTCCCACGATTCGTGTGACATATCGCCCGAAAAGGCCCTGTATGCCGTATCCCCCTGCCTTATCCATCGGCTCTGCAGAATCTGCGTACGATTGCATCTCCTCCGCAGTCATCGATGCTACCTCGACCTCAGTGCATTCCACGAAGGACACCGTATTCTCACCGCATATGACCGTAACTCCGGTGTACACCTGATGTGTCCGCCCCTGAAGGCTGCGAATCATTGTGTAGGCAGCCTCGTGGCTTTTGGGTTTCCCCAGAATCTGCCCGTCTGAGGCAACCACCGTATCCGCTCCGATGACCACCGCCGGCTCTTCCTGTCTGGCCGCAATATCTTTTGCCTTCTGCAGTGAAAGGAGCCGCACCACCTCTCTTGGCGAGCTGGAGGAAACCACCTCCGGCAGT
>CAVFRZ010000141.1:0-6263 GCA_963624875.1 Anaerovibrio sp.
ATCCACAACCGCATCGATGACGTACTTGCGGATATCCTCGTGGATCTGCTCCTGGGTAACCTTCTCGTCATGCTGGGTCGAAATAACAATAGCCTCCAGGCGAACCGGCTTGTCGTTCTCATCGTACTCCACCGACACCTGAGACTTTCCGTCTGCGCGAAGGTACTCCAGAGTTCCGTTCTTGCGAACCTCTGTAAGCTTTCTTGTAAGCTTGTGTGCCAGATTGATGGAGTAGGGCATATACTCCGGTGTCTCATTGGTAGCATATCCGAACATCATGCCCTGATCGCCGGCACCGATGGCCTCGATCTGTTCATCCGTCATGCTGCTCTCTCTTGCCTCCAGCGCCTTGTCAACGCCCATGGCAATGTCAGGGGACTGCTGATCCAGCGCAACGAATACCGCGCAGGTATCAGCATCAAAGCCCTTGGAGGAATCATCGTAGCCGATCTCACGGATGGTATCCCGCACGATCTTCTGATAATCAATCACAGCCTTTGTTGTGATCTCGCCCGTAACCAGTGCAAAGCCGGTGCACATTGCCGTCTCACAAGCCACACGGCTCATGGGATCCTGTGCCATGCAGGCGTCCAGAATGGAGTCACTGACCGCATCACAGATTTTATCCGGATGTCCCTCGGTAACGGACTCAGATGTAAAAATATACTTCTCCACTTATAACCTCCTTCGGCCGAAAGTCCTCTCTCCCGGCCATCTGATGGTAAGCTGACTTGCCGCAGCTCGTTCGGCTCTTAATATCCTCATTGGATTTTCCGTGAAAAAATCCGCCTGCATACAATCAAGCAGGCGGATCTGTTCGTGTCACAAATCCCTTATTGCTCGACCGCGCCTCGCGCTATCGCTCAGGTAGGCACCTTTTGCTGCTCATCAGCAAAGGTTGCCGTGGCTTCTCAGGTCCTATGTACCTCCACCACTCTGAATAAGAGATATTAAGTTATAGTATCCATTCAGCTATAACAGCTGAACCCTTGTACAAGTGGATGATAGGCCATTCCCTATGCCGTGTCAACCGCGGCATGGGCCACAAATCGCAGCATCTGTCCCACTGCTATACACCTGCCATATTTCAATGTGAATCCGCTGCCTGCAGACAAATTCACGGTAGAAATTAGGTAACAGCTTTGCACCTGCCACATTTCAGCGTGAACTCTCTGCCCACAGGCAAATTCACGATTGAAATTGGCAGGTGCCGAATAGTAACCTATACCGTAATATATCCTTCCGCATCTGCCGGAAGGGGCAATGCAATCATAAGATCAATCAGCGTCATGGCGATGGGTATTCCGGTCCAGAACAGGGCCGCATAAATCGCTCCCAGCACGTACTGCCTTGCGAGAAACCGATGTCCGCCGCACCAGCCCAGGAAAAGTGCTGTCAGAAGGTATGTCCTGCGCCGCAGGCGCACCGGAATCCGGCGCTCTCTCCACGCAAACAGTGCATCAATCATGCGAACGAATGCGCTCCTTTTCTTGTCCTTGTCCATGCTCCCATCTCCACTAACGTTTGTGACACCGCTTTATGCTGCTGCCTTTTTCTTGATCTCGTTGATCTTCTCCTGAATCTCTGCCATATACTCCTTGGAAAGCGGATAGAACTTCATAGCAATCAGGTTACAGATCAGGCCGATGATGACCATGCCGTATGCCAGGAACACCGTTACATTTCGAAGGCCTACGCTGTACGGCGTATTGATATCCGGAAGTGCATCCTTAAATCCGATGGATGCGTACAGAAGTCCTGCCAGCATCGGTGCAAAGGAGGAAATCAGCTTATCCACCAATGAGAACAGCGTCCCCATCAGGCCCGGCACATACTTGCCGCTGCGGTATACCTCATAGTCTGCGCAGTCCGCTGTCATCGGAATAACAATGTTGGACGTCAGTCCGGTAAAGCCCGTATAAGCAATTGACAGGACGATGTATGCGATGGTGAAGAAGCTGAATGCCACGCCGCCCTCTGCGTTGCACATCGTTGTAGGATCTCCCAGCAGCCACAGCAGAATAAACAATGAATAGATGATGATGCCGCCAATACTGCCGATGACCATAGCTCTCTTCTGGCCAAGTCTTGTTGCAAGACCGCCGACACAGAAGATCAGGAGCAAAAGTCCAGGAATCGTTGTAATGCCGGTCATGGTTCCCTGCATGGAGTAGTTGCCGACCAATACCGCGAACAGAACCAGGGTAACGGTAGAGGTTTTCGCCGAGTTCGCCAGCTTGTCCGAGGATGCCGCTACAATCAGCATCTGGATGGCACGGTTATTTTTCAACGTATCCCAGTAATCCTTCAGTGTAACCTTCTGCGCCTGACCGGTTCCAAAGAACTCCTGACGGTCCTTCGGTGCAATGCTGAAAATGGCAATACAGGTAAACACAAAGGAACAAACAGCTGTCAAAAGCCACATCTCGTGGAACACGCCCTCATGCGTCATAGTTCCGTACTTCGTTCCGATCTTGGCTGCAACAATGGCCAGAATCGTGAACAGGAGTGTGTTGTAGATGCCATCAAACACAGCAAACAGCGGACGCTGCTTCGGATCATTGGTAAGGCAGGTCTGCGCAGACTTGGTAGCCACACACTGCAGCGTATAACCAATGTAATAAATAGCCGCGACAACAATAAAGAACGCAAAGCGAACGCTCGTATTCTCCGGAAGCTTTCCGGTTACGTGGAACATAATGCCGCTGGTGATCATCAGCACGATATTGCCGGCCAGCATGAAGGGGCGGTTCTTGCCGAAGCGCCCGTTTGTCTTATCTACAACAAAGCCTACGAAGGGATCGGTCACGCCGTCCCAGATTCGCATCATCATGGCAAAGCTGGAGGCCGTCACAACCGCAACGCCGACAATGCCGGTCAGATAATAGGCTACATAATTCATAAGAAACAGGTAGAAATTCGTTGCCGTGTTGTTCAGTGCAAACCCGGCAATACGCCAGAGAGGAACGCGGTGCACACCGTTCTCTCCATAATACTTTGAAACATCACTCATAAATCCCTCCTAACGCCGACCGCGGCATTTACCCTCTGGAGGTCCGCGCTTTGGCCATTTCTCATGGCACCTTCCGCGTCCACAGACGGCCCCGGCGAACAGGCCCTTTCCCCAAAGGGCCTCATCCAACCCGGTGCTACATTCGTGTTTTCCTCCCGCGAAGCTAAAACGGCAGCGCTACCCTTCTGCTCCGCATAAAACCTTGCCGCTTCACTATACATTGCATTCAGCACAAATGAGCAGTATTATTTATTCAATGTTTTGTATATTTTTTACATTTTCTTAGCGGCAATCAAAGAAAATGCAAAAAGTCCTAAAATTTACACCAATCTATGATGGAGACGATTATGAGCAGCACCTCTGTTCCTGACACGCATGCCAGTGAATTTCAACTTCTGAAGACCTTTCTGGAGAACATCAACATCCCGGTCAGTACACTGGATGCCTCTGCGCTGGATAACCTCCAGCTTGAAACGCTGCGAATTTTCAGCTACTTTCTTTCACACGTTTCCATTCAACAATATCTGGCACACGTTTTTAATACCTACGACCGACACACGCTCTATAAACTCGACAGTATGCTGCTGACGCAGTATTATCTGTTCTTCTTGCCCGGCAGCAATGAGAAGCTTGTCCTGATCGGACCCTTCTGTGAATATAAATTAACAGAAGAGATGATCCGCAGGAACATGAAGCTTTGCCATGCTCCCACGTCACGCTATGAGGATCTTGTCCGCTACTACCACACCATCCGGGAGGTATCAGAGCCGCAGGTTCTGCAGGCGCTCCTTACCACCTTCTGCGGAAGCCTCTACGGCGGAATGAATCAGTTCCGCATGGAAAAAAAGGACTTCGGGCGCAGGGATAACGCCGTAAGCCATCCGGATTCCGACCAGCCATCCGAAGATGTCACCAATGCCGATCGTCTTCACAGCATGGACATACTGGCAGACCGATATGCTCTTGAGAATTCGCTGATGCACGCCGTCTCGAAGGGCGAACTGCATTCAGCAGAGATGTATTTTGCCAAATTTGCATCCCTCCAGGCTGCGGAGCCGCGCGCCGCCACGGCGCTTCGCAATTCCCAGAACTATGCCATTATCCTCAATACCCTGCTGCGCAAATCTGCAGAGTTCGGAAAGGTACATCCAATTTATATTGATCAACTCTCCAGCAAAATCGCGCACCGCATTGAGGCCTGCCGCACCCAGCAGGATGTACTGCAGCTTCGTGCCGAAATGGTGCGCAAATACTGCCTCCTTGTCAGCAACCATTCCATGCAGAATTATTCTAAGCTCGTCCAGCAGGCCCTGACCATTATTCATTCCGACCTGACTGCCGAGCTTTCCCTTTCGGGGCTTGCAGCGTCACTGAATGTAAACGCCAGCTATCTCTCCACAAAGTTTCGCCAGGAGCTTGGCAAGACGCTGACCGACTACATTGCCCAAAAGCGCGTGGAGCACGCCATTCTGCTTCTGAACTCCACCGACCAGCCCATTGCAGAGATTGCCTGTGCCTGCGGGATTCCGGACGTGCAATACTTCTCCAAGATCTTTAAAAAGCAGATCGGACACACCCCCACCGGCTACCGCAAGCTCATCCATCCGGATGTGCTGTAGGGCATCACAGTAATCACAGTATATGATTGTCTATCGGCTGCAGTTGTTTGGAACCCCCGGACAACTGCAGCTTCATTTTTGATCCATTATTTCTTATCAACTTCCCCCTTGACAGATGTGGGCGGCAGGCATATATTTTAGTCACAATCATTCTATTCATACGTGTTTAGTAGGAATTAAAGATCGGTCGCCTCTTTCTATCAGGAGTCAGAAGCGCCGGCCAAACGAATTCATTTACATGCAGAAAGGGAGGAATTGAACATGGCTAAGATTTATAAGAGTGCATTGGAGCTGATCGGACACACTCCGCTTCTGGAGCTTTCCGCCTTTGAGGCGAAAAAGGGCATCACGGACACCAAGCTGATCGCCAAGCTGGAGTATTTCAATCCGGCCGGTTCTGTAAAGGACCGCATTGCAGTCGGCATGATTGAGGATGCCGAGGCAAGCGGCAAGTTAAAGCCCGGCGCCACCATCATTGAGCCTACCAGCGGCAATACCGGCATCGGACTGGCTTCGGTGGCTGCTGCCAAGGGCTATCACGCCATTCTGACGCTTCCTGACACCATGAGCGTAGAGCGCCGCACGCTTCTTAAGGCCTATGGCGCGGAGCTGGTTCTGACGGAGGGTGCAAAGGGCATGAAGGGCGCCATCGCCAAGGCTGAAGAGCTCCAGGCCTCCATTCCCGGTTCCGTCATCCTCGGACAGTTTGATAACCCGGCAAATCCCAAGACGCATTATGAGACCACCGGTCCTGAGATCTGGGAGGATACAGACGGCAAGGTTGATGTGTTCGTTGCCGGCGTCGGCACAGGCGGAACTCTTAGCGGTGTCGGCAAATATCTGAAGGAGAAGAATCCAGATGTGAAGATCATCGCCGCAGAGCCGGATACATCTCCTGTTCTCTCCGGCGGAGCTCCCGGCCCGCACAAGATCCAGGGCATCGGTGCCGGCTTTGTTCCGAAGACCCTCGACACTACGATCTACGACGAGATCATCCGCGTTCCGAATGAGGCAGCCTTTGAGACCGGCCGCGAGCTGGCACACGCAGAGGGCTTCCTGACCGGCATCAGCTCCGGAGCCGCTGTCTGGGCAGCTCTCCAGCTGGCAGCAAGACCGGAGTATAAGGGCAAGAATATCGTGATCCTTCTTCCCGATTCCGGAGATCGCTACCTCTCCACCGCCCTCTACAACACCGAGGCCTGATCCGGCAGCAACAAATTCATCCATCCTTGGTTCCCGCCTTGCAAACAGAGCGGCTGCAGCAATCGCTGCAGCCGCTCTGTTTTATCATGTCCATCAGGATCAACAGGTTCCGTTACCCTCTCCTTCGTTCAACTCTTCCGCATCAATCATAGGGATCCCCTCCCTTTGAAGAAGCTGTGCAAACACTCCCTGTCCCGGAATCTTTTGCCCCGAAAAGGTCCCGTCATAGATTTCCCGGACGCCGCAGCTCGGACTCCGGGACTGCAATATTGCCAGCTCTGCGCCATTTTCCTTCCCGATGGCAAGCGCCTTAGCTGCCCCCTCGCGAAACTGCCGGTCTACGTTTTCTCCCTCGGCATTCATGACGACGCCGCCTACCAGCTCCGAAGGACACCTGGGGATCGGAAGTCCCCCCAGCACCTCCGGGC
>CAVFRZ010000142.1:0-6261 GCA_963624875.1 Anaerovibrio sp.
GGATCATAGAACTCCTGTGCATGCTGGTAATGGGCCAGGCGAATCGTATTGGCGCCCATCTCCAGAATCAGCGACAGATCCTCCTCCATCATCTCCTTTGTAATCGCCGTGCCGACATCCTTCCTGTCCTGGTGACGGGATACGCCGCGCAAAGGATACTCCTTGCCGTTTAATAAGAATCCTCTCGAAGGGTCGATCTCAAAGCGTCTGAACCCGAAACGGACACGTTCGTCCTCCCCGTTTTCCAGTCTTGCATGCAGCTCATACAGATACGGATCCTTTACGCCGTCCCACAGATGCGCATGCTCCAGGCCAAATATAACCTCCGCCCTGCCAGCCCGCACGGGTGCCGTCTTCTCCTGTCCGTCCAGGCAGAAGGTAACCTCCGCCGCATTCTCTGCAAAGGCCTCTGCTTTAACTTCACAGTCACCGGTCTCCGGATTCGTTACCACCGGCGTCACCTTTACCGGAACAGCTCCATTTGCAGACAATGTAAAATGTGCCTTCGGTACAGCGATAAGAGAAACTGCCCGGTAAAGCCCTCCATAAAAGGTAAAATCTGCCTTCTGCGGATAGACGGTATCGTTCTCGCTGTTGTCCACCTCGATGCGCAGCGTATTGTTCTCCTGCAGCAGGTCCGTGATGTCGGCGCGGAAGGCAGAATATCCGCCCTTATGCTCTACCGCCTTCTCTCCGTTTACAAAGACAGCTGCGCTCATAGCAGCCCCGCCGATCTGCAGGATAACGCGTCCGCCTTCCGGAATCGTCGGACTTGCAAAGCTCCTCTCATAGGTGCAGGTTCCGCGGTAATAATCATTCCCGCCGTCCTGTCCGTCCCCGGCATTCCAGGTGTGCGGAAGCGTGACATGCTCTGACAGCCCCTCCTTTGTAAAGATCCAGTTTGTATCAAGCTGATATTGTGTGCTCATGTAGCTTCCTTTCGTTTAATCTCTTTTCGGATCCTCTATCTCATGTTTTCCTCAATGACACGGGCCTTCTCCGCCTTTTTCTGCTCCTCAATGCTCTTCTGGATCTCAACCATCTTCTCCTTATCCAGATCGCAGAAGCGCATCGCGATCAGCGATACAATCCAGCCCAGGATCGGCAGACCAAAGTACAGGAACATCGTCATCCAGAACAACGGGCTTGTGCAGGCATCGCCCGGCTGCGGCATGGTATCGGTATAGCCGATGAGCGCGACCGCTGCAGTGGCAATGACGGCGCCGACCGAGGAAATCAGTTTATCCAGCAGGCTGTAGGCTCCGGATACGACGGCCGGAATGAACCGTCCGCTTCGGTACAACTCATAGTCAATGACATCCGCCATAAAGGACGCTCCGCACGTGGTCACACACATCTTGGTTCCGTTCAGGGCCAGTGTCAGCAGCACGTACAGGATCATGATGACACCGGCAGAGGCAATTTTTGTCGGATCGATTACGATGAAATAGACCACCATAACAGCCGCCACTACAATGCAGGTGCTGCTCCAGGTCACGATTCCCTTCCTGCTGCCGTGCTTGCCCGCGTATTTGGCTCCAAAAATGGCGAAAATAATAGACGGAAGCATGGCCACCACACCCAGAATGGTTGACAGCGACATATTTCCGATGATGATGCCGAACAGCATGGTGCCGATGATGGACTGGCTCGCCACCTGCTGCGCGATCTTGTCCGAGGCCTGCGCGGCAATGTAGCACTGAAGCGGCCGGTTATCCCGGAACACAGCCAGCATATCCTTGAGCTTTAGCTGTTCCTTTTTGCCGATGCTCTCAAAGGTTTCCGGCTTGTCATAGGCTGAGACGCCGATGCACACCAGCGTTGTCCCAACCAGTCCCGCAAGGAGAACGATGTGTACTGCCGCTGAGAGAAACTCCTGGTTGTACGTTCCGCCGCAGCGAGGCAGCAGAATCACGTTGAGCAAAATGGAGAATCCCATGGGAACCATATAGTTGAAGATGGTTGTCCATACGCCGATCATCGGACGTTGCTTGGGATCGTTGCTTAAAATGGCCGGAATGGTCTGGATGGTCATGTTGTTGACGGTGTATCCGATCACATACAGGACATACAAGGCCGTGAACATCACCGTTCCAAAGCCCTTGCCCGAGAGCACATCGAACATCAAAAGCAGCGCCAATGCTTCAATCAGAAAGCCGCTCACCAGCAATACCCGCAGCTTGCCGAACCGCGTATTGACACGGTCATACACAAATGCGACCAGAAAGTCCGTAATTGCATCAAAAATACGGGTTCCCATCAGGATAACGCCGACAGTCGCCGTTGCAATCCCATATCCGATGCTGGCCGAATAGCTGGCCATGCCGATGAGCGAATATACGCTGAGCCCCCAGAGCGCATTGCATGCATACAGCACGATCTGCCATGTTTGCGCATGACGGTACTGCACTCCGTCCATTTCACTGCACGTTTGTCTGTGTCTTGCCATACTTACCTCCCTCCGCCGCAGCCTGTCTGCAGCCCTGAACATCCCGCATATGCGGTTTCGAAGGACCTTCCGATGATGCTTCCCCTGCATTCCTCGGCCTTATCAGGAACACTCTCCCTGCAGGTCCTTCGGTTTCTCCTTGCATAGCTTCAATGTAGCAAGCATTTCGTGGGCTATATATGCATATATTCGTGTTTGAGGATACTTTTTCCGGATTATTTGGTGCGCTTTTTATTTTTTATCCCATTTGACGAATTTTCACACTGTGCAATATGTGGTATAAGAAATGTGCGGAGGTTATTTGTATTATGGAAGTAACACAAAACATACATCTGTTTGCCGAGCTGATTCAATGCGGCGGTTCCCTCTACACCTGGTGTTATGACGCCGCCGGCACACTTCTATACAGCAACTGCCCGGAAGAGGCCTTTCTTGCCAGTGCCTTTGACCTGTTCGGCTGCAAAAAGGCCATGCTCTCCTATGCCGAGCACGGACATTCCCCTTTAAGTCTTGGTACAGCCATCGGTGTAATCTGGGCTGCGGCCTTTGAACGGGAAAATGATACTTTAAAGCGAATCTGGGTGATCGGTCCTGCGTTTTATCGCGACGTGTCATTAAAGGGAATTAAGAACGGGCTGGAATACTATGACCGACTGGATACGAGCGTTGCATGGAATCTGCATCTGTATGATGTACTGAAGCAAATCCCGGTCCTCCAGAATACCCTTCTCGACCGCTATACGCTCATGCTGCACTACTGCGTAAGCGGAGAACACCTTTTGCAAAGTGATATCCGAAGTGAAGCGGCAATCACGCTGCGGGAGGGCACGCCGCAGGCCGGGCGCGACCGGTACCGGGTCTGGCAGTCGGAGCAGGGGCTCCTTGAGATGGTGCGAAACGGCGACCTAAACTACCGGCAGGCGCTTTCTGCCAGCAGCAGCATCAGCAGCGGCGTCCCCCTGAAAAGTGACGATGCACTGCGCCAGGGAAAGACATCGGTCATCGTCTTCACCTCCCTTGTCTGCCGGGCTGCCATCGAGGGCGGACTGTCCGCGGAGGAAGCCTACGCCCTTGGAGACAATTATATACAGACCGCCGAGCAAGCCCAAAGCGTCAGTGACCTCGGAGCATTGGCACATATGATGTACGAGGATTTCATCCAGCGCGTACACGACAAGAAGATAAATCCGGCTCTTAGCCGGCCGATCCGGAAATGCACAGAGTACATTGATGCACATCCGGAGCAGAAAATAAACGCTGCCAGCCTTTCTCTTCTGACCGGCTATACAACCTACTATCTCACGCAGAAATTTAAAGAAGAAACCGGCTGCAGCGTAAACGACTATATAAAGCAGTCCAAGATCAATCGTGCGAGAGTGCTGTTAAAAAACACGGATAAGACCATTCGGGAGATCGCCCAGGACCTTGGCTTTTCCAGCAGAAACTATTTCAGCCGCGTTTTTCAGGAAGTAACCGGACAAACTCCTGTTGAATTCCGCAGTTGACATATGTCCGAAATCGTACTATCGTTACCAGTGATGTACGATTTCGGACATATAGGAGGTTTTTATGCAGCAGATTCAGCTCTCTGAGCACTTTACCGTCCGTAAGCTTTTGCGCTTTACGCTCCCTTCCATCGCCATGATGATTTTCACCTCCATCTACGGCGTCGTGGATGGCTTTTTTGTCTCCAACTACGCAGGTGCCACGGCCTTTGCCGCGGTGAACCTGATTCTGCCCTACACCATGATGTTCGGCGGGATCGGCTTTATGTTCGGGAGCGGAGGTACTGCTCTGGTATCCATGGTCCGCGGTCAGGGACGCCACGAGGAGGCCAATGAGATCTTCTCTCTGGTGGTTTACGTACTGCTGGCTGTCGGTATCATTTTGTCGATCATCGGATTTCTTACACTCCGGCCTGTGGCGATTCTTCTGGGAGCCACCGACACAATGCTCCCCTACTGCATTGCCTATGGCCGTGTTCTGATGCTCGGTCAGTGCTCCTTTATGCTCCAGTACTTTTTTCAGAATTTCCTGATTGCTGCCGAAAAGCCGCACCTGGGCCTTGCCGTCACGGTGGCAGCCGGAGTCACGAACATGGTGCTGGACGGCGTTTTTCTGGCCGTCTTCTCCATGGGCGTCACCGGTGCTGCCATTGCCACCGTCATCAGCCAGTGCATCGGCGGCCTGCTGCCGCTGATCTACTTCATCATCCCCGGCAACAGTCCTCTTCACCTCGGGAGAACGCACTGGAACCCCTCCGCCATCGGCAAGGTGATTTTAAACGGCTCCTCCGAGCTGATGACAAATCTCTCGTCCAACCTTGTGACAATGCTCTACAATATGCAGCTGATGAAGCTGGCCGGCGAGAACGGTGTTGCGGCCTACGGCGTGATCATGTACGTATTCTTTATTTTCGCTGCGGTATTCATCGGATATTCGATGGGAAGCGCATCCATTGTCAGCTATCACTACGGAGCCGGACACCACGAGGAGCTGCAGGGGCTTCGCCGAAAGGGTCTTGGCATCATCGCGGCCTCTTCCGTCCTTCTGACGGTCCTTGCGCAGATCTTTGCACGGCCGCTTGCCATGATCTTCGTCAGCTATGATGCAGCTTTGCTGGAGCTGACCGTCCACGGATTCCGGATTTTCATCTTCACATTCCTGTTGATGGGCTTTAACATCTGGGGATCTTCGTTCTTTACAGCGTTAAATGACGGGAAAATATCCGCCTTGATCTCCTTCGGACGAACCCTTGTGTTTCAGCTCCTGGCCATTCTGGTGCTACCGCTTCTCTTGGGCCTCAACGGCGTATGGTCTGCCAACATTCTGGCGGAGGGGCTGGCACTGTTCCTGACAGGCTGGTGCCTGCGGCATTATCAAAGTAAGTATCACTATTGATACACCTGTTCCTGCTTACCAGCCAAGCGACAGGGTGGCGGATGCATGTCCAGGTTCGGGGCCTTCCGAGGACCTCGGTGCTTGCGAGCGTTTTGTGCGAGCTTAGCACCGCTAGGCCGCAGGGGAGCATGTTTTTGCCGAGTGGCCGTCAGGCCATCTCGAAGCTAACGAAGTCAGCAAAGCGTCCCCAAACCGGACAGCTCCGCCAGGACCCGTCGCTGGCTGGCGCCTGAGATACTATCCCAAGAGGAAATGCCATGAACTCTACCGTAAAGGAATTTAATCAGCTGGTTGAAAAGATCAACAGTGCCTATCATGATTTTGCCACGGCCTGCGGCATGTCCGATGCGGACTTTCTGGTGCTGTACTCGCTCCTGGCGCACGAGGGCAGCTGCAGGCAGTCGGTGCTCTACCACGAAACCGGACAGCCTAAATCCACCATCAACTCTTCGGTTCAGCGCCTGCAGAGGCAGGGTGTCCTTCTGATCACAAAGGGAGATAAGCGCAATACGCTTGTCTCTTTGACCGGGGATGGACGGTGCCTTGCCGAGCGCACGGCCGGCGTTTTGATTGCTGCTGAGGACCGCTTCTACAGTTCCATTCCCGCAGGGGATGCAGCGATCTTTCTCCGGGTGAACCGGCAGTACCTTTCTGCACTTCTGGAAAGTGTTCAAGGACAGAAAAATGCTCCGCAGACTTAATCTGCGGAGCACCCAAGCCAGGCCCTGTCGCCTGCCTGTGTATGACAACCGTAATCGGTAACTATTCAGAGCCCATTCGCAAATGCGTTCCGGAGCATCACTCTGCGTTAAAAAAGTCCATGCAGCGCTGCTTGTAATCGGGTGCCTCATCGTAAACACCGTGTCCATAGCTATCATCATACAGATACAGCTCGCACTGCAGAGCATCTG
>CAVFRZ010000143.1:0-6226 GCA_963624875.1 Anaerovibrio sp.
GGGTCTTGATATCCCTTGTCAGCTCCTCAAACCGGCCGGCGTCATACCCGATCCGGTCCATCTTGTTCACAGCGAATACGAAATCCCGGATTCCCATCAGCGAGCAGATTCTGGTGTGGCGCCTGGTCTGGAGCAGCACCCCCTTCGCCGCGTCCAGCAGAATCACCGCCAGCTCCGCAAAGGACGCTCCAACCGCCATATTCCTCGTATATTCCTCATGTCCCGGCGCATCTGCCACGATAAAGGACCTTTTCTGCGTGGCAAAATAACGATAGGCCACATCGATGGTGATTCCCTGCTCCCGTTCCGCCATCAGACCATCCAGCAGGAGCGAGTAGTCAATTCCGCCGTCGGCGCTTCCCGCCTTGGAATCCAGCTCCAGGGCCTGCTTCTGATCGGCGAACAGGAGCTTCGCATCGTAGAGCATATGTCCGATCAGGGTGGACTTTCCGTCATCCACGCTCCCGCAGGTCAGAAATTTCAGCAAGATATTTTCTTCTTGTTCACTCATATCACCCATGCTCCCGAATGCATCAAAAATACCCTTCCCGCTTTCTGCGTTCCATACTTCCGGCTGCCTCGTGGTCGATCACCCGGCTGGTTCGCTCGGAATACACCGCGCCCAGCGTCTCCTTTACAATGGCCGGCAGCGTATCCGCCTCCGATTCCACGCCGCCCGTCAACGGATAACACCCAAGCGTGCGGAACCGAATCTTCTTCCTTTCGATCTTCTCCTCCGGCCGAAGGTACGGAAGAATGCGGTCGTCATCAATCATAATGAGATTCCCGTCCCGCTCCACGACCGGCCGCTCCTTGGCATAATAGAGCGACACAATTTCAATATTCTCCCGCATGATGTACTGCCAGATATCCTTTTCGGTCCAGTTGGACAGCGGGAACACGCGGATGCTCTGCCCTTTTTTAAGCTGCATGTTGTACAGGTCCCACATCTCCGGTCTCTGGTTCTTGGGGTCCCAGGCCTGCTGCGCATTTCGAAAGGAAACCACGCGCTCCTTGGCCCGGGATTTCTCCTCATCCCGGCGGCCGCCGCCGAAGGCAGCCGTAAAGCCGTATTGGCCAAGCGCCTGCTTGAGCGCCTGCGTTTTCATAATGTCCGTATAGGCGCCGCCGTACTCAAACGGATTGATTCCCTGGGCCACAGCCTCCTGATTGGTATACACCAGCATATCGAGTCCGTATTTGTCCGCCATACGGTCCCGAAACTCGATCATCTCATGAAACTTCCACGTCGTATCAATGTGGAGAAACGGAAACGGCGGCTTCTCCGGATAGAACGCCTTCCGGGCGAGATGCAGCATCACCGACGAGTCCTTGCCGATGGAATACAGCATCACCGGCTTCTCGCACTCTGCGGCGACATCGCGCATAATGCCAATGGCCTCCGCCTCCAGCTTATCCAGATGAGACAGCGTTTCCGTCATAGCCTTCTCCTTCGTTTCAAATCCTGTAACCATTCAGAGCCCATTCGCAAAACCGCTGCTGCGCCGTTTTCCTTTGGCTCATGTGGTGTTATCGCGCTCAGCAGCCTGAATCCCCCTGCCATATATACCATTTCTCCCGGCTCAGTGAATCGTCTTCAGCGTATACGTGCGGCTTCCAAGACCGATCTTCTCGGCATGCTCCAGCGTCTCCTTCCAGCGGACGTTGGGATTGCTGTTCATAAAGTGATCGCCGTGATCACAGAAATGCGGGTCTGCCAGGTGATCGCCCAGCTGGGAATTCTCAATCGGCTGCGCCGCAAGGCACAGATCCACACAGGCCTGGTCCAGCGCCACCGGATCAAAGGAGGCCAGCATGCCTATGTTGGGCAGAATCGGCGCGTCGTTTTCCCCATGACAGTCACAATTCGGTGAAACGTCTGTAATCAGCGAAATATGGAAGCACGGCCGCCCATCACAAACCGCCTGCGAGTACTCGGCAATCTTGCAGCCAAGAATCTCATTGGCATCCGCGTTCTGATTGGCAATCGCATCAAAGGAACATGCACCGATGCACCGCCCGCACCCCTTGCAGATGTCCGGATTGATCCTGGCCTTTCCGCCATGTTCGTAACTGATGGCATCCGAGCCGCATTCCTTCGCGCATCGCCGGCACCCTTTGCACAGCTCCTCGTTGACGGTGGGCTTTCCGCTGTTATGCTGCTGCATCTTGCCGGCGCGCGAGCCGCAGCCCATGCCGATGTTCTTCAATGTTCCGCCAAAGCCCGTGGATTCATGTCCCTTGAAGTGCGTCAGCGAAATAAACACATCCGCGTCCATCACTGCTCTTCCGATATACGCTTCCTTGCAGTACTCACCGTTGCGGACCGGCACAATGACATCATCAGTTCCCTTGAGGCCGTCGCCGATGATGACCTGACATCCGGTGGTGATGGTATTGAACCCGTTGATATTGGCGCAGTCCAGATGCTCCAATGCATTCCGGCGGCTTCCCGGATAGAGCGTATTGCAGTCGGTCAGAAACGGAAGGCCCTTTTGCTCCTTCACAAGGTCCACAACCGCTTTTGCATACTGCGGCCGGAGATATGCGATGTTGCCCAGCTCGCCGAAGTGCATTTTAATCGCAACAAAGCGCTCCTCCATATTAATCTCGCCGATGCCGGCGACCCTACATAGCTTTTTGAGTTTTTCCGGAAGCGGTGTGCCAATGTGTGTTCTGAAGTCTGTAAAATATACGTCTGCCATCGGATTGTCTCCTTTCATTCCCCTGTCGCCGCCAGAATCAAGTGGCGGCAATTTCACTGCTTATCAGTATAACACTCAGGACCTGAAAACCGTCAGGGTGGGATTGATGCGACCCTTCATCCCATAAAGAAAACCATCATCTCATCATAGCTTACCAAGGTTACGTTTTTCATTTCCTCCGCTTTTTCTCTGCAGGCTTTTGTAAATCCGGTTTTGGAAAAGAGAAAATAATGCACCTTTGTATAGTGAAACAGCTGACTCCGATCCACCAAGGTCTCCAGTACTTCCTGTTTAACATTTTCATTTCTCCATTTGCATTCTGCAAAGACGGCCGAGTCCGGACCGCACTCCCCCATTATATCAATCTCAGTTTGTGCTCTTTTTCTTGGATCATTCCCCCACCAATGTCCCAGAGAAGTAAATTCAACAGGCATTTTCCCTTCCAGAAGCCGCTTCCATAAATACTGACCGCAAATATCCTCAAACACCCTTCCCATGTAATCATCAAGCTGGGCTTCGATTTTCCCATAAACAAGATTCCCCGCTCCTCTGACAATGGCCGAGGAATTGTCAGGTATAAATCGGTACCAGAAGCGAAACATATTGTCCTCAATTGCATAAACAGACTTTCTCGACTCCTTCTCTCCATAAGGAGTTTCTTTGCGGATAACGCCAAGATTGATCAGATTTCTAAGATACCCGGTACAAGCCGCCGTGCTCTCTCCTACTTTTGTTGCTATTTCAGACATCTTCGTGTATCCTGCCGCAATTGCAGTGATGATAGCATTATAAACAGCCGGCTCTCTCACCTCCTGTTTCAAAAGATTTAATGGCTCCTCATACAAAAATGAAACCGGATTAAGATATGTATTCTTTATATTTTTCTCTATGCTCACGCTGTCGTCCATTTGAAGAAGATACTGGGGTGTGCCGCCGACAACCCCATACATATATGCCTTGTCCTCATCCGGCAGTCGTTTCAGGTATGTACAGCACTCCGCAAAATCAAAGGGCATTATCTTCATCTGCGCCGTTCGTCTTCCGTAGAGCGGAGATCGATATGCCAGGACATGGTCTTCCATATATGACATCGAGGAGCCACACAAAATCAGCATCAATTTAGAGCTGTCCTTATACCGATCAATGACCATCTGCAGGATAGACGCCAGGCTCTTCGACGCTCTTGCCACATACGGATATTCATCGATTGCCAGGATCACACGCTCATTTTCAGCCAGCTTAAACGCATATTCTATGGCAGACTGATATGACGAAAAGGTCGTTTCTGCCTGGATTCCACTGCTGAACTCAATGAGACACTTGCTGAGATTCTCCAGATTCTGTCTCTCATTGCTTTCTATTCCCATAAAATAAACGGCCTTTTTATCATCAATAAAGTGATTAATTAAGGCCGTCTTACCAACGCGGCGGCGTCCATAGATAACGACGAATTCGAATTTATCGGATTGATATAATCGATTTAACGCTTCCAGCTCATTTTTTCTTCCAATAAACATTCGGACCCCCTCCCTTTCAACGCTTTATGGCAGTGTTCTGACAAAAACAGTCAGCCGCAATTTACTATATCATAAATTAGTAATTCGTAGTTGAGCATTTTGCATAATGTACCCACAGGATGTCTGCCCGCAGCGGGTTCACGTTGAAATGTGGCAGGTGCCAAAACACCCATGCCTGCTCGCGCAGCCGCTGTCCGGAATTTTTACAGTAACAGATACGGGAAGTGCTGATTTCATCAGCATTTCCCCATGCAGATAGGATATAATATCGTAGTTGTTTAGCATCCAATGTTCATTCATCCGCAGCAAACTGCGGCATAGGGAGGTAACAATGGAAGACGCAAAAAAGCTGCTGGAACAGATTTCCGCAGCCGCCAAAGATGTAGGAAAGATTATTCTGGAAGGGGCCGGCCACGCCAAAAGTCGGCGCACAAAAGAAGGCCATGCGAATTTTGTGACAGAGTATGATGCCAGAGTGCAGAAATTCCTGGTAGAAAGGCTGCGGGAAATGGTGCCGGAGGCACATTTTGTCGGAGAAGAGGACGGCGCCGCCGTATTCCTTCCGGAGTATGAAAACGGTCTCACCTTCGTCATCGATCCCATCGACGGAACCTCTAACTTCATGAAGGGCCTGTTTCCCAGTGTCACCAGCATCGGTCTGTTAAAGGACGGCCAGCCCTGGATCGGCGTTATCTACAATCCCTTCTCCGATCAGCTCTTTGCCGGCGTCATCGGCGAGGGTGCCTGGGAGAACGGCGAGGTCATCCATACCTCTGCAGAGCCCATGAAGGACAGCCTGATTCTCATGGGAACTACGCCCTACTACGAGGAGCTCGCACGCAGGTCCTTTGACCTTGGCTACGAGTATCTGTCCCGCTGCATCGACATCCGCCGCAGCGGAAGTGCCGCCTGGGACCTTTGCATGGTTGCCTCCGGCCGGGTCGGCATGTATTTTGAGCTGAAGGTACAGCTGTGGGACTACGCCGCTGCCGCCTGCATCGTAGAGGCCGCCGGCGGAAAGGCCACAGATATCGAAGGAAGGCCGCTCTCCTTCCGCGGCGCGACATCGATCGTCGGCGCTTCCGCCGGAATTGTGCAGGAGGACTATCTGCCGACCAGGCACAGCACCAATATAGCCAGCGTCACTGCAACCGAGACATAAATCAGAATCGTCGCGGCAAAAACAAGCCAGGCCCTCCAGTTATTGCCTCTTTGAAGGTCTCGCTTCATTTTCAATGTCCACTCCAGCTCCTCGGTCTGCGTGGGCGCCGGATTCAGGATGTAGAAATGCACCGTGCAGGCCACCACAAGTGCGCCCAGGAGCACCACGATATCCGACACGCCCAGAATCAGAAAGACCTTCATGGGCATATTGTCTGTACACATCGGAGCGATCTGGCTGACCAAAAAGCACACGGCAAAGATCATGATGGGAACCATGACCGTCAGCCGATTGATGCTGCTGGAAATCTCACGGCTCCGCTCCATTTCATAGCTATACTGAAGTCGAAGGACATCCAAAGCCGGCACTGTAGGTGCCGGCTTTTTCTGCTGCTTATTTGTTCCTTTTGACTTCTCCTGCTCCGGCGGCCGCTTCTCATCTTCCGATGGCCGCAGGGCCTTGTCGTTCTCCGGCATCAGCCGCTTACCATCCGACGGCTGCTGCTCCTTATCCAATATCGACGTTTTATCGGTCTGCGGCTGTTTGTCCGTCACTGGCTGCAGATTTCTCTTCAGCTCCTCTGCTGTATTCATCCTGGTCACTGTCATCGTTCTCATCCTCTGCTGTTTCTGCTGTAATTTCCTTGATGATACACTGATTGCCCTCCAGAAGCCAGGTTTCTTCGCTCCCGCAGTGCGGACAGATCTTACCATATTGGACGGTCGGGTACGATGTCCGGCAGCTGTTGCACCAGGTCACCGCAGGAATGGTCTCCAGAATCAGCTGCGATTCCTTCAGGTACGGCGAGCGCACCTTAAAGAAATCCCAGCAATCCGTAAAGT
>CAVFRZ010000144.1:0-6194 GCA_963624875.1 Anaerovibrio sp.
GGAGGAGGGACGATGAATCGAGTGGAGATAGCAGACAGATTTGCAAGGATGTACTCATCGGCGCGGCACGCTGCAGGCGTGAGCCAAGCGCAAGCGGCGAAGGTAATGGGAGTGAGTAAAAGCACCATTCAGAACTGGGAAAGCGGCATTTCCTCGCCGTCTGCCATTCAGACCTTTGTGTATTTCAAGCACCTTGGTATTCAGCCGTTGCCGTATTACCTGCAGCTGATCTATCCGGTTGAATTTGACTGGACGCGTGAACAGGCAAAAGATGAGGAAGTAGACAAGGCTTTGGAAACGCTGCTGCGTGACCTTCCGGTTGATGCCAAGCGGAAGATACTATACATTGCCTATGGTGATCACGGCTCCTCTCCCATGGCTGTTCTGGACCTTATATGCGCCCACCTGCATACGCCGCTCGTTGCTAGAATCGGCGTTGCAGAGCTGATACGGAGCAATCTGCAGTTAACAGAAGCACTCGGACGGACGATCAAAGCAGACCTTATCATGCCGAATATGTCGATCTTGAATACAGCCATAGCCAACGTGAAAGAAGCTGTGAAAGAAAGAGCAATGCATTACACCGCACTATAAAAAAATACCCTATCTGCCGTTAACAGATAGGGTATCGCTCGCAACCACACGAGACTTTATAAGGACAAGGAGAATTATATCACATCATGAAAAAAGCCGCACTATATGTTCGCGTTTCCACCGCCGAACAACGTGACCACGGACTGTCTGTAGATTCCCAGATTGATGCGCTGCAAACATACTGCAAAGAGAACGGATACGAAGTGTTCGGCCTGTACAATGATGCAGGCATATCCGCTCGCAAGACATACCGGAAGCGGCCTGCCCTCCTGCGCATGATTGCAGACTGCAAAGCCAAGAAAATCGACATCGTACTGTTCACCAAGCTTGACCGTTTCTTCCGGTCGGTACCGGATTACTACGCGTGCATTGAGCAGATGAATGGAGTCCCGTGGAGGGCAATCTGGGAGGATTACGAAACCGAAACCTCCGCAGGCGTGTTCAAGGTCAATATCATGCTCAGCGTAGCGCAGTCAGAAGCGGACCGCACATCGGAGCGTATCAAGGCCGTGAACGAATTTCGAAGGGCGCGAGGTGATTATGTTGGACAGGTCCCTGTTGGATATAAGCGGCAAGGTCGAACGCTTGTCATAGACGAGGAGACAAGGGCAGGCGTGCAAGCTCTCTTTGACGGGTATCTGGCATACAAGCCGATTGATGAGTGCGTAGCAGATGCAAAGAAACACGGCGTTGTTCTGTGCCGCCACACGGCGAACTACGTACTGAAACGCCCCACATATTACGGCAACGCCTACGGCGTGACGGTGCCTGCATACATCACAAAAGAACAGTATGATGCCGTCATAAAGCGTATGACCGAGAACGTAAGAAAACCGATTCGAACAGGAGTCACGTTTTTGTTTCAAGCAATGTGCAGATGCGGATATTGTGGGCGCAGAATGTCCTCCACTTCACGGCGGCGATATTCCAAGAAGCGCGGCGATTACATCCAGATCAATTATCAATGCCCAAAGGTCGTGAACGACTTTGTGCACGAGCCGTGCAAGGGCTGCGCGATCAATGAAGAATATGTCGAGGAGGCCATGCTAAAGCAGATCGAGCCTGCAATGGACGAGTACAACGCCAAGGTGAAGGTGTCCGCTGTGTGTACTGATCTCGACGAAGTGCTGTCTATGCGGAAGGGCATACAAGGGAAATTGGCACGGCTTGCTGATCTGTACGAGGATGGAATGATCGACCGAGAGGAATACAGGCAGAAGCGCGACAAGCTGCGTGAAGATCTTGCACGGATGCCAGAGCCAGAACAGGCACACGAGGTGACTCTTCCGGAAGACTGGCGAGAAATGTATGCCCAGCTTTCGAGGGACGGCAAGCGCACATTCTGGCATGAGGTCGTGAGGGAAATAAAGATATACCGCGATCACAAGATCGAGATCATCTTTTGACAACGCCCTCTATTTGCCCGTATTTTGCATTTTGCCTTTTACGTGAGTATTCCTGCTATGACACAGTGAAACGTCAAAACGGGCGCGATTCTGCCGCAAATCTGGGCATAATAAAAGAGCAGGACAATATATCCTGCTCTTAGAGCGGTATACGAGAATCGAACTCGCACCCCAACCTTGGGAAGGTCGTATTCTACCATTGAACTAATACCGCATGTCGTACACTTTGTGGTCAATCTTCGTGGGAAGGTCGCGTTTTACCACTAAACTAATACCGCACACTATATTCTCTTTTATGTATCAAATGCCATGCATCCGACCTGACACATCGCTTCGAAACAACAACGAAATTATAACAAATAATAAATGAAAAGCAACCCTGTTCCGTAAGAAAGTACAGAGAGTTTTCTCTGTGCACGTCTGTTCACGCGCCCACCGGCGACTTTTTCCGGCGAGCGCATAAACAAATGCCTTGCTTTTACCCTTCTCCCGTGAGCTTCACAAACACCGGTTCATGGTGCACCGCAGGAAGAAATTTAGTCAGCACATCCTGCACCTTCATCTTCAGGCTGGATGTGTTCACACATGGATGGCATCCCAGATATTCCTCTTTGACAACATCCTCATCCATCAGAAGCTGCACCTGATTGTCATGGTCATTCATAAGTCCCATGACACTGACCGCTCCGGGATGGATATCCAGGTACTCTTCCATCTTTTCCGGTGATGCGAAGGAAAGTCTTGCCGATTGAATCTGGCTGGAGAGCTCCTTTGTTTTGAACGGCTTATCGCCCGGCATCATGAGCAGGTAGAATTTCGTCTGCTGGCGGTTGCAGAGGAACAGATTCTTGCAGACAAGGCAGTCCAGAATCGCATCAATGTCGTGACAGGCTTCCATTGTGTCAGCCGGCCCATGATCCGTTCGCTGGTAGGAAATGTCCAGCGAATCAAGGAGCTCATACACGCGAAGCTCCTTGGGCTCACGCCCGTCGGTGTTGTCCGAATGTCCGTCGTATAATGTCAGATTCTGCATAAACGCCTCCTGCTAATATTGTTTTTGGAATTCAATCATTATAGCAGTGATTTAGCAAATAGAGTAACTGATCAGCACCCCTCTCGAATTTGCTATCGAAAATCCTCGATGCGGCTGGCCAGAGGCGCTTTGTCTCCATTTCAATTTGATATTCGAAATGTCCGACGGCCGTTTCTCCTCATATTCAGAAACCTTCCATGTGTCCGGTCAATGGCTTTCCATCTTATAATTCCTGCTGTAAATTATAGGATGTTGGTATCAACGGTTTTTGTCATGTTTCTGCCGAAAACGGCTGTCGCCCCAAGGAGACTTCTATGCTGGTTCATACAACGCTTTGCTATCTGGAACACAAAGATTCCTATCTGATGCTGCACCGCACCAAGAAGGAAAAGGATGTGAATAAAGACAAATGGATCGGGATCGGCGGCCATTTGGAGGACGGCGAGAGTCCAGAGGACGGGATTCGCCGCGAGGCACGGGAGGAGACCGGCTATGAGCTGCAGGGGCTTTCGTTCCGCGGCATTGTAACCTTCGTCTATGGGGATATCACAGAATATATGGATTTGTTCACCGCCAGTGGTTTTGCCGGAAAAGCGATCACCGAATGTGATGAAGGGGATCTGGAATGGATGCCCAAGGACCGTATTTTTGAAACGAATCCTGCGAAGGCTTTAAATCTCTGGGCGGGGGATAAGATCTTCTTTCGTCTGCTGGAGGCCGGCGAGCCTTTCTTTTCGCTGAAGCTTGTATACTCGGAGGACGGCATTCTGCGGGAGGCCGCCTTAAATGGCACTCCTATGGAGCTCTTTGATGTTCTCGATGCAGACGGGAACCGCACAGGCGCGGTGCAGGAGCGCGGCGTCTGCCACCGGGAGGGAGATCCGCACGAGACCGTGCATATGTGGGTTGTAAGAAAAGGTCCTGACACCGGCAGATACCAGGTTCTTCTGCAAAAAAGGAGCCAAATCAAAGACTCCAATCCCGGCTGCTACGACATCTCCTCCGCCGGACACATGGCTGCCGGAGATGATCCGCTTTCCTCTGCCATCCGTGAAATCGGCGAGGAGCTTGGGCTTTCCGTTTCCGCGGATGATCTGGAATACATCGGCCGGCATCAGGGAAATTTCGATGACGTCTTCTACGGTATTCCCTTTCACGACCGCGAATTCAGCAATGTCTATCTCGTACGAAAGGAAATTCAAATCGAGGATCTGACGCTCCAGGAAAGTGAGCTGGAGAGCGTCTGCTGGATGGACTATGATGCCTGTGCAAGAGCTGTGCAGGAAAATTCCATCCCTCACTGCATCTATTCCGATGAATTCCGCATGGTCGGCGAATACCTGCGAGGTCACTAACCCCCATCTTTGGGGCAAATGAGCTTTAGCCACCATACTTAGTATCTGTTCAGTCGCATCGGGGTTTTCTGAAGGAAAATCAAGATGGGTGCTAAACAATTACGCTATCTTTTTGGATGGCCGCCCGGAAGATCTCTCTCGCTGTCTTCCTGCTGCGATTCCTTCTCAAGGCCGTCGCTGCTGCGCACTCTCTCCTCTTCACCTGCAAGAAGCGCATCCAGATCCTCCAGAAGTGATTCCTTCGAATAGACCAGGCGCGAAGGTATGCCGCAGGCTTCCGCACCTCTTACATTGTCCGCCCGATCATCAAAGAAAATGCTCTCCTTGGGATTTAAGGCATACTTATCCAACAACGCCTGATAAATACCCATTTCCGGTTTTCCAAGACAAATCTCATAGGAGACAACGCGTCCATCCAGATCCTTCATAAAATCCGCATACTGCGTGTGCTTGCGAAAGAGGGACTCCGGATAGTTGGACAGCAGATAAAGCCGATATCCCTTTTCCTTCAATAAGTGCACCCTCTCCCACACATCCACGCGCGGCACGTGCATGTACTCCCCGTGCCGGACGAAGCTTGCAATATAAGAAATATCCTCCGGAAACTCCTTCGCAAATTCCGCAATGAGCTCCTCTTCCGTATAGTTTCCCAGGTCAAATTCATGCCAAAGGTGTCTGGGATCCTCGAACATTTCACTGCCGATTAAATCAAGTCTCTGCTCCGGAGCCCCCAGATCCCGCAGGAAATCCCTCCAACGGTACTCGATAAGAACGCCGCCCAGATCAAATATCAGATTCTTTAATGGTTCCATGTATTCTTTTCCTTGTCGTCTTTCAACTCTTACTGCTCACGGAAAATAACCTCTCCGGTTTCCGCATT
The DNA here is from genome assembly GCA_963624875.1 of Anaerovibrio sp. Classification (GTDB taxonomy): domain Bacteria; phylum Bacillota; class Clostridia; order Lachnospirales; family Lachnospiraceae; genus CAG-791. Next base: position 5,269 of record CAVFRZ010000144.1, read on the forward strand.
CATGGAATCCACGATAGCCAGTGACTCCAGCTGATAGCCAAGGTTTCGGATCACGCGGCCGCCGGATTGAAAGCCCTTTTCGATGGCGATGCCGATGCCCTCGACTCTGGCACCGGCCTGCTGCACAATGGAAACCAGTCCCTGCAGAGCGCAGCCGTTGGCCAGGAAATCATCAATAATCAGCACGCGGTCCTCCGGTCCCAGAAACTTTTTGGACACAATGACCTTATTCTGGCACTTGTGTGTGAAGGACTCCACCTCAGCGACATACATATCTCCGTCAATATTGACGCTCTGGTGCTTTTTAGCAAAAACAACAGGCACATCGAACTGCTCCGCCACGATGCAGGCAATGCCGATGCCGGAAGCCTCAATGGTCAGCACCTTATTGATATCCTTGCCCGCAAAGCGCTTTTTCCACTCCTCACCCATCTGCTCGAACAGCCGGATGTCCATCTGATGATTCAAAAAGCTATCCACTTTAAGAACATTGCCTTCCTTTACGATGCCATCCTTCCGAATTCGCTCTTCCAAAAAGTTCATGTCCCGATTCCTTTCCTGTCATGGTCTTTGTGTTTTTCCTCCCACTATACTCCTTGGAAGTGCAGTTCACAAGACAGCGTTAGAACTGGTCAGCCAGCGGCGAACCAGTGGGTGCGGAGGTCGCCGATCCGGACATTGTGTCACCCCCCTGTCACTCTGCAGGCAAGTGAACCATCACTGCGTCTCCTGCAGCTTTCGGCTAATCTCCTCGGCCCGCTCGTCCGTCAGCGTAAATTTCCGGACGAACAGCGCAAAGGCAATCGCCAGCACGATCATCGGCAGTACCGTCATCATCAGCCGAAGCCCCAGGAGCGTAGATGCGCTCTGCTCGGCCGCCGGTGCCGTTTCATCGGCATTACCCACCAGTCCGATCAGATCCAGTC
>CAVFRZ010000145.1:0-6168 GCA_963624875.1 Anaerovibrio sp.
ACCCTCAGAAAAAAGTTCTGCGTTATTAGGCCAGTTATTTTGCAAACGATGTACTAGGAAAAGCTCTCAGTCCTTACCCCCTCAGAGCGGACGATTTCCTCGAGGCGTGCCATCTCTTCCTTGGACGGGCGATAGAATTCTTCATGCGAATAGGGAAGGCCGAGAGCTTCGTATTTCACCTTTCCGAAGGTGTGGTAGGGGAGAAGCTCCATTTGGGCTTTTGGCAGATTCTCATGGACATAGGCGGCACTGGACCGGATGTTGTCGTCATCGTTATTCACTCCGCCGATGACGGGAATGCGGATGACGACCTCGGCGGGAATATCAGCGAGGTTTCGGATGTTCTCCAGCGTCTGCGCGTTGGACACACCGGTGTAAAGCCGGTGCCGCTCATCGTCCATCAGCTTCAGATCCATAAAAATAAGATCCATGCGCTCCAGTACCGGCCGCAGAGCGGGGAACGAGAAGTGCCCGCAGGTCTCCAGTGTCATGGACAGCCCCATATCATAAATGCGTGCGGACAGTTCATCAAGGAGCTCTGGCTGGGAAGTGGCCTCTCCGCCGGAGAAGGTGATGCCGCCGCCGCTGAAGCGATAGAAAATCTCATCCCTTCGAATCTGTTCCAGAATTTCGTTAGCGTCACAGGCATGCACCAGTCTGGCGCGGGCGCCGCTCGGACAGGCATCGGCACAGGCACCGCAGGCGGTGCATTTCTCACGCTCGAGGTTTAAATTGATGCCGATTCCCTGCGGACAGACCTGCGCGCAGGCGCCGCATCCGGTGCACTTTCGCTGATACCATCCAACGAGCGGCCGTGCAGTGAGCCCTTCCGGGTTGGAGCACCAGCGGCAGCGAAAGGGGCAGCCGGCCAGGAAAATTGTGGTCCGAATGCCGTTCCCGTCATTGACGGAAAACGGCTGGACCTGCATCAAATATCCCTTCGAATTTTCCTTCAAAGCGAAGCTCCTCCCATACATTCAGCAGCAATCAATGCAGAAGCAGACAATTTGGCGGAAGCGTGCACAGGCAAAAGGAATGCCGTGCAGCATCTGTTCTGCAAATAAGTCGGAAACGAGCGGCGGAGCTTAAAACGCCTCATGCGCGTTCCTGGCCATGATGGAATCCTGCATCTCTTTAGAAAGATTGGTAAACTGCGCACTGTAGCCGGCGACGCGGACCAGGAGGCTGCGGTATTTCTCCGGATGCTCCTGTGCATCCTTAAGGACCTCGTTGGAGATCGTATTGAACTGGACGTGGAAGCCGCCCAATGCAAAATAGCTCTGCAGCATGGCACCAAGGTTGGCGCGCCCGCGCTTGGTCGCAACCAGGTCATGCCCAAGGCGCAGGTTCAGAAGCGTTCCGCCGCTGTGCATGTCGTGCTTCATCTTCGCAGCGCTCTTTAACGCTGCAAGGCAGGTGGAGGTATCGGTGCCGGTGACGGGAGACACACCCTCGTTGATGGGCTCCGATGCATGACGGCCGTCCGGAGTTGCACCCAGAACGCGGCCGGTGGGAAGATAATTGGAAATTCCCATAAATGCCGTGACAAAGTGCGAACCATAGATGTCCTTGTACTGCACAACCTCCTGACGGTAAAAGTCGGCGAGATCTCTGGCGATGGTGTCCACATAGTCATCGTCATTACCGTATTTGGGGCAGGCCAGCGCCAGCGCTCTTAGATCCTCATAGCCGTTCCAGTCTGCATTGAGCGCATCGATGAGCGTGGCCAGCGTCGTAACCTTCTCCTCATAGGCGAGACGCTTGATGACGGCAAGGGAGTTGGCGGTCACGGAAAGGCCTACACCGGTGAAGACCGGTCCGATGTTGTATTTGGCACCGCCGTCGACAAGGTCAGCGCCCTTTTGCATGCAGCTTTCATTGCAGGCGGACATGAAGGGACGATGACCGATTTCTTTATGAATTTCCTGTGCGGTAATCAGACTGATAACGCCGTGCTTAACAAGGTTTCGGAACTGCTTTTTCCATGCCTCAAGGAGCTCCTCGTAGGAGGCGAAGGTCTTCGGATCCTTCTCAGGGATGGACACCTGCTTGCCGGAAAGACGGCTCTTTCCTTCATTTAAGGCAAACTCCAGCGCTGCAGCGAAGCTGATGGTGCAGGCTGAGGTCCACTGGAAGGTCTTCCTGGAATGAGGGACAACGCACCCGCAGTTATTCCAGTCTCTGGCGTCAATCGGATCGTAGCCAAGGTTGGAGAGCATCTGATAGCCGGTCCGGTCGCTGTGGATGGCGGGAAAGCCGCATCCCGTGGCAACCAGCTCCGTTACGGCCTCCATGAATTCCGGAGGGCAGTCCGGCTGAATGCGGCAGCTCAGGGTCGGCTGATGCGTCATGATTTCCTTGGTGGCCTGAATGGCCAGGTAGGAGATTTCATTGACCGCATTGGAGCCGTCAACCTTGGTGCCGCCGATGGTGAGATTTTCAAAATTCGTGTAGCCGGCGAAAAAGCCGGCTGTGTTCTTGGAAATGGTCCAGGCCCACTCACTGTATTTGAGCCAGAGAAGCTGGATCAGCTCCAGTGCCTCATCCCTTGTGATTCGTCCCGCCTCGAGATCCTTTTCATAGTAGGGGAACATATACTGGTCGAAGCGTCCGGGATTCCAGGCGAGCGGGTTCTCGGAGAGAATTCCGCCGAGCTGGACGAACCACACGAACTGAATGGCCTCTCGGAAGGTCTGCGGCGCCTTCTCGGGTATAATGTCACAAACGTCTGCAATGGTAAGGAGCTCGGCACGACGCTGCGGCTCGGCTTCCTGCCCGGCCATTTCCCGTGCCTTCTGCGCGTACCGCTGTCCGAGCCGGATCATTCCGTCACAGATGAGAACGATGGCACGGTAGAATTCAATTTTGGAACGGTCGGCGGCGATGGCGGGATTTAAGGCTTCGATTTGCGCCAGCGCTTCTGCACGGATGCCGCCAAAGCCCTTGGGGAGAAGCTCGTCGATGTAGTCGGCAGAGATTTCGCCGACGCCGTTTCGCCATTTGGAGTCGGTGTCGAGAAAACCGGTGTCGACGCCGAGGATTTTCGTATCCTCCGGGATTCTGGAAAGGAAGGCCTCTTCAACAGATTTACCCTCCCAGTAGGGGAAGATTTTCTCCTTGACAAAGCGTATCTGCTCCGGCGTCACATCATAGGGGTCCTGCCCACGCTCGGGAAACGTCTCGATTTCATCCTGAATCCATTTCCAGCCGAATTCCGGCGTCAGTATCGCGCATTTGCGGTATTCGCCGCTGGTGCCCACGATCAGCTCGCCCTCCCATATGTTCACGGACAGCTCGCAGCAGGTGTCGTAGAAGGCCTGTGCTGTTCGCAGAAGGTGCGGCTGTCCCTCGGTTCTCTGGAAGGACTTGGTCCAGCTCCATGCGCGCTCGCAGGAGATGTGGGGACGGGTATTTACGTAATTTTCACGAATTTTCTCTACTCTTGGTGTGACAGACATAGGAGCCTCCATTGTGATGGGAATATGAGTGCCAGAACATTGGTACATCGGCTGGGTGACAAACGATCCTGGCTTTGAATAATCATTGCAAAAAAGCAACGGTGCTTCCGAACAGAGACTTCTCTCTGTCAAAAGCATCGTTGCCCTGTATTAATAACGAAAGTAGCGCGATATTATAGATCTGTCAATAGTGAGCAATGTGATATCATCTGCTCCGTGGAATGGGCTTCACGAACCAAAGCCGTCTGCGCAGACAGTGCCAGCGGTAGCCGGACTCTCTATCTTTTTGCTCCATTTTCCGTTTGATCGCGAACGTAATTGCGAAGCAGACGGGGAAAAAGGGGGTAAACGGTCCGGCCCAGAACAGGGTGTATGCAGAGGCGATGACAGAGCCGGTTTTCCATCCGAAAAGCGCGTGCATCAAATATCCGCCCCATGTGGGGGTATACATCAAAACAACGACAGCGAGGAAGACTGCAAGAGTCCGGGCATCCCGGCACTCTGCCCATACACGGCTTAGAAACTGACGGAGCTTATCGATGATGGTTGTAACGAGCTTTTTCATAGAAGAGTTCCTTTCTGTGGTGTCTTGGCTATTCAGCACCCATCTCGAATTTGATACTCGAAAATGCCTGATGGCATTTTCTCCTCGCATTCGCAAATCCTCGATGTGGCAGGTGCTGAACAGATGCCATGAAATATTGTCTGACCATTATATACTATCGAACGATATGTTGCGGTAAAATTGGCGGAATTCATTATCTTTTCACAAATGTCAAGGGGGATAAATGAAAAATACGATCATTCACGGGCAGAGTCACAATGGAACAACCTGTCATACAGCAAGGACTTAGGCTGAAAAACTGGACGGCAGCAGGCCCTGGTAAAAGAGCCGGCAGACCTTTGCCAGATATTCGCCGTCCAGCACGCCGGCGGTTTCGTAGGATGAGTGCATGGCCAGCTGCGGCAGCCCGATGTCGGCGGTGCGGATGGAGAGCTGCGTGCCCGAGATGTTGCCGAGTGTGGAGCCGCCGAGAAGGTCCGAGCGGTTGTAGAAGACCTGGGCGGGAACGCCGGCTGCGCGGCAGAGCTCCTGCATGATGGCGCCGGATACAGCATCGGTGGTGTATTTCTGGTTGGCACTGTACTTGATGACAATGCCGCCGTTGGGAACGGGGCGGTGCGTGGGGTCCTCCAGCTCCGGGTGGTTGGGGTGCACAGCATGTGCATTGTCCGCAGAGATCATAAAGCTCTCTGCGATGCTGCGGCAAAAGTCCTCCTGCGTCCAACCAAGCTTCTCACCGATGCGGCGGAGCGTATCCCGCAGAAGTGAGGAATCCGCTCCCTGTCTGGTCATGCTGCCGACCTCTTCGTTGTCGAAGGCGCAGAAGACGGGGATGCAGGGAGAATCCGCAAAGGCTTTCAGTCCGCTGGTCGGGGCAGGATTCCTGCTATCGGTTTCGGCAAAAGAATTCTCGCAGAGCAGATGATCTTCGGCAGAGGCATTTCCGCAGGCCTCCAGGAACCCGGCAAGTGAGGAATACGCACACTGCAGATCATCCAGTCGTCCGCTGGAGATGAATTCCCGGTGAAGGCCGGTGCACACCGATTTCTGGCGGTTGTACAGATACAGATCGGTATCGATGATATCCTCCGGGGCGACACTGGCTTCCTTGGCAACCAGCTGCCGGAAGAGTGATGCTGCTGCATGGGCAGAGGATGCGGCAGCATCACCGGCAGCGGAGACGGTCTTGCCCTGCGCTGCGGCAGCAGAGGAGCTTTCATCCGTGCAGAAGGCGGGCTGCAGGCCTGAGAAAAGCGGGCGAAGGTCCTGTTTCATGTCCCATTTATAGCCGTCATTGATGGTACGGTTCATGTGAATTGCAACGCTGGGAATGATCATAAGATCGCGGTCGATGTTAATAAGCCGCGAAGCGACGCCGCTCTCAGTACGGATGAGGACGCGGCCGGCAGCGGACAGCGGACGGTCCAGCCAGGTGGAGAGGATCATCCCGCCGTATTTTTCAACATTGAGAGTGATGTACTGATTCTCGACAGTGATTTCTGCATTGCTCTTGATGCGGAAGGTGGGAGAATCCAGATGACTGGCCACGATGTGGAAGGCAGGCGGAGTCGGGATATCGGAAGGAGCCTTGCAGCCCTCATTCATCCCGGAAATCGATGACGGTGCAGTGGAAGAGGCCTTGCCACAGGGAGACGAAGCCGGAAGACAGAACGCAATAACAGCGGAGTCATTGCGCGATACATAATAGCGCCCGCCGGGCAGAAGCTCCCAGACATCCTCCTCTCGAAGCGGGGAAAAGCCTGCAGCGTTAAGGTGCTGCGCAATATTGTGGGCAGCAAGAAACGAGACCGGACTGGAATCCAGAAAGTCCATGAGCCGGTCAGTGAAGAGATCAGTGCCGGTGTTGTCCGGTGAAACCGGTGCAGAATATGTGAAAGCGTTTGTCATGCTATATGCTCCTTTCAGCGTTTCCTAAATAATAGCCATGTACATAGGTACTATACCACTATGGGCAAATCCGGTACCGCCTGTGATAGAATAGTACACAAAGGTGACTATTCAGCACCCATCTCGATTTTGATACTCGAAAATGCCCGATGGCATTTTCTCCTATCTTGGAGTGATTGTCAGCTTTGCCGACAATACACTCCGTGCGTCGGAGAAATCGCATATGCGAATTTCTCC
>CAVFRZ010000146.1:0-6148 GCA_963624875.1 Anaerovibrio sp.
GTAAACTGCTCCCAGCCCTGCCCGTGGTGGGAATTAGCCGCATGAGCCCGCACCGTCAGAACAGTGTTCAGCATCAAAACGCCCTGCTTTGCCCATGGAACAAGATACCCGTTGTTCGGCATCCTGCAGCCGACATCATCGTGCAGCTCCTTGTAAATATTTACCAGGGAAGGCGGCAGGGTCTTCTGCTGCGGTAGCACGGAAAAGCACAGCCCGTGTGCCTGCTCCGGCTCATGATAGGGATCCTGCCCCAAAATCACCACCTTCACCTTCGAAAGCGGTGTCAGGTGCAGGGCATTGAAAATATCCTCCGCCGGCGGATAGACTGTCCTCGTTCCATATTCATTTCGAACGAACGCATACAGCTTTTTGTAATATGGCTTTTTAAATTCTGCCTCTACAGCAGGCAGCCAGTCGTTGGCAATTTCAGACATAACAGCTCACATTTCCTTCAGAACAGCCAGCAGGAAGATCCAGACACGGCGCAGGGACGCAAGAGAAAGCTTCTCATCCGGTGTGTGGATATCTTTCAGATCCGGACCGATGGATACGCAGTCAAGACCCTCGAGCTTGGCCGCCAGAAGTCCGCACTCAAGGCCGCCGTGGATGGTGGTGACCACCGGCTTTTCCCCGGTCTGCTGCTCATAGATGCGCACCATTTCATCGCAAAGAGGCGACGTTTGCGCTCTCTCCCAGGCAGGATATGCTCCCTTGACCTCCGTTGTGCCGCCCAGAAGCGCTGTCAGACGTTCCACCTTCTCCTGCAGCATCTTCTTCTGGGAGTTAACGCAGGAACGCACCAGATATACGGCCGTCACATGGTCTTCAGCTGTTGCCAGAATTCCCAGATTCAGAGACGTTTGCGGCATGCTCTTGTCCAGAGGATCTGTCTCAAACAGCCCGTTCGGTGTCAGCACCAAAAAGTCCGTGATGTGTCTCGTGCTCTCTTTTGTCAGCGGTGAAGGCGTCTCTTCCGTGGAAGGCGCAGTGTCAATCCTGTACGTGATGGCCGGATCAGCAATGCGATACTCCCGGGCGATCTGCTCCAGCCGCTCGCCGGCAATACGCTCTGCTGTCTCCTTCTCCTCCTCGGCAATCATCACCTTCGCCGTGCAGGACCTGGGGATGGCATTGTCCTTCGTGCCGCCATCAATGGAAATGAGCACGGCCGACGTCTCCTCCAAAAGTGCGTACAGAACGCGTCCCATTACAATATCCGCGTTTGCCCGTCCAAGGTTGATGCCTGTGCCCGAATGTCCGCCCAGAAGTCCGCTGACTGTAATCGTCATCACAAGACCGTTTCTCTCCTGTCTGGAGATCGGAAGCCTGCAGTGCTCCTCGGCGCCGCCGGCGCAGCCAACGGTGAAGATCCCCTCATCCTCAGAGTCGATGTTGATCATCCGGCGTCCGGCAAGGGGCGAAACATCCAGCGCCGCAGCGCCCAGGAGACCCACCTCCTCGTTCACGGTAAAGACGCACTCCAGCGGCGGGTGCTCCAGCGCATCGTCCTCCAAAAGTGCCAGCATCATGGCCACCGCGATGCCGTCATCGCCGCCCAGCGTCGTTCCCTCTGCGTAGAGCGTATCGCCGTCACGCTTTAAAACGATCGGATCCTTCTCCAGATCCAGGGGGCAGTCATCCGTCTTCTCCAGGACCATATCCATGTGTCCCTGCAGGATCACCGGAGCGCTGTCGGTGCAGCTGCCGGTGCCGTCCTTTTTGATGATCACATTGCCGGACGCATCCTGCACGTGCCACAGGCCCCTTTCCTTCGCATACGATGCGATCCAGTCGCTGATCTTCTCTGTGTGGAAAGAGCCGTGCGGAATCTTGCACAGCTCTTCAAAAAAGTGCAGCACGAGTCTGGGCTCGGCATCACCGCAAACGTTGTTTATGATTTCTGTATTCATTGTCGTTCCTTTCTGAATATTTGTTCAGTACCTGCCACATTTCAACGTAAGCTCACTGCTTGCAGGTAAATTCACGTTTGAAATTGACTGGTGTCCGTCTGATAGAATCAGATCCTCCGCACGGGCACGCCGTGCTCCGCGAGGTACTCCTTCACATCCGCAATCTCCAGCTCCCTGAAGTGGAACAGCGACGCCGCCAGCGCCGCATCCGCGCCGCCCTCGGACAGTGCCTCCAGGAAATGCTCCTTCGTCCCGGCGCCGCCCGAAGCCACCACCGGGATATCCACAGCATCCGAAACCGCTCTCGTCAGTGGAATGTCGTACCCCGCCTTCGTTCCGTCGCAATCCATGCTGGTCAGCAGGATCTCCCCCGCCCCCAGCTCCTGGGCCCTTCGCGCCCACTCCAGCGCGTCGATTCCCGTATCAATCCGGCCGCCGGCAATGTATACCGTCCAGCCGTCCTCTTTACTCCAGTTCCTTCCTGCCGCCGGCGTCCGCCGCCTGGCATCAATCGCCACCGTGATGCACTGGCTGCCGAACTTGTCCGCCCCCTCTGCGATCAGCTCCGGGCGCTTGATGGCTGCCGAGTTCACCGAGATCTTGTCCGCGCCCTCTCTGAGAATGGCCTTCATATCCTCCACTGTGCGGATGCCGCCGCCGACTGTAAAGGGGATGAACACTCTCTCCGCTACGCGCCGCACCATATCTGCCACCGTATTCCGGGCATCGCTGGTCGCTGTAATATCCAGGAACACCAGCTCATCGGCACCAGCTTTTAAGTAGGCCTCTCCTGCCTCCACCGGGTCTCCTGCGTCCCGCAGCTGCACAAAGTTAACGCCCTTTACAACGCGTCCGTCCTTGACATCCAGGCAGGGAATGATTCGTTTTGTCAGCATGTATGTCCTTTCTCGCTGCACAGAGGCAGCAACTATATTGCACGGGTCAAAAATCTTCAGCGTAGCTCGCTACGCCCACGTTTTTTACCCGCACACTCAGAAAAAAGTTCTGCGTTATTAGGCCAGTTATTTTGCAAACGATGCACTAAACAGATAGAAAATTCCGCAGAATCTGCATGCCGACCCGCTCGGACTTCTCCGGATGGAACTGGCAGGCAAATACATTTCCCTCTTCCACGCTGGCATCGTACGTAATGCCGTACTCTGTCCGTGCCGTTACAATTGACGGATCCTGCGCTTCCAGATAATAGGAATGGACAAAATAAACGTATTCCCCTTCCGGGATTCCGGCAAAAAGGCGCCCTCTTTCCCGGCCTGCGGGATACTGCAGACGGTTCCAGCCGATCTGCGGCACCTTTAAGAAGGCATCCTCTGCCCCGTTATTCCGGCGAAAGGTGTCCGGCTGCTCCTTTGGAAAGCGAACCACCCTTCCTTTTAATACAGAAAGGCCCTTCACGCCCGGCGTCTCCTCACTCTCCTCAAACAGGATCTGAAGTCCCAGGCAGATGCCCAAAAACGGCGTTCCTCTCCGGCAAACGTCATGGATCACCGGTTCAAGATTCCTCTCGCGAATGCAGGCCATGGCATCGCCAAAGGATCCGACGCCCGGCAAAATCACATGATCCGCTGCCAGAATCCGTTCCGGACTGCTGGTCAGCTCCGTCTCCTCGCCCAGTGTCCGCATCGCATTCTCTACGCTTTTGATGTTCCCGGCACCGTAATCAATGATCGCTGTACTCATAGACTGTTATTCCTTTACACTGCGTTTGTCGGCAGCTCGAACCAGAACTCCACGCCGTTGTCGTAATTCTTCACGCCGTAGTCCTCGTGAATCAGCTCCATCACGGCCTTTACAATAGAAAGCCCGACGCCGGAACCGCCGTAGCTTCTGGTTCTTGCCTTGTCTACTTTGTAAAACTTATCCCAGAGCCTCGGAATTGCCTCCTCCGGGATGGGGTCTCCTGTGTTGAACACCCCGATTCGGACCTTATTGTCCTTTTGTTGGAAGCGTATGTCAATCACTTTATCGCCGCTGCAGTAATGAACGGCATTGGTAAAGTAATTCTGAAACACCTCTTCGACATAGAACTGATCGGCCCACACGTAAATGGGCCCCTCACTCTCCGCCTGAACCTTGATTCCCTTCTCGTTGGCGAGAATTCCGCCGGTCCGTATGTAGCCGCGAACGAGCTCTGTGACATCGAAATTCTCGTAGTTTAACTCGTTATTTTGCCCGAATTCCAAATGGGAAAGGGAAAGGAACTGCTGCACCATCCGGTTCATCTTGCCGGCTTCGTCCACAATAACGCCGCAGTAATAATTCCTATCCTCCGGATCATCCGCCATGCCATCCTGGAGGCCCTCCGCGTAGCCCTGAATCAGCGCAATCGGCGTTTTAAGCTCATGGGTCACATTGGAGATGAATTCCCGCTGCATGGCCTCACTCTGATCCCGCCGCTCAATGTCCTGCTGGAGCCTTGCGTTGGCGTTTTTGAGCTCGGAAATGGTGGTCTCCAGCGTAGCGGAGAGCTCGTTCATATTTTCGCCCAGTGTCTGAATCTCATTCCGGTCATGGCCTTCGTATTTGGCCGAGAAGTCGAGCCTGCGCATTCTCCGAGAAAGCTCGGTCATCTGCAGAATCGGCCGCGCAATCCGGTCAGCCAGAACCAGCGAAATCACGATTCCCGCCGCAACGATAGCAAGGCCGATCAGAACGATGAAGCGGTTTGCAATCATCGCACTGGAGCGTATAGATTCCATTGCCGCCCGCAAAAGGTAATACGAGCCGTTGGAGAGCATCCCCCATTGCTCCATGAACTGGGTTCCTGTGGATTTGTCCAGCACAATCTGCACACGCATGCTGTCAGTCGTGACCAGCCGCCGCACGATGTAATAATCCGGCGCGTGACGGTCCTCCTGCCAGTTCTGCATACCCTGGTCCGCAAAGTCGTCCGGAAGGTCATTCGTCGTCTCCAGAATGTTATCCCACATGCGAATCATCATGGTATCCATATCCGGTGACATGGACCGAACGGTCTGGGATTCCTCATCCATGACCAGGATGCTGATGTTGTCCTTGTTGGCGACCTGCGTCAGCTCCCTTCCAAAGGCAATGGATTCGATGGAGTTGGATTTGGCCGCCTCATCGAGGCGCTCATAGGTTTCCTCCAGCGTGTCCTGCTTTTCCCGGTTGTAATAGCGCTCCAGGAAAGCTGTATTGGCCAGGAGGATGATGGCGATGGTCCCCGCCATCAGGGCAAAAAAAAGGGCTGCGAATTCCATTCGAAGCGAGCGGTAGCACTCGGCTCTTCTCCCGGCATTCGCGGCCTTACTCCGATGAAATTGATCAAGGATGCGTTTCATGTCGTTCTCCTGCCAGACACGTCCTGTGAAGCCCTGTATAAACATGTGCCCGGTGTTCGTCCGCAGCAGCTTATCTGTGTCTGACGCTTGGTATGATCTCACCCCTCCGGGCTGAACTTGTAGCCCAGACCCCAGATGGTTTTGATCAGATCTCCCTTGTCTCCCATCTTGCTGCGGAGCTTTTTCACATGCGTGTCAATTGTCCTGGCGTCTCCGTAATAGTCATAATTCCAGACATGATTCAGGATCTGTTCCCGGGACAGGGCGCGGCCGCTGTTCTCCAGAAAATAGGTCAGAAGCTCGAATTCTTTGGCAGAAAGCTCGATGGGTGTTCCGTCAACGGTGACCTGATGTGCAGCCTGGTCCAGAACGATGCCGCTTATCTCCAGACGCTCATTTTTCCTGCCAAAGCCCTCCCGTCCCAGAAGTGCCTCCACCCGGGCCACCAGCACCTTCGGGCTGAAGGGCTTACGGATGTAGTCATCAATGCCCAGCTCGAATCCCTGCAGCTCGTCCTGCTCCTCGGATTTGGCCGTCAGCATGATGATAGGTACCTTAGAGGTCTTGCGAATCTGTCTCGTCACGCCGTACCCGTCCAGGCGCGGCATCATAACATCCACAATCAAAAGAGCAATGTCCGGATTGTTCTCAAAGCATTCCAGCGCCGCCATGCCGTCTCCGGCCTCGAGCACCTCGTACCCGGCACGCACCAGAAAGTCGTGCACGAGCTTGCGCATTCTCTCTTCGTCATCCACCACCAGTATCTTCTGCATGTCGCCACCTCCCTCGTCCCCACCTGCGACAGGTCCTGTCGGCGATGTCCGGTTCGGGGACGCCTCTCGGCTCCATCCTCGGACCTAGCGGTGCTAAGCTCGCACAAGACGCTCGCAAGCACCGAGGCCTCGCAAGGCCCCGAAC
>CAVFRZ010000147.1:0-6046 GCA_963624875.1 Anaerovibrio sp.
CCGACTTTAAGACGGCACAGATCTATGTAAAGCCGGAAGAGCGCAAGGCTTATGTCGTTGTTAACGGTCAGGATGAGCTGTCCTTTGACATCTGAACCACCCTGGACCGATTGTACTTTTTGAATTAAGAGACTCCTCTGCGGAATACTGCAGAGGAGTCTTTTATTTTTTCTTAATCTTTCTTCCGTTGACATTGCTGTGGGGCGGTGCTAGATTATGTTCAGTGATTGTTAGCACTCAGAACATATGAGTGCTAACAACGACAGGAGGAAAATGGAACTGCAGGAACGAAAAATGAAAATATTGCAGGCCATTATCCGAAACTACCTGGAAACCGGAGAGCCGGTTGGAAGCCGAACGATTTCCAAGTATACAGATTTGAATCTCAGCTCCGCTACCATTCGGAACGAGATGGCGGATCTGGAGGAGATGGGACTGATCACACAGCCGCATACTTCGGCCGGCAGGATCCCGACGGACCAAGGCTACCGGATTTATGTGGATGATATGCTTCAGGGCGAGAGGCAGAAGCTCAGCAGCATGCAAAGCGTCCTTTTGGAGAAGCAGGATCGGCTGGAGAATCTCCTGCAGGATGTGGCAAAGCTTCTGGCGGCCAACACCAATTATGCTTCCATGATTTCTGCTCCGGAGATTCGGCAGAACAAGATCAAGTTCATCCAGCTTTCGCAGGTGGATGCGGAGAATATTCTGGCGGTCATTGTTATTGAAGGGAACCTGGTTCGGAATGCTATGATTCGAACCGAGGAGGTCCTGGATCAGAAGACATTGTTCCGTTTGAATATGGTTCTGAACAATTCTCTGTGCGGCGTTCCGGTGGAAGAGGTGAATTTGGGACTCATCGCTTCTCTCAAGCAGCAGGCAGGAGAGCATAAGGAGATCGTTGAGAAGGTAATTGACGCAGCTGCGCAGGCAGTGCAGCCTGGAAAGGGCCCGAAAATTTATACCAGCGGAGCCACCAACATTCTTCGTTATCCGGAAATTGCGGGTGACACGATGCAGATGGGCGAGCTGATCAGCAGCTTCGAGGAAAAGCAGGCACTGGGCAGTATCGTTCAGGAAACTCTTTCTGAAAGCAATGAAACCGGAATTCAGGTCTATATCGGCAATGAAATGCCTACAGACGGGATGAGGAACTGCAGCGTTGTTACTGCGACGTACGATCTGGGCGAAGGCATGAAGGGAACGGTTGGCGTAATCGGGCCGAAGCGGATGGATTATGACAAGGTTATCAGTGTGCTCAAGGATATAATGAAGCAGCTGGATGCTTTATATCAGAAGTAAACGTGCAGCCGGCACCCTTCTGAGGTATTCAGAAGGTTATACGGCAGCGACGATAGGAGGAAGAATATGAGCGAGGAATATAAGACTCCGGATACCGGGCAGGAGGAAAACGCTACACAGATTCCTGTTGAGGATCTGGACCGGGCAGAAACTGAAAAGTGCGAAGCACAGCAGGATCTGTCGGAGGAAAAAGCGGACACACCGGAAAGCTCGGATGCCGCAGAAGAAACATCTGAAGAAGAGCCGGGTACTGAGAAAAAAGGGCTCTTTGGCAGAAATAAGAAGGCAGATAAGGAACGCTCAGAGCTGAAGGACAAGATCGAAACCTTAGAGGACCGCGTGAAACGGCAGATGGCAGAATTTGATAACTACCGCAAGCGGACGGATAAGGAAAAGGAGCAGATGTTCTCAATGGGAGAGAAGAACGTCATTGAGAAAATTCTTCCCATCGTGGACAACTTTGAGAGAGGATTTGCTACGGTCGAAGAGGCAAGTCAGGAAGATCCCTTTGTGGATGGCATGAAGCGGGTTTACGTGCAGCTGACCAAACAGCTGGAAGCATTTGGGGTAACACCGATTGAAGCAGTCGGAAAGGAATTTGACCCGAATCTTCACAATGCCGTTATGCAGGTGGAAAGCACGGAATATGCAAGCGGCGTAGTAGCACAGGAGCTCCAGAAGGGATATATGTACCATGATCAGGTGCTGCGTCACAGCATGGTTGCAGTAGCATCTGAATAATTACAGGAATCAACATCAATCTCTGGAAAAGAGTTGATCATATAAGGTAATTACAGTCAACGAAGCGGATTGTGAATCTTGTGTCGGAAGGACACGGAAACGGAGCAGGATATGAGTAAGATAATTGGTATCGATTTGGGAACTACCAATAGCTGCGTAGCAGTTATGGAGGGCGGACAGCCCACAGTTATTGCCAACAAGGAAGGCGCAAGAACAACACCTTCTGTTGTGGCATTCACCAAGAACGGTGATCGCCTGGTTGGTGAGCCGGCAAAGCGTCAGGCTGTTACCAACGCAGAGAATACAGTTGCATCCATTAAAAGAGATATGGGTACAGACAACGGCCGCACCCTGAATGGTAAAAAGTACAGCCCGCAGCAGATTTCGGCTATGATCCTTCAGAAGCTGAAGGACGATGCGGAGAGCTATCTGGGCGAGAAGGTCACAGAGGCTGTTATCACGGTGCCTGCATACTTCAATGATGCACAGCGTCAGGCTACCAAGGATGCCGGCAAGATTGCAGGACTGGATGTAAAGAGAATTATCAACGAGCCTACAGCAGCTGCACTGGCGTACGGCCTGGACAATGAGAAGGAACAGAAGATCATGGTATACGACCTTGGCGGCGGTACCTTCGATGTTTCAATCATTGAAATCGGCGACGGCGTTATCGAGGTTCTTTCCACGAACGGTGATACGCACCTTGGCGGCGATGACTTTGATAACTGCATCATGAACTGGATGGTCAGCGAGTTCAAGGCCAAGGAAGGGGTTGACCTTTCCGGCGACAAGATGGCAATGCAGAGATTGAAGGAAGCAGCTGAGAAGGCTAAAAAGGAGCTTTCCTCTGCGACCACAACCAACATCAACCTGCCGTTCATTACCGCTACAGCAGAAGGCCCGAAGCATTTTGACATGGATCTGTCCCGTGCAAAGTTCGAGGATCTTATCCGCGATCTTGTTGAGAAGACAGCTATCCCGGTACAGAACGCAATGAAGGATGCCGGCCTCACCAATGCGGACCTTGGAAAGGTTCTCCTGGTAGGCGGATCAACGAGAATCCCTTGCGTACAGGATAAGGTACAGCAGCTGACCGGCCACGAGCCGTCCAAGAGCCTCAATCCGGATGAGTGTGTTGCAATCGGCGCAGCTATTCAGGGCGGTAAGCTTGCAGGCGATGCCGGTGCAGGGGATGTGCTTCTTCTGGATGTAACGCCGCTGACACTGTCCATCGAGACCATGGGCGGTATTGCAACGCCTTTGATTGAGCGTAATACGACCATTCCTACCAAGAAGAGTCAGATTTTCTCTACAGCAGCAGACAATCAGACTGCAGTGGATATCAATGTTCTTCAGGGTGAGCGTAAGTTTGCAAAAGACAATAAGTCCCTTGGCCAGTTCCGTCTGGACGGAATCCCGCCTGCAATGAGAGGTGTTCCGCAGATTGAGGTTACATTTGATATTGATGCCAACGGCATTGTAACCGTTGCGGCAAAGGACCTTGGAACAGGCAAGGAGCAGCACATCACGATTACCGGCGGTTCAAGCATGTCGGACGATGACATTGAGAAGGCCATCAAGGATGCGAAGGAATACGAGGCGCAGGATAAGAAGCGCAAGGAAGCCATCGATGCGAGAAACGATGCGGATTCGGCTGTATTCCAGATCGAGAAGGCACTGAAAGAGGCTGGAGACAAGGTGGATGCTTCCAATAAGGCTACAGTTGAGTCTGATCTCTCTGAGCTGAAGGCGGTTCTGGAGCGCACCAAGGATCAGGTTGACATCAGTGATGCGGATGTAGATGCGCTGAAGTCCGGCAAGGAGAAGCTGATGAATGATTCTCAGCAGCTGTTCAACGCAATGTATCAGAACATGCAGCAGAATCAGTCGGCCGGACAGCAGGCTGGCCAGGATCTGAACATGGGCGGACAGCAGACCGGAGCTGATGATGTTGTGGATGGAGATTACCGCGAGGTATAATCCGGATGCATCCGCTTGCAATGAAGAGAACAATGCAATAAGATGATGAAGCCCGGGGCGGGAGACTGTCCCGGGTTTGGTCATGTAAAAACGCAGCATTCCGGCTGTGAATGGCTGATATGCAACAGGATCCGTATCACATGGGATGACTGCAGATAAAGGAAAACCGTATGGCAGAGCAGAAACGAGATTATTATGAGGTACTGGGCGTAGACAAAAGCGCCACAGAAGAAGAAATAAAAAAGGCATACCGCCAGTTGGCCAAGAAATACCATCCGGATGTGAACCCCAGTGAGGAAGCGGCTGCAAAGTTTAAGGAGGCATCGGAGGCGTACGCTGTTCTGAGCGACGCATCGAAGCGTCAGCAGTATGATCAGTTTGGCCATGCGGCGTTCGACGGAACCGGCGGCTACGGCGGCGGTGGATTTGACTTTAACGGTGCAGATTTCTCTGATATGTTCGGTGATATCTTCGGTGATCTTTTCGGAGGAGGCAGATCGCGTCAGAACCCGAATGGCCCGATGAAGGGAGCGAGCATCCGCACCAGCGTGCGGATCAGCTTCATGGAGTCTGTATTCGGCGCAACCAAAACACTGACATTGAATCTTAAGGATCCGTGCCCGACCTGCAGCGGCACCGGCGCAAAGCCGGGGACCAGTCCCAAAATGTGTCCGAAGTGCGGCGGCAAGGGACAGGTGGTATATACTCAGCAGTCATTTTTTGGCACGGTTCGCAATGTGCAGACATGCCCCGGCTGCAGCGGCAGCGGAAAGATTATAGAGGAAAAATGCTCTACCTGCGGAGGCAGCGGATATACGAGCAGCAGGAAGCAGATAGAGGTTTCCATTCCTGCCGGCATACGGAGCGGAATGAGTGTACGTATATCGGAGAAGGGAGAGCCCGGTATCAACGGCGGCCCGCGTGGCGACCTGATGGTAGAGGTTCTGGTGGAAGAGGATTCGAATTACTATCGTCAGGATAATGATCTGTACACAAACGTGACCATATCCTATGCAATTGCGGCGCTGGGCGGCTCGATCGTTATTGATACCGTGGACGGCAAAGTACTGTATGATGTAAAGGAAGGCACACAGACCGGTACCAGAGTGCGTCTGAAGGGTAAAGGTGTTCCGAGCCTTCAGAACAAGAATATTCGCGGTGATCAGTATGTGACGCTGACGGTGGAAACGCCGTCTAAGCTTAGCAAGGAAGCACGTGAGCTTCTGGAAAAATTTGATCAGCTGACCGGTGACAGCCTGCATGCGGCAGAACGAGCCGGCGCTTCGGGAGAAGGCCCTGCGGAGACGGTAAAGGGAAAACGCAAGAAATTCTGGAAGTAAGGATCGCGCGCCATGCGGCAGGTCTGCAGTGAGGAGAAGCCTATGAAATGGATGAGATTCCGTGTTCGGACAACTGCTGAGGCAGAAGATATTCTGGTGAGCTCGATGCAGGATATTGGTCTGTACGGTGCGCAAATCGAGGATCATGTACCTCTGACAGCAAGAGAAAAGGAGCAGATGTTTGTCGATATTCTGCCCGAAGGACCTGCCGATGACGGCAGTGCTGTTCTGAGCTTTTTCCTGGAGGAGACACCGGACGGAAGGCTTCTGGTAGATGACATCGAGAAAAAGCCGGAGGATATAAAACGCGAAATGGAGGAGCAGATTCATGCGCTCCGACAGTTCGGCGCAGACATCGGTGACGGTGTTGTTACTATTGAGGAGACAGAAGATATTGACTGGGTCAATAACTGGAAGCAGTTCTTTCATCAGTTCTGGATTGATGACATTCTGGTGATTCCCTCCTGGGAACAGCCTCAGGCGGAGCAGCAGCGGCCGGCACTGACCTTTCACATTGATCCCGGGACGGCCTTCGGAACCGGTGCACACGAGACAACGCAGCTGTGCATCCGACAGATTCGCAAATATCTGACGGACAAAACGCGCATTCTGGATGTAGGAACGGGAAGCGGAATTCTTTCTATTCTCTCTCTTATGCTGGGAGCTGCCAACGCCGTGGGAAC
>CAVFRZ010000148.1:0-6008 GCA_963624875.1 Anaerovibrio sp.
CTCGGTGCTTGCGAGCGTCTTATGCGAGCTTAGCACCGCTAGGCCGCAGGGGAGTTGTTTTTGCCGAGTGGCCATAAGGCCATCTCGTAGCTGACGAAGTCAGCGTAACGTCCCCGAACCGGACACCTCCGCCGGGACCCGTCGCGGAGATCCATTGCTGGATGATGCGCGGGCGTTGTACGCGCCGGTCCTAGCTGCGGCCCGTGCTGCCGAAACCGCCGCGGTCCGTCCCTCCGAGGGACTCCACTTCTTCAAAATGGATGCGCGGCTGGTGCTCCTGAATCCGGAACTGGCAGATGCGGTCATTGACATGTACAACGGTATCCCTGGTGGCGTACACCGGCATTTTCAGAATATCGCCGTCTCCGCAGTAGGATTCGTCCACAACGCCGATTCCGTTGGACTGGAGAAGTCCGTAGTTTTTGAAGGTGGAGGAACGGGGAGCGGTAATCATTTCGTAGCCATCCGGGAGCTTCACGCTGATGCCCAGGTCAATCAGTGCAAAGTCTCCTGCCTTTAGTACATATTCCCTGGCGGCGCGCAGGTCAATCCAGTCGCTCTTGCCGTCAACGTAGGTTAAGTGATCGATGTCCTTGCTGTGGTACAGAATCTGTATGGTTTTCTCATTGCTTGTATTATTCACGGTAATATCTCCAGCGTAATTGTCAGAACCTATTTAGAAAATCGGTAATTGCTTAACAGACTTCCTTTTGCTTATGGGGCGCTCTCTACGTTTGGCTTTTTAATCTGGTACATGGCATCGGCCGCCGCGGTAGCCAGCGCATCGCACCGCTCATTCATCTCGTGACCGGCATGCCCCTTTACCCAGTGCCAGGTGATTTCATGGGGCGCTGCAGCAGCCAGCAGCCGTTTCCAGAGGTCCTGATTCTTGACTCTTGTATTCGATGCGGTCTTCCAGCCCTTTTTCTGCCAGGAGGACAGCCAGTTTTTCTGAAAGGCATTGATGAGATAGCTGGAATCGGAATACAGATCCACCCGGCAGGGACGGTTCAATGCCTCCAGTGCAACAATGGCGCCCAAAAGCTCCATACGATTGTTGGAGGTCGGGTTAAAGCCCTCGGAGAGCTCCTTTTCATGGAGAACCCCCTGTCCGTCTGTGTATTGGAGCACCGCTCCGTATCCGCCCGGCCCATCGGGATTGCCTCTGGCCGAGCCGTCGCTGTAAATGGTTACGTGCATCATATCCATTATATCCACTGTCCTGTTTCTTCAAAACGCTCCGCCCGGCGGGCGGCATTTTTAATAATCTGCGGATCAAACCCGGTGGCACCCAGAAGCTGTATGGCATTTCTGGTCACTGCCGGTCCGTCCTTGATCTGATAGGAAAAGGTGACATCACCGTCTTTAATTTCTTCCTCAAAATGGTAATTGGCAAATTCCGGGGAAAGAAGGTTTGTAAGCTCGATGTCATGGGTGGCGGCAAAGCAAACGACGCCGGCCCCGGCGAGTGCCTTTAAAAGCTCCGAGGAGGCGGCAATGCGTTCAATCGTATTGGTTCCGCGCAGTACCTCATCCACCAAGCAAAGAACGGGTCTTCTGCTCTTTACTGCAAGATCTGCAATACGCTTCAGCGAACGGATTTCTGCCATAAAATAGCTTTCTCCTGCCGAGATATTGTCCCGAAGCGCCATCGAGGAGCGAATGACAAAATAACCACCGCGGTATTCTCTGGCCGGGCAGAATCCGGCCGTCTGCGCCAGGATGGCACAAAGCGCCGTGGCCTTTAAAAAAGTGGATTTGCCGGACGCGTTGGAGCCGGTCAGAAGAACCGGTTTTGTCACCGTTAAACTGTTCGGGACCGGATGTTCCAAAAGCGGATGATATACCTGCGAAAGAAGGAGCTTTTCTTGTGATGGCTGTCGGTTCAGAAACGGCTCACAGGTATAGGGAAGGCTCTTTTCAAAGGATGCAAGGCAGATTGCTGTGTCAATGCGCCCGAGGATAATAAGAGCCTCCTCCATCTCCTTCTGATGTCCATAATAGTGCGCAAGCATGGTATTAAAGCGGATCAGATCCAGGTGAAAGAGTATGCGGATATAATCCACAAGAAAATCCACCGGATTTCCGCCGGAGGAGGTTGTCCCGGAAAGAACAATAAAGCTTCCTCTCCTGAACCGGTTAAAAACAGGTGCGAGCTCCCGAAGGCGCCCGCATTCCTCCTGCAGCGCCGGGCAATGGATGCCTGTAACCGTCTGCGCACACTTCATCATTCGAAGGAGGTAGCTGAAGATGGTCAGAAAGGGTTCAATCTGACCGCGGCGCCGATAGTAGGTCAGCATATTGAGAATAAAAGAGCCTACAAGGCACAAGATTCCTGCCTGGACCGAGTACGCCATCAGAAAAAGGCTGGCAGTCGGAAGGACAAAAGCAGGCACATGCACCAGATTACTCTCCTTTGGTGCCTCCTTCAGAAGATCCAGGTATTCATACAGGGAGTACCGCCCCGTATATCCGAATGCATGCAGCGCCTTCTGCAGCTGCAGCCGAAGGTCGGAATGCGCATCCTCTTCAAAATAACGGATTTCCGAAAGCGGAATGGTCAGCGGTGCCCCTTCTTCTCCTGCCGGGCTTCGAAGAAGCGCATACAAATACTCTTCTCCGGCGGCACTTAACGTGTAGTCCATCCGCGCATAGAGCGCATCCATGTCCAGGTCATTCCACGTGATGTCATCCAGATCACTGTCCAACGTGCCGGCCGCCTTTCGCCGAAGATAGAATGCCGGAACCTTTGCATAGCGCTCTGCTTTCATTTGCTTGGAAGGAATTTGCCCAAAGCCGGCGCGAAGCGCAGCTTCGATGGCAAGGTCACGCTTTTTTTGCTGTGAACGCATGAGCAAAAAGGCAGTCAGTGCAAGCAAGACGACAAAAAATACGCCAAGACCGGCCGTTTCTACAGTATCATTCATGCATTCCCTCAGCTACGCTTTGCTGCAATGTGATCCTTGTCCTTAAAGATGTGCCCGGCCGGAATACAGCCACGAACCATGGACAGCGGATACACGTTGGAATGGCGGCCGACAACAGAGCCGGGATTCAAAACGCTGTTGCAGCCAACTTCGGTCCAGTCGCCAAGAATGGCTCCCATTTTGCGAAGGCCGGTCGGTGCATTCTCCGCCCCGTCATGAATCACGACATTGGTGCGGTCGGACTTGATGTTGGATGTAATGGAGCCGGCGCCCATGTGCGCATGAAAGCCCAGAATGGAATCGCCGACATAGTTGTAGTGCGGCACCTCGCACTTATTGA
This sequence comes from Anaerovibrio sp., assembly GCA_963624875.1. Taxonomy (GTDB): domain Bacteria; phylum Bacillota; class Clostridia; order Lachnospirales; family Lachnospiraceae; genus CAG-791. The sequence goes on from CAVFRZ010000148.1 coordinate 3,268, forward strand.
ACAGAATAACATTCTTAAGCTCGCAGGAATTTCCGACAACGCAGCCCTTGCCGACCAGTGCCTTTCCGCGAATGAAAGCGCATTGACGAATCTCTGCATCTTCATCGATGATGCAGGGACCGGCAATATAGGCAGAGTCAAATACCTTAGCACTCTTGGCAATCCATACATTCTCGCCGCGCTTTTCAAAGCGATCCTCCGGAAGAGACGCCCCCAGTGTCAGGATGATTTCCTCTATGTGCGGAAGGACTTCCCATGGATAGGTGTAAGCCTTTAGGGCCTCTCCTGCGATGGATTCCTCCAGCTCCAGCAAATTGGCAATCGTATAATCTGAAATCATGTCACATTCTCCTTTGGCTTTAATCGATGTCTGAATAGCTACTTTGACTTTTTCGTCACCTTGGCGGACTTCGCGTAGGAATATCTGGATTTAAAATGCATAGGCTTGGGGTAATTTTGCGCGCAATCCCGATACATGTTCTGCAGAATGCCGCGGTAATCCGATGCCTTTACGGCATTGGTCCGCCGGGAGACGTAGCCGTTTAGCTTCTCCTGGTATTCCTCCGGCGTTGTTGTACCTTCAGCCACCTGTGTCAGTCCCTTTTCCCAGCTGGCCGTGAGCTTAGGCTCGAGGAGCGGCTTTATCGAAATGGCTACTGTATCATAAATCATTTCTCCCAGCTGGGTGGGCGTGTATATTTGTGTTTTGGCATTGAGATTTAAATACTGGTTGCCTACCAGCTTTTCCAGAATTCCGGCTCTGGTCGCACTGGTGCCGATGCCGGAGCCCTTGATCTGCTCCCGCAGCTCATCATCCTCAATCAGCTGTCCGGCATTCTCCATTGCCAGAATCATACTGCCGCCGGTATAACGCTTGGGCGGCGTGGTTTCACCCTCCTTTTGCTGGAAGGCAATCGGCGTCAAAGGATCCTTTTTCCGAAGCGCCTTGATAAGCTCTTCCAGATTTGCATTTTCGGCTCCGTCCTCGGCATCCTTTTCGGCCTGCTCCGAGGGAAGGGAACTCTCCGGCAGGCTCTCCTTTGTCTGCAGAGGATCCGTTTCCGCACTTTTAGCTGCGGATGCATACTCCAGGCACACAAGGTATCCCTTTTCCCGGTTTACGCGGAGCGATGCGGTGAGCGTTTCCTTCTTGATGCCCACCTGCAGTGTCATTTTATCAAACACGGCGGCCGGATAAAAGACGGAAAGAAAGCGCCGTACAATCCGGTCATAAACCTTTTGCAGCGTAGGATTTAAGCTCTTTAGGGCAGACAGTCCCTCACCGGTCGGAATAATGGCATAGTGATCCGTGATGGCCTTGTCGTTTGTGTAGCGCGTTTTGGCAATGGTTTTCCAGGAGCCGCTTTGTGCAATGCTGCGCACGAGCTCCCGGTAAGCCGGCAGAGAGCCAACCCCCTTGAGATTATGATCAATCTCCTTGGCAACTGCCGTAGAGAGCACTCTGGCATCCGTTCTGGGATAGGTTGTCAGCTTTCTTTCATAAAGCGTCTGCGCAGCATCAAGTGTCTGATCCGGACTCAGCTTGAAAAGGCGCGAGCAGTCATTCTGGAGCTCGGCAAGATTGTACAGAAGCGGCGGGTTCTTTTTTTCCTGCTTGTGAGCGATGTTCTTGACAAAAGGGGCCGGTGAACCATCCTCATCCGACTGCAGGTAGCGAATAAGCTCTGCAGCATCCTCTGCCTTGCGGAAACCGTTTTCTTTATACAGCAGGGGCGACTGGTAATAGCGGCTGCCCTCCTTCGCTGCCCATTCCGCCTCAAAGGTATCCGTTGGCCGGCCGGAGAATGTGGAATCCTGCTGCGCCGGAGAAAATGTGCCGATAACACGAAAAAAGGGCGTTTTGACAAAGGAACGGATCTCCCGCTCTCTTCGCACAACCATGCCAAGAACACAGGTCATGACGCGGCCGACCGCGATGACGCACCGATCCATCCCGAGAAAATCCCGGATTCCTCCGGCGTATTTAAGAGAAAGCGCCCGGGAAAAATTGATTCCCATGAGGTAATCTTCCTTGGCACGCAGATATGCTGCCGCTCCCATATTGTCGTAGGCGCTGTCATCCTTGGCCTCGCGGATTCCTCGTGTGATTTCAGCCTCTGTGAAGGAATCGATCCAGACGCGAAGCTGCCGCTTGTCCTTGACGCCGGCCTGGTCGGCAACGAGGCGGTAGATATATTCTCCCTCCCGCCCGGAGTCCGTGCAGATGTAGATGGTGTCCACCTCTGCGGAGGTGAGAATGCTCTTTACCGTCTTAAACTGCTTGCGGACACCGGAATCGTCTATAACCTGATAGAGGTACGTTTCCGGGATGAAGGGAATGGTATCGAGCGACCATTTTTTGTATTTGGGATCGTATGCCTCCGGATAGCTCATGGTTACAAGGTGGCCAAAGCACCAGGTCACGATACTTTGTTCGGATTCCTGATAGCCGTCCCGATTGACAAAGTTCTCATGAAGCGTCTTGGCAAAGTCCTTTGCCACGCTCGGCTTTTCTGCAATAAATACTCGTTTTCCCAAGCTGTTCTCCCTTTTGCTGCGGCGGTCTGAAAGACAAATCGTAACTATTCAGCACCCATCTCGAATTTGATACTCGAAAATGCCCGATGGCATTTTCTCCTATCTTGGAGTGATTGTCGGCTTTGCCGACAATACACTCCGTGCGTTGGAGAAATCGCATACGCGAATTTCTCCTCGCATTCGGAAAACCTCGATGCGGCTGG
>CAVFRZ010000149.1:0-5990 GCA_963624875.1 Anaerovibrio sp.
CCCTTTATTGAGCTGGACCTGTTGGGAATCGGAGCGCCGCAGCAGGAGCCGGGAAGCCTGCTCCTTAGCCATTTGGGCGGTGCGTTTTTATTGGGCGGCGGCTTGCGCCTTATTTCGCTGGTTTTCGATCGAATCACAGGAAAAGGAGGCCTGGGCGGCGGAGATATCAAGCTGTTCTTCGCGGCAGGACTGTACCTGGGGCCCTTGTGCGGACTGTTATGCGTGATTGTTTCCTGCATGTTCGGACTTTGCTTTGTTGCAGTAAGGAAAACCCGGAAAATACCCTTTGGGCCGGCCATCTCCATGGGAATCCTGTTCTGCCTCTACTGGCGGGAGCCGCTGGTGAACTGGTATCTGTCGCTGCTGTAACAGGGACCTGTAATTATCAGGGTGTCATGTTTTAATCAGATGGAGTCGGGATAACCTATGTTTCATACAACATGAAAATGAAAAGGAGAAAGACGTGATTCACATTGTATTGCATGAGCCGGAGATTCCGTTCAACACCGGTGCCATCGGGCGCAGCTGCGTGGCAACGGCATCCTCGCTTCATTTGATCGGTCCCTATGGTTTTGTCCTGAATGATAAATATATAAAGCGTGCCGGCATGGATTATTGGGACAAGCTGGAGCTTTACCAATATGTCGACTACGAGGATTTTCTGGCGCAGCATCCGGAGATTTGTTTTGCAGGTGATGAGAAGACGGCGGAACCGGATCATGAAGGTGATGCTGCGGATAATCCGGTAGGATTGATGCCGACATGTACAGAGACGTCGCGGCCGCGTCCGCATCTGTGGTTTGCAACAACCAAGGCACGGCAGTGCTACAGTGATGTCTCCTACGGGCCGGATGATTACATCATGTTCGGGAAGGAGTCAGCCGGCATTCCGGAGGAGATTCTGGTGCAGCATCCGGAGGCCTGTGTGCGCATTCCGATGTGGGGCGATATCCGCTCACTCAATCTGTCCAATTCGGCAGCAATTCTTCTATATGAAGCGCTGCGGCAGAACGGTTTTGAGAAGCTTGCGCAGAAGGGAGAGCTGCACCGGCTTTCCTGGGAGGATCTTCCCTTTGATTTGTAACGAATTTGACAAAAATGAAATAATTTCGTAACATTCTTCACGGCGAGGTATTCTCGCTGAAAGGAGTTCGTATTTGAGTTACAGATTATTTCAGAAACCGGTAAGTGTCATAGTGGGGTGTTTGGTTTTAAGCTTTGTCCTTGGATGTCCCGGAACGGTGATGCCGGTATCAGCGGCAGAAGAGATGATTACAGGCAATGCGGCAGCAGAAAGTGCCATTGCGAGCACCAGTACCGATCTGGAGGGACTTTCTGACAATCAGGAGGCCCTGGAGGAGTATTTGCTCCAGCTGCAGGCACTGATCGAGCAGCAGAAAAATGAGCAGACTGCGGCGCAGAAAACGGTGAGCCGCAAGGAGCTGGCGGAACAGACCAGGAGCAAAACCTGGAACGGCGCAGTTCTTAATAAAACCAACGGTGTTGTCAACGGTCCGAACGGTAAGGAAACCTACTACAATCTGAACATGAGCAAGATCGTGGCTGCTCTTCAGGCGAAGAGCAAGGACAGCGAGTACTGGGTGCGTAATGACGGCGTGAAGATGTTCGGCGAGTATATCATGGTGGCGGCGAATCTTTCGGTGTACCCCAGAGGAACCGTGGTGGAGACCAGCCTTGGGACCGGCATTGTGTGTGATACCGGTGCCTTTGCAAGATCGTCGAGTATTACCTTTGATATAGCAACTGCCTGGTAAAAGATGCGATGGACAAAATTTGCCAGACAATCGACAAATCGGGACAAAAGAGCATTCCTTAGCGAGGGATGCTCTTTACTTTTTTATTTTAGGGGAGTAAAGTACAGACGTCGCGCGGGGCTTGTGAAAATCTTGACAAATAAGCTACTATCGGTGCGACAGGAGGGACTGCATTATGAAGGATATGGCAGCAGAACTGGTAGAACGGCTGACAGTTGACACTGCGTTTACCGTACCTGTCCTGGGCGGTGTTGCGGAGTCGGTTGTGATCAGCTGGGTGGTAATAGCCATTCTTGTGGCACTTGCAATCTTTCTGACAAGGGATATGCGCGTGTGGAATCCCGGAAAGCGTCAGGTTATTGCAGAAACCATTGTGAACTGGCTGGACGGCTTCACACTGGATATGCTGGGACCGGAGGCGAAGGAATACAGTGAGTACATTGCGACCGTACTCTTATTCATCGGCCTGTCCAATATCATCGGACTTCTGGGCATGAAGCCGCCGACCAAGGATATGAACGTAACCATCGCACTGGCGGTCATGAGCATCGTGCTGATTGAGTACGCCGGCATTAAGGTGAAGGGCGGAAAGGGCTGGCTTAAAAGCTTCACACAGCCGATTGCCATTGTTACGCCCATCAACATTCTGGAGATCTTCATCCGTCCGCTGTCCTTGTGCATGCGACTGTTCGGAAATGTCCTCGGGTCCTTCGTTATCATGGAGCTCATCGAGATGATCCTGCCGGTGGGACTGCCGCTGGTATTCAGCATGTATTTTGACATTTTTGATGGCTTTATTCAGGCCTATGTGTTCGTATTCCTGACATCGCTGTTCATTGCTGAGGCTGCAGAGCCGCTGATGCCGACGGAGCCCAAGCCGAAGAAGGCCCGCAAAACAAGAAAGCAGCGCACCATTGCAGGCGCAGCTGCGGAAGACTGATTCATCGTTCGTCCTTACGGCAAGCGTACATGGTATGCAGCGCATCCGGCAGAAATCTTCGGAATGACCGGGCCGCCCGGCAGTAGTCGGCGGAACGGAAATGTCCGTCAGACAATGCTTGGAACGTTGCTCCACATAAGAGTAATAGCAACACAGAGAGATAAGAAAATTCAGGTATTCATATTTAGGAGGTAAGAATCATGACAGCAATTGGAGCAGGAATCGCAGCACTCGCATGCATCGGTGCAGGTATCGGTATCGGAATCGCAACCGCACACGCAGTAGACGCCATTGCAAGACAGCCGGAGGCCGATTCCAAGATTATGAGAAACCTTCTGCTCGGATCCGCTCTGGCAGAGGCAACCGCAATTTACGGCTTCGTTCTGGGTATCCTGATCATCTTCATGCTGTAATGCTGCGGCGTTTGCTGTTTGGCATAAAGATGATTGGTAACGATTCAGAGCCGGGCAAGCTTGCAAGCGGCTCTGAGTAGTTACGATGTTTGGAGTAAGGGGCATTCGGTGCAGGCAGTACCGCACCGAATAGAAAGTAAGTGGAGAAACAAAGCGATGCTACGAATTGACATCAACATTCTCTATACCATCATCAACCTTCTGATCCTGTATGTACTGCTCAGAAAGTTTCTGTTCAAGCCGGTTCATAACATTTTTGATCAGAGAAAGGCCGATGTAGAGGCACAGAAGAAGCAGGCAGAGGAGACAACCGCGCAGGCAGATGCTCTGAAGGCGCAGTATGAGCTCTCGCTTCAGAAGATCGATGAGGAGAATGCACGGAGCGTTGCCGCTGCAAAGGCAAAGGCAACCGAGGAATACGACCGCATTGTTGCAGATGCAGGCCAGAAAGCGGAAGGCATTATCACCTCTGCAAAGGAGAAGGCACGGCTTGCTGCAGAGCAGGAGCGCCAGCTCGCTGAGAATGACATTGCGGATATGCTGAAAAATGTGGCACATGAGCAGGCGGCAAAGGCCAAGGATTCGGACCTGTACGATCAGTTCCTGGAGTCTGCGGATCATGCCAAGAGGGAAAACTGAAGGAATTAGGCTAACGGAGCGTGAAGAATATGAGCACAAACCAGAAAGTAAAGGCTGTCCTTCGGTGTGTGACACAGCCGGATGAACAGCAGAGGATGGGCTTCTGCAGGTTCCTGGCAGGACAGTATAATGCAGAAGGTCCGGAGGATGTAGAACTTGAGATCGTAGAGGACTCTTCCATCGGAGGAGGCTTCATTCTGGACATTGGCAATGATGAGTATGACTGGAGCGTCAACGGCAGGAGCAAGCAGATTGCCAACCGTATTGATGAAGCTCTGGCCAGAAGAGGCGGCTCTGCAGAGGCAAATGAGCCTCGCATCCCCAGGGAAGAGGCCGGCGAGCACAAGATCATGTCGATCCTGCGCACGGCGGCAGACGACTTCCGCGTGGAAGCGCAGAAGTCCGAGGTCGGAACCGTCCTTACCGTCGGTGACGGTATTGTAACCATTGACGGACTGGCCCACGTCATGTACGGAGAGATTCTTCTCTTCGACAACGGCGTAAAGGGAATGGTTCAGAACATTGAAGCCGATTCCATCGGCGCCATTTTGTTCGATTCCGAGGGAACCATCGGTGAAGGCACTAAGGTGGTCGGCACAGGAAAGCGTGCCGGTGTTCCGGTCGGTGATGAGTACATCGGAAGAGTTGTCAATGCACTCGGCGCGCCCATTGACGGCGGCGTTGCCATTCCGGAGTACGGATACCGCACCATTGAGCAGCCGGCTCCCGGCATTGTGGATCGCCAGCCGGTCAATGTCCCGCTCGAGACCGGTATTCTGGCCATTGACTCCATGTTCCCGATCGGACGCGGACAAAGAGAGCTGATCATCGGCGACCGCCAGACCGGTAAGACATCCATTGCGATGGATACCATCCTGAACCAGAAGGGGCGTGACTGCATCTGCATTTACGTAGCCATCGGACAGAAGGCATCCACGGTTGCCACACTTGTGGAAACGCTGCGCCGTCATGATGCCATGAGCTACTCGATTGTAGTATGCTCTACCGCATCGGATCCGGCACCGCTTCAGTACATTGCGCCGTACGCAGCAACCTCGCTGGCTGAGTATTTCATGCACAAGGGAAAAGACGTTCTGATTGTGTACGATGATCTGTCCAAGCACGCAGTAGCGTATCGTGCGCTTTCCCTCCTTCTGGGACGAAGCCCGGGACGTGAAGCATACCCCGGCGACGTATTCTATCTGCATTCAAGACTGCTGGAGCGCTCGGCAAGGCTTTCTGACAAGCTCGGCGGAGGCTCCATTACAGCACTTCCGATCATTGAGACGCAGGACGGCGACGTATCGGCATACATCCCGACCAACGTTATTTCCATTACCGACGGACAGATCTTCCTGGAAAGCGACCTGTTCTTCGCAGGACAGCGGCCGGCCGTTAACGTAGGCCTGTCAGTATCCCGTGTCGGCGGCGCAGCCCAGACAAAGGCTATGAAGAAGGCGGCCGGTTCACTTCGAATCGATCTGGCCCAGTATCGTGAGATGGAGGTCTTCACACAGTTCTCCTCCGATCTGGACGAGGCAACGACGAATCAGCTGCTGCAGGGCAAGGTTCTGATGGCCATGCTCAAGCAGCCGCTCGAGCACCCGATGTCTCCGGCACGCGAGGTCATTCTGCTGTGTGCCACGCAGTCCCGCAAGCTTCTGCATGTAGATCCGCAGGAGGTTGGAAACTACTGCAACGATCTGTATGCCTGGTTTGAGAGCAATCACTCCGACCTTGTGGAGCAGATTGAGAAGAACGGCATTCTTGATGCCGATCTTAAGACACAGATCCTCATGGGTGTGGATGATTTCCAGAAAGAAAAGAGCAATAGCTAGGTAAGAGCATGGGTTCGATTCGAGAAACGAGAGAGAGAATCAACAGCGTTCAGAGCACGTTGAAAATAACGAACGCCATGTACATGATCTCCTCGACGAAACTGAATAACGCGAAGCGGGCACTGGCTTCAACGGAACCGTATTTCTATGCGCTGCAGTCAATGCTGCAGCGTGTTGTCCGGCATTTGCCGGATGATTTCAAGCATCCCTATATCGAGAGCCGTGCCGATCAGACCGATCGCCGTCGCGCCATCATCTGCGTTACAGCCGATAAGGGCCTGGCAGGCTCCTATAACCACAATGTGGTGAAGATGACGGAGGAGCGGCTCCGGCCGAGCACCAACGACATGCTGTTCGTTGTCGGTGAGTACGGACGTCATTATTT
>CAVFRZ010000150.1:0-5985 GCA_963624875.1 Anaerovibrio sp.
GACTTACCTGGCCGCACGCCAAGCTTGGAATCCTGAAGACCCTGCAGAACATGCAGGAGCGGGGCCTGGCAAAGCTTGATTAACCGCCTGCAACTGGTTACAATGATATGGATTTCTGTCCCCGGAAGAGGCCCTGGGAAAGAGGTCCTATGAAACAGATACATCGTCCGGAAATGCCCTATGAACGCTTTGAGGCAGGCGGGAAGGCTGCGCTCTCCAACGCAGAGCTCCTGGCGGTTCTTCTTCGAACCGGCACCGCCCGGGAACCGGTTCTGGAGCTTTCCCGGCATCTTTTGCGGCTAAAGGGCGGAGACGGGAATTCGCTTTCCATTCTCTACAATCTTAGTCAGGAGGATCTGCAGCGCGTTCCGGGAATCGGAAGAGTCCGCGCCATACAGATCCAGTGCCTTCTGGAGTTATCCAGAAGGCTTGCCTGCGAGGCGGCGCATCCCTTCGGGCAGCGTTTAACCTGCAGCCAGCCGCAGATTGTTGCGAATTACTATATGGAATCTCTGCGTCATGAGGCGCAGGAGAGAGTCATTGCCCTTTTTCTGGACAACCGGCTCTGCCTGCTGCGGGAGGAGATTCTGACCATCGGAACTGCAGATGCATCGCTTTGCTCGCCGCGGGATGTCTTTCGCCGCGCACTGGATGCAGGTGCAGTATCCTTTTTGCTTTTGCACAACCATCCAAGCGGTGATCCGTCTCCGTCGAAGGAGGACGTGCAGTTAACCAGGCGCTTAAAGGAAGCCGGAGAACTTATGGAGATCCGGCTTGTTGATCACATCATCATTGGAGACCGGCGCTACTGCAGCCTCATGACAGAGGGGATGATGTGATCGGTACAACCACAGAATGCATTCGCACTGTCTGCCGACGGGCAGGCAGCAGGAGAGAGAATATGGCCCTATTCGGCAGAAAGCACCACAGACCCGGTGAGGTCCGTGAGCAGGAGGAATTTCATGATCCCGGTGTCATTAACAACGCGTACGCCGTAGATCTTGGTACCTGTAATATAAAGATTTATAACGCAGCAACCGACCGCATCATGGTTCAGAAGAACATGATTGCTGTCAAGAACAAGAAAACAATGATTGCCTATGGCGATAATGCCTACGAGATGTTCGAACGCGCCCCTGCCAATATTCGCGTAAGCTACCCCATCGGAAGCGGTGTCATTGCCGATATCCGGAATATGGAGCTTCTGATGAAGTCCTTCATGCGGGATGAGCAGCGAGGCGCCCTGCATGCGGCCGACTTTTTCGTGGCTGTTCCGACGGATGTAACCGAGGTGGAGCGAAGAGCCTTTTATGACCTCATTGCAGATGCCGGCATCAAGGCCCGCAGGATCATGGTCGTAGAAAAGGCTCTGGCAGACGGCCTTGGTATGGGCATAGATGTAAAGAACGCGCAGGGAGTCCTCGTGGTAGACGTTGGCTTTGACACCACGGAAATATCCATTTTGTCCCTGGGCGGTATTGTCCTTTCCAAGCTTTTGAAGATCGGCGGCCGTCACTTTGACACGACCATCGTAAGCGCCGTACGGAGGGAATACAATCTCGTCATCGGCATGAAGACCGCTGAAACGGTCCGCCTTACCTTTGGGGACCGGGAAAATACGTCGGATTACTGCACCATTTACGGAAGAGACATTGTCACCGGCTTGCCCATGGAGCGCAGCCTTTCCAGAGACTTTATTTCTGAGACGCTTCATGACAGCTTCCGGACCATTGTAGACAACATTAAGGTTCTGCTCGAGCGTACACCTCCGGAGCTGTCTGCCGACATTTATCGTCACGGCCTTTTTCTGACCGGCGGCGCCAGCCAGGAAGAGGGATTGGCGGATATTATCGGCACGGAGGTAAAGCTCGACGTCAATGTCGCGGATGCGCCCATTAATACCGTTGCACTTGGTCTTGCGCAGGTTATCAAAAAGATGCAGTACCGTCCGCTGGCATATACCATTGAAGGACTGGGGAAATGAGTTCAGGTCCCATCAAAAGAAGAGAGCCGCTGCAGCTTCATATACCCAGCCGCTACCTTCTGCTAATTACCACCGCCTTATGCGTTGGTTTGATCCTAATTACATATTACACAAGTATCCTGGACGGTCCGTTGTCCGGCTTTGCCGGCTACGTGGTGGTTCCGTTTCAAAACGGAGTCAGCCGGGCCGGAGAGTGGCTGATCGAGCGCGAGCAGCTTGTCACCGACATTCATCAGCTGCAGGAAGAGAACGCAGCGCTTCAGCAGGAAAATCAGGAGCTCACCGCCTCCAACCAGGCGCTCCTGCAGTCCAAGCATGAGCTGACGGAGCTTCGAACCCTGTATAACCTGGACGGAACCTATGCCGACTACGAAAAAACCGGAGCCCGCATCATCGCCAAGGAAAGCGGAACCTGGTATCACTCCTTCATGATCAACAAAGGAACCAGTGACGGCCTTGAGCTTGATATGAATGTCCTGGCAGACGGAGGACTCGTCGGACGAATTACATACATTGGTCCGAACTGGGCACGCGTACAGGCCATTATTGACGATGATTCCAATGTTTCTGCTACTGTGCAGGCCACTGAGGATAATCTGATGGTGTCCGGCGATCTGACGCTGTATGAGAATGGCGAGATTTCATTCTCAGAGCTTTCAGATCCGGACGATGACGTAAAGCTTGGCGACAGTGTGGTCACCTCGAATATCAGCAGCAAATACCTGCCTGGAATTCTGATCGGCTACATCAGTTACCTTCAGACTGATCCCAACAATCTGACCAAATCCGGACGAATCACGCCGGCCGTTGATTTCTCGCACCTGGATACAGTCCTTGTAATTCTGCAGCAGAAGCAAACCGTAAGTGAATGAAAAAGCTTAGAACCGTTTTAATCGTATTTGCCATTATTATCACCTGCTTTGTGCTGCAGACGACGGTCCTTCCGGTCATTACCATTCAGGGAATCGCCCCGAATCTGATGATTGCGGTAACGGCCTCCTACGGCTTTATGTTCGGCGATAGGAGAGGCATGTGTATCGGCCTATTCTGCGGCCTTTTGTGCGACATCTGCTTTGGACCGCTCATTGGCTTTCAGGCCGGAATTTATGCTGTGATCGGTTTTTTATCCGGGAAGTTCCAGAAAATACTGTACGTAGAGGATCTGGTTTTTCCGCTTTCATTGATTGCCGTGTGCGATTTTGCGGCAGGCTTTGCCGTATATTTTTTCCTGTTCCTGATGCGAAATCGGCTGTTTTTCAAGACGTTCTTTGAAAAGCGAATGCTCCCGGAGATGGTATATACGGTGCTTGCCAGTGCGCTGCTGTATCCGGTTCTTCGGATTATATACAACCGCTTCATGAAGGAAAAACCGCAGAGCGCTCTGCTGGAGAATAAATAGACGTAACCATTCAGCACCCATCTCGATTTTCCTTCGGAAAACCTCGATGTGGCTGGCCAGAGGCGCTTCGCGCCTTGGCCGCCTGCCAATTTCAATCGTGAATTTGCCTGCAAGCAGTCAATTCACGTTGAAATGTGGCAGGCGCTGAACAGATACAAATAGACAACTGGAAAATGCTTGATTATCTGATTCGTATTATTGAGAATATCCGTACCTTTTTTCGGGGTGAATTTTTTAAAAAGATAAATCTCCGAACCTTAATCATGTCTTTGGTAGCCGTCGGCACGGCCTGCGGTCTTTTATACCGGCTTTTCGTGCTGCAGATTGTAAACGGAGAGACGTATCTTTCCAGCTTTAAGCTGCGGATCCGAAGAGAAGTTTCCATCCCATCCACACGAGGCAACATTTATGACCGCAACGGCAAGCTCCTTGCATACAATGAGCTTGCGTATTCCGTCACCATGAATGACCTTGGCACGTCCTCCTCTGCACACAGTCAGGATCTGAACGATACCATCGAAAAGGTCATCGATATTGTAGAAGAAAACGGCGATGCCATCACCACCGATTTTGATGTTGTCTGGAATGAGGAAACCTCCCATTACGAATACACCGTCAGCGGAACCTCCCTTTCCAGATTTCTTGCGGACGTATACGGTCATGCCAGCATCAGCGACCTTGAGGAAGAGGAAGCAAATGCCAGCGCCGATGATCTTATCGGATACCTTTGCTCTGCCAGCCGTTTTCGCATCGGTGAGCGTATGAATCCGGAGGATGAGACCAGTGAATTCGTACCGCAAAAGGGATATGAGCCCAAGCGCCTTCTGCAGATCGTGACCATACGCTACCTTCTTAGCCTCAACAGCTATCAGAAATACATCGCAACAACAGTGGCGGAGAATGTCTCTGAGAAAACCGTGGCTGCTGTTCTGGAAAATCAGAATGAGCTGGAAGGCGTATCGGTCACCGACGATACCCTGCGCCATTACAATGACAGTGAGTATTTTGCGCATATCCTCGGCTACACCGGAAAAGTCAGCTCCGAGGAGCTGACTGAGCTCCAGAAGGAAAATCCGGACTATACCAGCAATGATGTTGTCGGCAAATCCGGCATTGAATCCGCCATGGAGTCCAAGCTCCAGGGCACCAAAGGATCAGAGACGGTGTATGTTGACAACATGGGCAATGAGCTGGAAACCAGTGATTACGTTGCTCCGATAGCAGGAGATGATATTTACCTGACCATTGATCATGATCTGCAGGTTGCTGCGCAGGACATCCTTGAACGCAAGCTGGCAGACATCGTATACAGTCGTATCATTGACGCCAAAACCTATGAGATGGGAGATAATGACGACAGCTCTGACATCATGATTCCGATTTATGATGTCTATTTTCAGATGTTCAACAATAACATCATCGATATTGATCACCTCTCCGGAGAAGACGCCGCCAGCACCGAGGCAGCCGTCTGGTCTGCCTTCACAGGCTATCAGGAAGCTGCACTCCAAAAGCTTCAGACGGAAATGGAGGATACGCAGAATCCTTATAATGTTCTCACCAGTGAATATAAGGACTACGAAAGCTACATCATCTCCATGCTCAAGGATAAAGGCGTTTTGGTGAATTCCCGCATTGATAAGAGCGATGAAACCTACATCAGCTGGACAACGGACGAGGTCATTTCCATGGCGGAGTTTTTAACCTATGCCATCTCCATGGACTGGGTGGATGCCAGCCAGATTGATATGGACAGCAAATACGCTTCCGGAAGCGAAGTGTACAATGCCCTGGTAAGCTATATTCTAAACACGCTTCGCAGTGACCGGGATTTCACCAAGCATCTGTTCCACTATATGCTCCAAAGTGATACCATTTCCGGCGCGCAGGTTTGCCGGATTCTTATGGAGCAGGGCATCGTTTCTGTGTCCTCCGACGAGGAGGCCAGCTTCCTTGGCGGACAGGAATCTGCCATGGAGTTCATGATGAAGCGGATCAAAAATCTGGATCTTACCCCGGATCAGCTGAATCTCTATCCGTATTCCGGTTCCATTGTTATTACCGATGTAACAAACGGGGATGTTCTGGCACTTGTCACTTATCCCAGTTATGACAACAATAAGATGGCCAACGGTGTGGATGCTGCCTATTATCAGTCGCTTCAGGAGGATCTTTCCCGGCCGCTGATCAATAACGCAACCTACCAGGAAACCGCTCCCGGCTCTACCTTCAAGCCCGTGTCTGCAACGGCTGGCCTAATGGAGGGGGTCATAGACCTTAGCACCATCATTAAATGCGAAGGAATCTTTACCAAGATCGGAAAGCCGGAACCTCGCTGCTGGGTGTACCCGAATAGCCATGGAAATCTGGATGTCATCGGCGGCATCACACATTCCTGCAACATTTTCTTTTATAATGTGGGCTATATGCTGGGCTTGGATTCGGATGACAATTATGATTCCGATGTCGGAATTGCCAAGCTTCGCAAATATGCTGATCTCTACGGTCTGACCGATAAATCCGGCATCGAGATCGAGGAGAGAGCGCCGCAGGTGTCCTCCACCGATGCGGTTCGCTCTGCCATCGGACAGGGCAATGCCAG
>CAVFRZ010000151.1:0-5908 GCA_963624875.1 Anaerovibrio sp.
GTATACGAGAGACCTCTTCCACGTTGATTGATATCTAAAGGAATAAGAACATGCAGAGAATTGATTTAAAGGGAAAGAAGGTTCTGGTGACGGGCGCGGCAGGCTTTATCGGCGCGAATCTGGTGCTCCGGCTTTTGAAGGACGGAGAGGTCCAAAGGATCGTCGGTATCGACAATATGAATGACTACTATGACCCTGCGATTAAGGACTGGCGGCTGCAGCAGATTGCAGAGCTTGTAGGGGAAAAGGAAGCCGAAGGAACGAAGGACGCGGAAGAAAAGAAAGAAGGGGACAGGGCTTTTGCAAAATCGCTGCAGGAGTCCGCTTTATGGCGGTTCGTGCAGGGAGACATCGCAGATGCTGCACTGGTACAGGAGCTTTTTAAAAGCGAGAAGCCTGACATCGTGGTGAACCTTGCGGCGCAGGCAGGCGTTCGCTATTCAATCACCAATCCGGATGCCTATATCCAGTCAAACCTGATCGGGTTTTACAACATTCTGGAGGCCTGCCGGCATTCTTACGATAATGAGGACGGTTATGGAAGCGGCGTACAGCATCTGGTGTATGCGTCCTCGTCTTCGGTGTACGGAACCAATCGGAAGGTGCCGTTTTCTACGGAGGATAAGGTGGATGACCCGGTGTCCTTGTATGCCGCGACGAAAAAGTCCAACGAGCTGATGGCCCATGCCTATGCCAAGCTCTACAATATTCCGTGTACCGGTCTTCGGTTCTTCACGGTGTACGGGCCGGCCGGGCGGCCGGATATGGCTTATTTTGGTTTTACCAACAAGCTGCGCGAGGGGAAGAAGATACAGATCTTTAACTACGGCAACTGCAGCAGAGATTTCACCTATGTGGATGACATTGTAGAGGGTGTGGTGCGCGTTATGGCCGGAGCACCGGAGCGCAGGGACGGAGAAGACGGTCTGCCGCTTCCGCCGTACGCCGTCTATAATATCGGCGGCGGCCGACCGGAAAGCCTCCTGGACTTCGTAATGATCCTGCAGGAGGAGCTGGTGCGGGCCGGTGTACTTCCTTCGGATTATAACTTTGAGGCGCATAAGGAGCTGGTGGCAATGCAGCCCGGGGACGTACCGGTCACCTATGCGGATACGACTGCACTGGAACGGGACTACGGCTACCGGCCGGGCATCACTCTCCGGAACGGGCTCCGGGCGTTCGCGGAGTGGTATAGGGAATTCTATGGAGGATTTGCCGAAGAGCTCTGATTCCAGGCGTTGTCGGCAGAGCCTTCCGGGATTTGGTGAGACGGTCTCCTGCCGGGAGACCGTCTTTTTAAGTTGATTCCGTATGATAAGCCCATCAATGAAAACGCCGGAGCGGCGAAAGGAATAGGAGGGCTTCCATTTGATGAATACGAATTATTGGCTTAACGGGATTATGGGTGTTGTGGTCGGCGATGCGCTCGGTTGTCCGGTGCAGTTCATGTCGCGGCAGAAGATAAAGGAACGCGGCCTTGTGACGGGCATGGAGGGATATGGAACGTATAACATGCCCACGGGAACGTGGACAGATGACAGCAGCATGACGATTGCCGCGCTGGACAGCATCCGGGAATTAAGAGTGCTGGATCCGGATGACATCATGACGCGGTTTGTGGACTGGTATGAAGATGGGGAATACACACCGTTTGGTGAGGCCTTTGACATCGGGAACACCTGCTCTCTTGCAATAGAGAGTTACGAACGGGATCATGATGTATCAACCTGCGGCAGAACGGCGGCGAATTCGAATGGGAACGGATCGCTGATGCGGATCATGCCGGCCTGCCTTTACGCCTACAGCAGAAGGCTCCGTGACTACGATGCTGTAAAAGCGGTCCATACAGTATCGGGACTCACGCATAACCATCTGCGCAGCAGGATTGGCTGCGGATTATATTATTTTTGCGTTGCATCGATTCTTGCCGGGGAGGGAACACTTACCGAAAGGCTGCAGCAGGGGCTGGACTGGGGCTTTGCATATTATGAGAGTGACGATTCAAACCGCATGGAATTATCCTATTACAGACGACTGCGCAACCTCACTGAGTTTTCGAAGCTGCCGGAGGATGAAATTAAGAGCACCGGCTACATTGTGGATTCTCTGGAGGCGGCAGTCTGGTCGGTTATCACCACTGATAACTTCAAAGGAGCACTTCTCAAGGCTGTGAACCTAGGAGATGATGCCGATACGGTCGGTGCAATAGCCGGAGGTCTGGCCGGACTCTTCTATGGATACGAAAGCATACCGGCGGAATGGCTGGATGTGATTCAGAAGAGGAATTGGATCGAGAAGATGTGCAGAAGATGTGCGACGTACTGAAAAGCGATCTGAAACAGTAAAATAACGAATATTTAGAAGCATCTATCAGAAATGATAGGTGCTTTTTTATGCCTGTTTTGGAAGGAGACTTGTATCGGACGGTGATGCGGATATCACAAAGCGGATGATACTTCCATATGGCTCGGAAAGAATACTGTATAATGGTAAAAAAGTGTAGTTTTAGATATAAAAGGATCCGGAGGTTTGGATCAATTGACATAAATCTGAGAAATGCATCGGGAGGGTATGGCATGCCTTTTAAGATCGTCCGCAATGACATCACCAAAATGAATACCGAGGCCATTGTAAATACGGCGAATGATCAGGCGAGGGTTGGAACCGGGTGCGATTGTGCTGTATACAATGCGGCGGGTTACGATGAGCTTCTGGCCTACAGAAAAGAGAGAATAGGACATGTTCCTGAAGGAGAGGCCTTCATTACTCCGGGGTTCCGTCTTCAGGCTGAATATATTATCCATGCCGTAAGTCCGCTTTACCAGGATGGCAATCAGGAGGAAGAGAATAAACTTCGCTCCTGCTATCGAAACAGCCTTCGGCTCGCAAAGGAACATCATATACGTTCTATAGCTTTTCCTCTGATTTCCACCGGAAGCTTTGGCTATCCGAAGGAAGAGGGAATGCGGATAGCCGTTGATGAGATAAGCGCATTTCTTTTGAAGAACGAGATGACGGTCTATCTCGTTGTTTTCGACAACGAAGCTGCAAGACTGGGAGAGAAGATTTATCCGGGGCTGGAAGCCTACATTGATCAGAATTATGTAGAAGATAAACACACGGAGGAGTACGGCGTACCTTATTGCGACGCTGCCGATCTTGACCATTCTGACCGCCTTTTAAGCAGAACTCTTTTCGAGACAAGTCGGCGAAGGGAGAAATCAGCAGGCTCTGCAGCGGAAGAATTTGAACTTGATGAACGAGAGCCGGGTGAAACGGAGCTTATTGAATTCGAAGAGCTCCACGAGAGCCGTCTGGAAGAAAGAATAAGGCATATCTCAGACACATTTTCTCAGTACCTGATGTACCTTATCCAGTCGAAGAACATGGGAAATGCCGAAGTGTATAAGCGGGCAATCGTCGACAAAAAAACATTTTCCAAGATCAAGAATAACGTGAATTACCATCCGCAGAAGCTTACGGCACTTTGCCTGTGCGTCGGCGCGAAGCTGAATCTTGATGAGTCCAAGGATCTTCTGGCGCGGGCCGGTTACGCGCTCTCGCCCTGTGACAAGACGGACATTATCTTTTCGTATTTTATCGAGAACGGAATATACGACATGATCGAGCTCGACATCCAGCTGGAGGAACACAAACTGCCCTGCATTATTTCGTAATGCAATGCAGGTTCCCTGGGAAGTCGCCTGCCGGGGGACCTTCTGTTCAAACGGATTCTGTATGATAAGGCCATCAAATGGGTGCTGAATAGTTGCTCAAATAAAAACGCCGGAGCGGCGCAGGGAAGAGGGAAGGAGTCGCATGTTAGGTGCAATTATCGGAGATACCGCAGGATCCAGGTTTGAATGGAAAAATCACAAGAGCAAGGAATTTGAGCTGTTGGCAGACACATGCTCGCTTACGGACGACAGCGTCATGACGCTTGCGATTGCAAAGGCAATTTTAAGCAGCAAAGAGGATCGATCTGATCTGGCGGCCCTGGCAATCCGGTATATGCAGCAGCTCGGTAGGCTTTACCCCTATGCGGGATATGGCGGCAGTTTTGCCCGGTGGCTGAAGAATCCGAACCCAAAGCCGTACAACAGCTATGGGAACGGCGCGGCAATGCGGGTGAGCCCTTGCGGTTTCGCTGCAAAGAGTATGGAGGATGCCAGGAAGATGGCGCGAGCAGTCACGAATGTGACGCACAATCATCCGGAGAGTATTAAAGCCGCAGAAGCGGTGGCGGCAGCCGTTTTCATGGCACGTACCGGCAGCAGCATGACGCAGATACGGGATTATATCGAGAAGAATTATTACAAAATTGACTTTACTCTGGATGGTATTCGTGAGAGATATACGTTCGATGTGTCCTGCCAGGGTAGTGTCCCTCAGGCGTTCGCGTCTTTCTTTGAATCAACCGGATTCGAGGACGCAATTCGCAACGCAGTCTCCATCGGCGGAGACAGTGACACGATTGCTGCAATTACGGGCGGGATGGCGGAGACCTATTACGGTATTCCGGAAAAGCTGAAAAAGCGCGAGGTGGCGTTTATGGACAACACGCAGCTCGCAATATTGAATGCGTTTGAGGCACGGTATGCCTGAAGATTTGAAGCATTGTTTACAGGAGAGTCAGGATGAACATATTTAAAGTGGCTTATAAGGTTGTCAGGGAGAATTCTTCAGAGATTTATAAAGGATTCGGATTCAAGCACCTGTCCGATGCAACCCAGTATTATGTGCATCCGGATAATCAGTCATATAAGGGGACAACAACGCTCTGTCAGCCGATCGGAGAGGCACTCATCCTGTTTACGACCATGCTGCAGGCGACGGCCAAAGGAAAAAGCTTTGGCGACTTCTTTGTCCGCGGTGATAAAGAATCTGTATTCCTTGATTTTACGGTTCCGGAAGACTACAGAAGCAGCGGTGTGATCGATTGGCAAATCAATAGTTATCGGGCACTTTTTGCAGCGGATATGAGTATTAGGCTGGCAGCATATGATGACAACGGTGCATTCATTCCCGGAAATATGGAACATCTGCATCCGCTGTATAAGCTTCTGCCGGCATTTATGGTTCTGCTTGGACGGGAGATGGACAGTGATAATGAATATCGCACCGTGATGGAGAGTTTTATGGAGAATCCGGTTGCGGATGTGTTTGTCAATCTTCATGAAGACTTTTATCAGAATCATAAGATGGAGGAATATGAGCTGGAATATACCGATCTTTCTGACATTGACACAACCGGATGGCATTCCTGGACTGAAAGCTATGCTGTAATCAGGGAAAATAAAGCTGCCGCAGAGGCAAAGACGGAGGCCCCGATTTTAAGATTCCCGGATGACGCTTTTACCGATGAGCAAAAGGCATGGATCCCTGTTTTATCCTCCGAATTTGTCCTTCCGGAAAATCTGATCAGTGTCTGTAACGCGGTCTCTAGCGGCGATTTGCTGGCAGTTCTTTTCCACGGCCCGGCCGGAACCGGCAAGACCATTTCCTGCAAGCTGGTAGCCCAGTCGATCAATCTGCCCATCATGGAGACCATCAACTGTACTGAAAAACTGGATGAATTCATCCTTGGCAAATATATTCCTCAAGACGAAAAAATCATCTTCAAGGAGAGCTATGTAACAAAAGCGATCCGTGAAGGCGGTGCAGTCGTGTTTGAGGAAATCAATTTTGCAAAGCCTCAGTATCTTGCGTTTCTAAATTCGTTGCTGGATGACAACGGTTTTGTAAGGCTGGATAATGGGGAAATCGTGAGGAGGCATCCGAACTTCCGCTTCTTTGCGACGATGAACATGGGCTACTTTGGAACGAAGGAGCTGAACCAGGCCCTGTATAACCGCTTCAGCGCGATCATTGAAGTTGAGGCACTTTCTGATAGGCGATCACCCATATG
>CAVFRZ010000152.1:0-5879 GCA_963624875.1 Anaerovibrio sp.
CCGGCAACATAGATACGGTTGTTCTGTATGGCGTCTTCTAACTTGACAGCAGTGGGATTGTGAAAATAACCGGTTTTGGAATCGTAAATGGATGGATCTTTTTTGTCAGCCACCATTGCCTTGGGATAGACATGATAGGTTTCGGCATAGGGCTGTGATCCGCCATAGGTGCCATGATAATTACCGCTGATACTACTACCCATATATTATAATCCTTTCTTTTTGGTGATCCAATCCTTAAATTGGATGAACTTTGTTCGAGCTTGAAATTCCTTGAATACGTCACCTGGCATACCGCCATAGACCAAAACGATGGCAGGCTCCAGTTCATCAAGCATGGCTCTCAGTCCCTCCCGGAAGTAGTGCCGGTTTTCTCGACTTTGAATGCATCCATACGTTCCGATAGAGACGATGCTGTGCTTTTCGATGCCGGCAAATGCAAACTTCTCCGGCAGCATACAGGTGGTGTAACTGCGTTCATCGCCCCAGCGAATGTTGGGGATAACATAGAGTCCCTGAGACTGGAGATAATGCCCAACGGCCCGATTCATGTAAGTGTTCGCTATCTGCAATACCAGCGGCATGTCGCGATACAGGCTGCAATCAGGGCTTATGATTCCAGGAAAGTTGCGAAGCTCGTCGAGGTAGTCATCGGTAGCCAGCAGCACGTCGGCAAAACGAATGTCATGCTCATAGAAGACAACAAACTCTGAGTAGTCATGGGTCTTACTGCGTTGACTGAAGGGAATCGTGTCCTTGGGAATGATGAATTCTTTAGGCTTCTTGATTCCGGGGATTTCGAATATCCCGTAGAAATCGGCTGAACGAACCAGATCCGCCCGGAAACCGTCATCGATAATGTTTTTTTGTGCGCTCATAAGCTGCACCTCCTTTTGTTTGATGATTCAAGGGTAAATAAAAACGGAAGTGCTGTCGTAACTTGGAGAGTTATGAAAAATAGCCGAAAAAAGGATATAAATACACAAAAACGGGGCGGTTTTTGCGGCATGATGGTGGACTTCGCATAAGCGATACCAGCGCATAGGGAATGCTGAAGTTGAAATTCCTAACTCGGCAAGTTAGAAACATTTTTAAAAATGCTAGAATAGACTGACAAAAGGGACGAAAAATGGACAAAGTAGTTGAAATTGTAATTACTTTTTGCTATTCTTATAAGTGAACACTTGCAATTTTTCTTTCTGGGAGAAAACGAAATGAGCAATGAAAACAAGGCAAAAACGCCAATGGAGCATTACAACATGTCTGAATTTCTGCGGGGGCAGTCTTCGAAAATCATGACAGCCATATCAGAGGAAGATAAAGCTGCCTTTGTATTGAAGAATGGGCGGCCGCTGACGGTTGTAATCTCCAATGACCGATATGAGCGCTTATTAAAGGCCGGAATCGATATTACAGAATACTGATATGGAGGAAACTGCAGTGGCAGAGATAGATTTTACAAAAGTGATGATGGACGACGCGACGCTGGATGTCAGCAAGGAAGTTGCTATGGTATTTTCCATCGCCAATACACTGCGCGGACCATATCGCGCAGATAAATACAAGGATGTCATCATCCCGATGATCATCATTCGCCGTCTGGAGTGTGCGCTGCAGCTGAAGGATGCGTCAGGCAAAACACGTCAGCAAAAGGTGGCAGAGATGTATGCCAAAAACAAAAAGACACCCAAACAGGTGCTGGAGACGCTGTCCGGGTATCCCTTTTACAATACAAGTGCATTCACATTGAAAACGCTGCTGGATGAGGCACCATCCATTGTAGAGAATTTCACTTTTTACATTGAGTCCTTCTCAGCGAATATTCAGGACATTCTGATTGATAAGCTGAATTTCAAAGAAGAGATCAAGAAGCTGGACAAGAATAACCGTCTGCTGGGAGTTGTGAAGAAATTCTCGGAGCTGGATCTGAATCCGGAAACCATAGACGGACACAAAATGGGCTACATGTTTGAGGAGATCATACGCAAGTTCTCAGAGAATGCGGATGCCGGTGATCACTATACACCGCGTGAGGTGATTCGTATGCTGGCGAGTATTCTGCTGGCAGAGGGTGCTGACGATCTTTTCGGTGAAGGTAAGGAAATTACCGTGCTGGACATGGCCTGCGGCACAGGCGGGATGCTTTCCACGACCCATGATTTCATCCGGAGAATGAATCCGGATGCGACGGTGCGTCTTTTCGGTCAGGAAAACAACGAGGAGTCCTATGCCATCTGTCTGGCGGACATGCTGATCAAAGGACAGTCGGCGGACAACATCCGATTCCAGGACACCATGAAGGCGGATTGTTTTGAAGACCAGCCCATGAGATTTGTGATTGCAAATCCCCCATTTGGCCAACCCTGGGGCGGCAAGGATGCAGGGGATGGTGTAGAAAAAGCCGTGCGTGATGAGTATAAGCGCGGCAAAAATGGGCGCTTTGCAGCCGGTCTTCCTGCAACCGGTGATATGCAGCTTCTGTTCATGCAGCATGCCATTGCCAAGATGGATGATCATGTTGGCAGAGCTGCCATCATTACCAACGGATCGCCGCTGTTCTCAGGCAATACCACCAGCGGTGAGAGCCAGATCCGCCGCATGATGCTGGAAGAGGATCTGATTGAAGCGATCATTGCATTGCCGTCCCAGCTTTTCTACAACACGGATATCGGGATCTATGCCTTCATTCTGTCCAAAAACAAGGATGAGCGCCGCAAGAATAAAATTCAGCTCATCGATGCAACGGACATGTGGGAGCCGCTGAAGCGTTCCCTGGGCAAGAAGCGCCGTGAGATTTCCAAGGCACAGATTGCAGCCATCACGAAGGCCTATGCGGATTTTGAAGAGGGCAAAGCAAGCTATGTCAGTGAACGACGCAAGGAAAGCGGTGAAGCCTATTCCTGCCGCCTGGAATGCCGTATTTTTGACAAGAACACATTCCTGTACAAGGAATATGCTGTTTATCAACCGCTGCAGCGTCGGGGTGTGATCGATGCGGACAGCATTGAAAAGCTGCGTACGAGTGCATACTTTACGGCCAATTCCAACCTGTTCAATGAAGCGGACTTCGAAGAGCTGGCGGAAACCGATCCCCGAGATGCAAATGCAGAGAAGAAATACCAGAAGTACCTGAAGGGCAAGGCCTTTACAGAGGATGTGATTGCTGCGCTGCGGGATCACCAGTCCGATCAGGTCTATACCGATTATGCCAGGTTCGAGGCACAGCTGAAAATGATTCTGCATGGCATTGAAGGCTATTCCGCCTCGCGCCTGACCGGCATTGCCATGGAAATGTCGGTGATGGACAAGACGGCGAAGGTGCAGAAGGACAAGAAGGGCAATGTAATCGTGGATCCCACCACCAAGGATACGGAAATTATCTCATTGGACAGGAATGCTGCAGAATACATGCAGACCGAAGTATATCCCTATGTGCCGGATGCTATCTGGCGCTATGAGTATGACCCTAAAAAGGCGGAAAGTGCTTCCAACAAGGAAAAGCTTGGAGCTGAGTTTCCGTTTACACGATTCTTCTATGAATATCATGAGCCGGAAAAGAGCGATGACCTCCTGACTGCATTCATGGAGATTGAGAAAGGCCTTGCTGCCAAGATTGCGGCACTGAATGGTGAAGCGTGATGGCGGAGAAAATGAAGGACAGCGGAATTGCATGGATTGGTGAGATACCGGAAGAGTGGTTAGTTGCACCTGTTTCATGTATGACTAACTCTCGAAGTGGCGGAACGCCAGACAGAAATAATATGAATTATTGGGATAACGGAACAATCCCATGGATGTCTTCTGGAGAAGTGAACAAGATCAATGTCTATGAAACAGATGAGAAAATAACAGAAGCAGCCACGAGAGGATCGAGCGCAAAGGTAATTAAGAAAAATGCGGTGATGGTTGCGCTTAATGGACAGGGAAAGACCAAGGGTATGAGTGCAGTTCTGCGAATTGATAGTGCATGTAATCAATCTCTGTGCGCTTTCAGCTGCCATGAGGAAAAATTGTACTACGAATATCTTTTTTGGTGTTTCCAATCTATGTATACATATCTGCGTCAAATGTCCGGTGATGATGTACGTGACGGTTTGGCGGCAAGTTATGTAAGAAAACGTAAAATTCCGGTTCCTCCGCTTTCCGAACAGCATGCCATTGCCGCCTACCTCGACCGTAAATGCGGGCAGATTGATGACATCATCGCCGATCTGCAGAGGCAGATTGAGTGCCTGCAGAGCTACAAAAAGTCGCTGATTTCCGAGGCCGTCACCAAAGGCTTGAATCCAGATGTGCCGATGAAGGACAGCGGCATTGAATGGATCGGGCAGATACCGGAGCATTGGGAAATGCTACCATTTAGAGTATGCGTACAAAGCGTGACTTCTGGGTTGAGCGCTGTTACAAATGATGACACGGAAGAATCTGGGAAATATGTGCTTAGAACCAGCGCGGTCTCTTCTGGCGTGTTCATTGTTACAGAAGTTAAGGCGGTTACATCATATGCAGAAAACAGATTGGTTTGCCCTGTTGAAGCAGATACAGTGATCATGAGCCGAATGAATACGTCTGCGATGGTTGGGGCGAGCGCATATATTGAACGGAACTATGAAGGATATTTTCTGCCGGACAAGCTGTGGAAAGTGAAGTTTAATGATCGACTTTTGGCAAAATATGCTTGGTATTTAATGAATTCGGAGCCAGTGCGACGCTGGTTTGGATGCGTTGCTACGGGAAGCAGTGCGAGCATGCAAAATATTGAAATGTCGGATTTTCTGCATACATATGTACCTATTCCTGGCGTGACAGAGCAAAAACAGCTCGCCACCTACCTCGACCGCAAATGCGCCGAAATTGACACCATCCTGGATGACAAGCGCAGGCAGGTGGAGAATATGAAGAATCACCGTAAATCCGTGATCTACGAATATGTTACAGGAAAGAAACGTGTAAAGGAGGTGTGAGCATGCCGGTAAGAGCCGATCAATTGACGGAGACCAGAGACTATCAGCGCCTGATCATCAATTATCTGCGGGATGTGAATGGTTTTGAAGAGCGTCCGGCTGCAGCATTTCATGCCGGGCTTGCCATGGATACGGAGCTGCTGTTCCGCTTTCTGGAGGATACACAGCATGAGACCATGGAGGCGCTTCGCCGCATGTACGAGGACCGGACGGAAGAGACGATTCTGAACCTCATCAACAAAGAAGTGAATCGCAGCAGCGGCAAGCTGATCAGCCGAGGCCTCATTGACGTGCTCAAGCATGGGATTGAGTTTGATAATGGTAAGAAGCTGAACCTGCTTTACCGTAAGCCGGACAGCACCCGCAATACTCAGGCGGTAGAGAATTACGAAAAGAATATTTTCTCTGTCATGGAGGAGGTCTGGCACAAGGAGGGAGAGCGCATTGATCTGGTGCTCTTCCTGAACGGCATCGCTATTTTTGCGGTAGAACTGAAGTGCAATACCTCGGGACAGAGCTACAAAAATGCCATTGAGCAGTACAAAAATCATCGGGATCCGAGCACGCGGCTTCTGAAATCCATGGTAGGCGTATTTGCAGCTTTTGCCATGGATTTGAATGAGGTCTACTATTGCACGAATCTGCAGGGCAAGAGCTCCTTCTTCCATCCCTTCAACAAGGGCGTTGATTTCGGCAGAGGCAATCCGCATGAGTCGGACGGCATCAATGTGGCTTATATGTGGGAGGACATCTGGACGAAGGATCGTATCATGCTGCTGATCGATCGCTTCATCTACATCAAGACGAAAGAAAGCAAGAATGCGGAAACCGGCAGAAAGACAAAAAAGAAAATGCTGATCTTTCCACGTTTTCACCAGCTTCGTGCCGTAGAACGGGTGATGGACAATGTGATGC
>CAVFRZ010000153.1:0-5787 GCA_963624875.1 Anaerovibrio sp.
GCTGAAAAAGAGGGCAACGATGGCGATTTCGATAAAGGATTTATTTTCGCTTACACATTATGAATATGGAGAAGCCTATTACGGAAGCTACCAGGGAATGCGGTTTCGGGTTGCCAGAGAGCCTCTTGAAAATGTTCATTACACGCCGGTGGAGAAGCGGGGAGAAGCAACGCTTCGGGTGGTTGTCTGGCCGGAGCCGGAAGGTTACCGGTCAGCACCGGAGCAGGCGAAAGCGGTGAAGGACTTCCCGGTTACCGAAGAGGGATTGCAGCAGGCGACAGATTACCTGAATGAATACCATGAAAGCCACTTGGAGCTATGGCCGCAGAAAAGACATGGCGATGCTAAGCGCGGAGGTGAGACATGAGAAATCGAAAACGGACGGGCGTCCTGATGCTGATTGCCGGCGCTGCATTGGTATTATTTCCGGGAAGCACACTGTACTCTTTCTGCCGTCTAATCGGATGGTGTCTTTTAATCTCCGGAGCGGTCAGCATTATTGCCGGACTTAGAGGGACGAAATCGCCGATGGACACAGCAAGCGGTGCGGTGTGCGCAGTGGCAGGGCTTGTGTTTTTGTCACATCCGGGGCTTTTGATTTCCATTCTTCCGATCCTTGCGGGGGTTGCTGTGGCCGGAGCCGGGGCGGCACTTCTTATTCGCGTCCTTGCGGATAAGAAGGCCGGTGTGAACGCGACCATGCAGCTGATTGGCGGCGGGGTTACGCTGGCGGTTGGAATCATTCTCATTTGCCATCCCATTTCGGCTGTGAAGCTTTTGATGGTGATTGTGGGAGTTGTGCTTGTTTATTACGGAATTGTGATGGTGAGCATCGACTGAAGCAGATGATGTACCAGGGGTGAGCTGCAAAACTTCGGTGCAGACATGATTCCAAGGGGAACGAGCGCGTGTCTGCGCACGCCACGGATACAAAACGGGGGATTCAACATGGATGAGAACGATAAGATCCGCATGCTGAATGATTTGATTCAGGGATCGCGGAACATTGTGTTTTTCGGCGGAGCCGGGGTGTCTACGGAAAGTGGCATACCGGATTTCCGAAGTACGGACGGTCTTTATAATCAAAAATATGCATATCCTCCGGAAACGATTTTGAGCCATACCTTTTATCGGGACCGGCCGGAAGAATTCTTTCGGTTCTATCTGGATAAAATATTGGTTCCGGCCGGAAATGCCGGACCCAACACTGCCCATCGGAAACTTGCACAGTGGGAAAACGAAGGAAGACTGCGGGCGGTGATTACGCAGAATATCGACGGGCTGCATCAGGTGGCCGGCAGCAAGAATGTGCTGGAGCTCCATGGAAGTATCTTGCGGAATTTCTGCGAGGAGTGTGGGTGCTTTCATACGGCGGACGAGGTGGAACAAAGCCTTCGGAATGGCAAGATGGTTCCGCGCTGCAAAAAGTGCGGCGGCCGTGTGAAACCGGATGTGGTGCTCTATGAGGAAGGGTTGAATATGGAGACGCTGCAGCGCGCAGCGTCTGCGATAGCGGAGGCGGATGTTCTGATTATCGGCGGCACCAGCCTGGTGGTGTACCCGGCCGCGGGGCTGATAGATTACTACCGGGGGAATAAGCTTGTGCTGATCAATAAAAGTGCAACGACAAGGGATGCACAGGCAGATCTGGTAATCAGTGCTCCCATCGGAGAAGTATTCAACCAGATAAAAACCTCTTGAAGTTTAAATTGATTCTGTGTTATGATAAACATCCGTGGGAATTCATCCACACCCGCAGTCTGCCTTGGAGCAGACGCGGCAGCAGCTATTATCAATCCTTGTTCTTACCGAGGGGTAAGAGCCGGAGACCAGAAGGAGGTACAGCACATGAGCAAATACGAGTTAGCCGTTGTTGTGAATGCGCAGATTGATGATGAGGCGAGAACTGCAGTTATCGATAACTGCAAGGCACTTGTCGAGAAGGTTGGAGGCACCATTACCGGTGTTGATGACTGGGGCAAGAAGAAACTGGCTTATGAGATCCAGAAGATGAACGAGGGCTGCTACAGCTTCATTCATTTCGATGCCGATGGTTCCGTTATCACAGAGATCGAGCAGCGTATGCGCATTATGGACAATGTCATCAGATATCTGTGCGTTAAACAGAACGAAGCTTAACAGAAAGCAGAGGCAATATGAACCGAGTTGTTCTAATGGGACGTTTAACGAGAGATCCTGACGTGAGATATTCACAGGGGGATCAGGCTATGGCAATTGCCAGGTATACCCTTGCAGTTGACCGCAGACGCGGCCGCAGCAATCAGGGGGACCAGCAGACAGCAGATTTTATTTCCTGCGTAGCGTTCGGAAAGTCCGGCGAGTTTGCGGAGAAGTACCTGCACAAGGGAACCAAGATCTGTGTGTCCGGCCGAATTCAGACGGGCAGCTATACCAAGCAGGACGGTACAAAGGTTTATACTACAGATGTTGTGGTTGAGGACCAGGAGTTTGCAGAGGGCAGAAATGCTCAGGGCGCAGCTCCGGATTATAGCGGGTATGCGGGCGCAGGAGCGCCGGCTCCTGCAGCATCTGCAGGAATGAGCAGTGCATCTACAGCCAGTGCTATCGACGGATTTATGAATATTCCGGACGGCATTGATGAGGAGCTTCCGTTCAACTAGAGCGAACAAACGAAATCCATTCGAACGCGCCGAGGCGGCAATGAGGATCCGGCACTTGTCCGGTGAGATTGGAGGATATTATGGCTTTCACAAAGACGGCAGGCAGCAAGCCTTTTAAGCGCAGAGGAACCTTCCATAGAAAGAAAAAGGTTTGCGTTTTCTGCGGAAAAGATAATACCATTGATTACAAGGATGCAGCAAAGCTGCGTAAGTACATCTCGGAGGGCGGCAAGATCCTTCCCAGAAGAATTACCGGCACCTGCGCAACACATCAGCGCGAGCTGACAGGCGCAATCAAGAGAGCGCGTCACCTTGCAATTCTTCCTTATGTTGAGAAGTAATTACCGGTATTAAGGTGAATTCGGCCCCTGTCCTTTAGGACAGGGGCTTTTCTTTATTTTCTTTCCTCTGTCTGTGTTATAATCCAGCTGTGCGTCCGTTTGTGAGCAGCATGTGTGAGATGAGGTGGGGAGCGATGGGGAATCAGATTAAATTAAAAAATAGAATATCGGGCTACTTTGAAACGCCGATTCGCCTCGGCTTTTTTCTGATTCTTGTTAATATTCTGATTCTGTTCATGGACTGGCCATCAGGACTGGTACTGATGGTGTTCACAGTCGCGTATGTGATTGTAGTAGTGGCGATGCGCATGCACAGCAGGGCACTGATTCTTAATGAAATGGTGAGCTTTGCCACAGAATACGGTCAGGTGCAGAAGCGACTCTTGAAGAACCTGGAAATTCCGTACTGCATCCTGGATGACACAGGAAGAATTGTCTGGACCGATTACGAATTCGACCGGGTGGTTCATCAGGACAAAACCGTTCGGAAACAGATCAGTTCGCTGTTCCCGTCATTGACAAAGGATACACTTCCGACCGGTGATGACGGTATCAGTCTGAAAATCGAATTTGAAGGCAGCAGCTTCCGCGTGGAAATGAAGCGAATACCGCTGGACTGTCTGGTACAGGATTCGGACATCATTGAAGACAGCGGGTATGGAAGTGCCCTGATTGCTGTATACTTCTTTGATGAAACGGCAGAGCGACTGGCTATTCAGGAGGTGGATGACCAGAGCGTGGTGGTTGGCTTTATTTATATAGATAACTACGATGAGGCTCTGGAAAGTCTGGAGGATGTCCGCAAATCCATTCTTGTGGCACTTATTGACCGACAGGTGAATAAGTATATTGCATCAGTGGACGGTATTTGCAGCAAGGTGGAAAAGGACCGGTACCTGATTGTTCTTCGCAAGAGAGCGCTGATCCTTCTGCAGGAAGCTCATTTCTCACTCCTGTCAGAGGCCAAGACTGTTAATATTGGCAATGAAATGGCGATGACGCTCAGTATAGGCTTCGGAATGGATGGCCTAAGCTACGCGCAGAACTATGAGTTTGCGCGCAATGCAATTGATCTGGCTCTTGGTCGCGGCGGCGATCAGGCGGTTGTAAAAATGCCGGGCAACATTGTCTATTATGGCGGTAAAACACAGCAGATTGAGAAGACAACACGCGTAAAGGCACGAGTGAAGGCAGAGGCACTGAAGGAAATTATCTCCACGCGTGATAAGGTCTTCATTATGGGACATCGGCTCGGAGATATTGACTGTGTCGGCGCAGGCATCGGTATTTACAGGATCTGCAGAACGCTGGGGAAAGAGGCGCACATCGTGCTGAATCAGGTGTCCACATCCCTGCGGCCCATCGTTGATCTGTTCGGCAAAAATCCGGATTATCCGGAGGACTTGTTTCTCTCGAGTGATCAGGCAATTCAGCGTGTAACGGATGACTCGGCGCTTGTTGTGGTGGATGTGAACCGGCCGAGCATCACGGAGTGCCCGGAGCTTCTTCGGATGTGCAAATCGATCATAGTGCTTGATCACCATCGCAGAGGAAGTGAGTTTATCGAGAATGCGACGCTTTCCTATGTGGAGGCGTATGCATCCAGTGCCTGCGAGATGGTATCGGAGGTTTTACAGTACGTAGATGACAATTTGAGGCTGAGCCAGGAGGAAGCGGACGCCCTCTATGCCGGAATGGTTATGGATACCAATAATTTTCAGAGTAAGACGGGCGTTCGAACCTTTGAGGCAGCGGCCTTCCTTCGCAGGAATGGTACGGATGTGACACGTGTTCGAAAGCTTTTCCGGGAAAATGCTGTAGAGTACAAAACAAAAGCAGATGCAGTCTCCCAGGCAGAGATTTACCGGGAAGAATTCGCTATTTCAACGTGTCAGAGTCAGGGGCTGGAAAGTCCTACTGTGGTGGGTGCTCAGGCAGCCAATGAGCTCTTGGATATCAAGGGGATCAAGGCAAGCTTTGTGCTGACGCCCTATCAGGGTAAAATCTTTGTAAGTGCCAGGTCTATTGATGAAGTTAACGTGCAGATCGTCATGGAACGCATGGGCGGCGGCGGACATATGAATATTGCCGGAGCGCAGCTGGAGAATAAAACGACAGAAGAGGCGGAAGAGCTGCTCAAGCATACGATCGATTCGATGATGGACGATGGAGAGTTATAGAGAAAGGAGATTCATGAGATGAAGGTTATTTTGCTGGAGGATGTAAAGTCCCTGGGTAAAAAGGGCGAGATTGTTAATGTCAGTGACGGATATGCGAGAAACTTCGTCCTGCCCAAGCATGTCGGAGTAGAGGCTACAGAGAAGAATAAAAACGAGCTCAAGCTTCAGAAACAGCACGAGGATAAGCTGGCCGCAGAGCGCCTGGCACAGGCAAAAGAACTGGCGGTGAAGCTGGACGGGCTGACGATCGAGGTGTCTATGAAGGCCGGAGAAAACGGAAAGGTTTTTGGCTCGGTTGCCTCCAAGGAAATCGCGGAGCAGGCGTCTCGGCAGCATGGACTTTCTCTGGACAAGAAAAAGATTGTTCTTGAGGAGCCTATTAAGTCCTTCGGAATGCATGATGTCTCGATTAAACTGCATCCGGAGGTGACAGGAAAGCTTCATGTGAAGGTGAAGGAAGCATGACATGCCGCAGGAAGATGCTGTAAAACGGATAATGCCCCATAATCTCGAGGCGGAAATGTCGGTCATTGGCGCCATGCTGATGGACCGGCAGGCCATTGGAAGCGTCATGGAGATACTGACAAAGGACGATTTTTACTCCAGACAGTATGGGATTATGTA
>CAVFRZ010000154.1:0-5654 GCA_963624875.1 Anaerovibrio sp.
TCATAAGACCAAAGGCAATCAGGAACAGCACAATCGCGATCAGGGTGTAATCCTGACTGGCCCTTGCATGCCGCACGGAGACCACCCGCATATTGCTCCTGCCGCGCTGCGGGTTATTGCCTACAGCAGGCGGTCTTTGTCCCGTTTTCCGGCCCTTCCCCGGCCTTTTGGAGCTTTTCGCCGCAGCAAATTCCCGGTATGAAGTTTTATTCAGAATCTGCTCTGCCATCAACGCTCCCGAAGCTTTCTTCACGCGCAGTGTATCACCCGTATCACCACAGGCCTAATAGAGCTACCCCGCCAAGAAGGACGGTTACAATGGTAAATAAAGCAACTACCTGCACCTCGCTGTATCCACCCAGCTCAAAGTGATGATGAATGGGCGCCATGCGGAACAGCCGCTTGCCGTGTGTTTTTTTGAAATAGGCCACCTGGAGAATTACCGAAATCACCTCCAGCATATAAATAAATCCGACGATCGGAATATACAAAGGCAGTCCCAGGACATACGCCATGCCGACCACGAAGCCGCCCAAAGCAAGTGATCCGGTATCTCCCATAAAGATCTTTGCCGGGTGTGCATTGTAGAGAAGAAATCCCAAAAGCGCGCCGACCATCGCCCCGCCGGCCGCCGAAGCACCGCTCCCCGTCAGGGCCGCTGCAATGGTGAAAAAGAGTGCCACTGCAATGGTTACACACGTTGAAAGTCCGTCCACACCGTCTGTGAAATTGGTGCCGTTTACAGTCGCAATGGAGATGAACACCAGTGCCGGAAAGCTGAACAGTCCCAGATCCAATACCATCCCTTCCGCAAACGGAACCTTCATGGTAAGGTCTCCAAGCTCCCCGGTGTATACCAGAATCAGGCCAAACACGATCGAAATTACAATCTGCAGCGCCATCTTCTGCTTCACCGAAAGTCCGTCGCTGCTTCTTTTCTTTACCTTCAGGTAGTCATCAGCAAAGCCGACCAGTCCAAAGCCCAGCGTCAGGAATAAAACCGGCAGCACCTGCGGGTCCCAGGCTGCCATCAGAAGACACGCAATCGCAAGTCCGGCCAGAATCATGATTCCGCCCATATTCGGCGTACCCGTCTTATTCAAATGCGTCTTGGGTCCATCATCCCGCTCAGTCTGCTGCGCTTTCTTTTTGATCAGGACCGGAATCAGGAATTTTCCGGTAATCGCTGATGCAGCAAAGCCTATTGCCATCGGAACAATGATATTTGCCAATGTGTAAAAATACATGTCACTCCTCCCGTGCCGCTCTGTTTTCCAGCCGCATCTTCAAATCTTCCGGCTTTGTATCACTGTTCTGCGGCCTCAGCCGTCCCTTGTGCATTCGTATCTGCGGCACTCTTATCCGCTTCACCCGAAGCACTTTCCTGTGATCCGGTCGTGGCTGCTGCCTGTGCAGTGCCATCCTGCGCAGTGTTCGTGTTTGCAGATGTAGGCACCGTACCGTTTCCGGCCGTACCCTCTGCCGTATTGCCGTCCGAATCCGCCGCACTTCCTGCTGCGTTGGAGGCCTTTCCGGTTCCAAGATTTTCCGGCAGCGCTGATGTGCTGTATTCGTAACCTGTATTCGGATCAATCAGGTTTCCGTTGTTCGGGTTAATGTAGAATCCGGTAGTCGCATCCACCTCATAGGTTTTCCAGATCTGTTCACTGGCATCGTTTCTCGTCTGATCGATCTGTCCTTCTTTCGGACTGGCTGAATCTACAACGCCGTCGTTATCCGTGTCGTACTGATCGGCCTTGCCGTCTCCGTCTACATCCAGTGCATCCGTCACACCGTCACCGTTGGTGTCAACCGGCGTATCCGGCGTGCCGTCTCCGTTTCCGTCAACCGCATCCGCCACTCCGTCGCCGTCCGTGTCCACATCGCAGATGATCGCCACCGGCTTCTGATTGTAATTCCCGGCACCGTAGGCCAATGTATTATCAAGATTCATCTGCTCCAGTTCTGCCTTTTCATCCTCCGAAAGCTCCTCGGTCATGTAGATTCCAAGATACGGCAGAACCTCGGTCAGGACCTTTCGCACGATGCGGGTTGCATACTTGGCGTCATCCTGCGGATAGTGATTGACACGGTCCACAACCACGTAAATGGCAATCTGCGGATCATCCGCCGGTGCGTATCCCATAAACGAAACAACATAGTTGGTCTTGTCTCTTGGAATCGTCTCCGCCGTTCCCGTTTTGCCGCCGATCATATATCCTGCCGGCCGTGCCGTTTTACCGGTGCCGTTGGCTCCGGCCACAACCTGCAGACAGGCTTCGCGAATTTTCGCGCTGGTTTCTTCGGAAATAGTGCGCTTCACAAGTCTTGGCTCGATGTTCTGCACCGTAGCACCGCCGGCGCTTGTAATCTTACTCACCACATGCGGCTCGTAATAGTAGCCTCCGTTGATCAGCGAAGAAAAGCCGGTGATCATCTGAATCATGGTGACGTCAAAGTTCTGTCCGAAGGAGTTTGTTGCAAGGTCAACATCTACCATCTTATCCGCCGTGTAGATCAGCCCGTCTGTACGGACCTCTTTGGCAAGATCGATATTGGTTTTCAATCCAAAATTAAAGATCCTCTGGAACTTACAGAAAACTTCCTCGCCGGTTGCCAGCGCCATATCCATCAGGACCACATTGCAGGAGCGCTCGATGGCTTCATTCAGTGTCAGCATTCCGTCACCGTCGGTGTTGTGACACTTAATCTCCCAACCATCCACCGTCAAAGAGCCGCCGCAGTAGTAGGTCTCATCTCCCGTAAGGCTCCCGGATTCCAGCGCCGCCGCCATAGTAAAAGGCTTCGCCGTCGATCCCGGCTCGTAATACGTGGAAATGCAGAAATTGTTCCACAGTGCATACAGGTAACGTGAAAGCTGCTCGTTGTCCTCAGAGATGGTATCCACGTCCTCCTGTGTCAGGTAATTGTAGGTCGGCGAATCCTTCGCGAATCCGTCGTAATTGGGAGATGTCGGATCCGTTTCTCCGTCACTCAGAACCGGCATCCCCACCAGGAGGTCTGCATTATACGGATCATTGGGATCGAAGGTCGGATAACTTGCCATAGCAAGGATCTCACCGTTGTTGACGTTCTGGATGATGCAGCCCACATTTCTTGCGCCGTACCCTTCGTGGTAATCACCATCCTTGTACTCATCCATGAACTCCTGCAGATACTTCTCCACAATGCTCTGAACATTAACGTCAATGGTAAGTGTCAGATTATTGCCGTCCGTTGCATCGATCACCGTACGCTCCAGATTAGAGCTGTCATTGAGATATCCGTATTCACGACCGGAGGTTCCGTTCAGCGTGCTGTTGTAGTACTCCTCCAGCCCGAAAGCACCCTGATTGCCGCTGCCGGAAAATCCGAGCACATGCGACAGAAGTGTTCCGTTCGGATAGCTTCTGGAATACGAGGATTCAAACCAGATTCCCTGAATATTCTGATACTCGCTGTTGGTTGCCTGCGCATCCTCGAGCTGACTTTGCAGATCCGCCAGCTTTGTTTCATTGGCAGCTCCGTCCTGCTCCGCCTTGATTTCCTCCTTTATGTTGGCTACGCGGTCTGCTGCGTCCGAAATTTCCTTCTCGTAGGCTGTCTTTTCCTGATAGGACAGACCTCTTTTGGCAATATAGTAGCGGGAATCCGGATTGTCATGGATGTACTGCTCCACCGTGCTCCGGTCCAGGCCGAGCCGTTCACAGGCTGCCAGTGTCGGCTCCTTGTAGCTGCTCTCCCCGTCCTCGTTTTCCGGTCCGTTGTTGATCTGATACGCATCCACAATGACGTTGTAAATCAGCTCACTTGTTGCCAGTACGGTCCCGTTGCGGTCGGCAATGGTCCCGCGCTTATAGGGGATCTCTCTGGAATCATAGGACTGCTGGGAGAGAATCTGGCGTTTGTAGTCATTGCCGTTATTTTTGTTGATGTATGCAATCCGTATAATAAGCGCGACAAAAGCCAGCAGTACCAAACCGAACAGTACTACCAGCTTTGTCTGCATTTTTTTGTTGAACTGCCTTGTTCTTGTGCGGCGGGAAAGATCACCTCCCGGCTTTCTTCCCCCCCGCTGCACGGAATGCCTGTTATCTGCCATTTACAATTTCTTTCTGCTTATGCCCATTCCAACACGAATTGACCGCCTGCAGGCATATTCACAATTGAAAACTACTGCCCGATTTTCGTCACCTGACGCACATAGTCGCCCGACTCTCCATCATAAGTTACGATCTGATCTTCCTGTGCATACGTCATGCCCAGCTCCGCAATGGCGCGGTACTTGATATCATCCAGACTGATGCCGGAATTGATCTCTACCTGTTTCTCACTGTTGTCGCTCTTTAGAGTTGCCAGCTCCGACTCCAGACTTGCGATCTCCTTCACCGCCGTCGTCACCTTGGACTGCAGCGCCACATACTGGAACAGAAAATAAGAGATCAGCCCGACCATTGCAATGATGCTCATCACAGCCAGCGGATTCATAAAGTGTCTGGCTCTTGTCTGCTGCCCCGGCTCCCTTCTGTCATCTGCGTAGTAGTCACGGTCCCTTCCCTGCTCCTCAAAGGGATCGTACATCGGTGCTGCTGCACCATAGACATAGCTGTCAGCGGCGTATGGATTTTGACGATATCTGCTCCCTCCGGAGCTTTTATGCGTGTTCCCTGCGGAACTGCGATTATAATTTCTATTTGCCATAGCTGCCTCTTTCACCGAAGCTATACATCTGCTCCGGCTTTTTCAAACACACGCAACTTTGAGCTCGCTGCCCGTTTGTTGCGTTCCAGTTCGTTCTCCGACGGAACGATCGGTTTTCTTGTAATTACCTTTCCCTTTGACTTCCTGCCGCAGACACAAACCGGAAACTCCGGCGGACACGTACACGGATTCTCATTGCGCCGAAATGCATTCTTGACAATCCGATCCTCCAGCGAATGAAAGGTGATGATGCACAACCTTCCGCCCGGTGCCAAAAGGTCAATCAGCCGGTCGATCGAATCCTGCAGGACATCCAGCTCCCGGTTGCACGCGATGCGAATGGCCTGGAAAGAACGCTTGCAGGGATTCCCGTATTTTTCCTGCATCTTCATCGGGACACTGGCACGGATTACCCGGACCAGATCGCCTGTTGTAGTAAAAGGTCTGCTCTCCCTCTCCTGTACAATCCGCCGCGCAATATTGGCTGCATACCGCTCCTCTCCGTAATCACGGAGAATACGTGTGAGCTCTTCCTGACTTTTCTCATTCACGACATCCGCTGCCGTCACAGGACTCTCCTGATCCATCCGCATGTCCAGCGGCTCATCGCTGTTGTAGGAAAACCACCGCTCCGGATTATCCAGCTGATAAGAGGAGACACCGATATCCAGCAAAATGCCGTTTACCGATGAAATTCCAAGCTGCTGCAGAATCTGCGGAATATGCTCATAGTTGTCGTGCACGATGGTAACCATGTCACCAAACGCTTCCAACCGCTTGGACGCTGCCGCAATCGCATCCCTGTCCTGATCGATGCCGATCAGGCGTCCGCCTTCCGTCAGTCTGGCCGCAATCTGCGAGCTGTGCCCCGCTCCTCCCAGCGTTCCATCCACATAGATGCCGGAGGGCTGCAGATTCAAACCGTCCATTACCTCGTCCAGAAGGACGGGAAC
>CAVFRZ010000155.1:0-5644 GCA_963624875.1 Anaerovibrio sp.
CTTACGCTCCTTCTCGGAACCGGTATCCGTGTCAGCGAATGCGTCGGATTGGATTTGAATGATTTAAACTTCGAAGAAAACGGCATTAAGGTCCGCAGGAAGGGTGGCTACGATGCAATCGTGTATTTCGGCGACGAGGTTGCCGCCGCTCTCCAGACCTATCTGGAGAAAAGGCAGCAGATCATTGCAAAGGAAGGATCAGAAAATGCGCTGTTTCTCTCCCTCCAGAACCGCCGTATCACTGTGCGCGCCGTGGAATTGCTGGTCAAAAAATACGCCTCCCGCGTAACCACATTGAAAAAAATAACTCCGCACAAGCTCCGCAGCACCTACGGCACCAGCCTCTACCGGGAAACCGGTGATATCTACCTCGTAGCCGATGTTCTCGGACACAAGGACGTCAATACAACCAGGAAGCACTATGCCGCCCTGGAGGAGGATCGCCGGCGCGGTGCAGCCAACATTGTGCATCTGCGAGAGGACGAATGAACACTACTATTTGTGCATTTCGTTGAATTGGCGTAATATATATATGTCTTGTTACAAACTTGGTAACAGAGAATTCGCCGGTGCGACATTCTCCACTTGCTGCCGTCACTACAGCTGCGGCGCAGAAAGGAAATTATGAGCACAAATGTAACCCTGGAGCAGGCTAAGGAAAAGCTTGCCGCCTATGGACAGGAACATGTACTGCAATACTACGACAACCTCTCCGAGGAAGAGAAGGCAGTGCTTTTGGAGCAGATTTCCGCGCTGGATCTCTCCGTCACGCGCTATGCCCTTCACCGAGAGGAGCTGCCGGGGAGAGGCGTGATCACTCCTTTAAAGGCCATGGAGCTTTCACAGATCAAAGAAAAAGAGGCAGAGTATCGCGGCAAGGGGCTTGAACTGATTCGTCAAGGCAAGCTCGGTGCGGTTCTTCTTGCCGGCGGAATGGGAACCCGGCTCGGCTCTGATAACCCGAAGTGTATGTATGATATCGGCAAGACACACCCCGTTTATATCATGCAGCGGCTTATTGAGAATATGATGGATGTAGTGAGGGAAGCCGGCTGCTTTTTCCCGTTTTTCATCATGACCAGCGACAAAAATCACGAAACCACCGTTTCCTTCATGAAGGAGCACGATTACTTCGGATATGATCCGTCACTTGTATTCTTCTTCCGCCAGGATATGGCCCCCGCCACGGATTACAACGGTAAGGTCTACATGGAGAGTCCCTGCCAGATCGCATCCTCGCCCAACGGAAACGGCGGCTGGTTCAGCTCCATGCATAAGGCCGGCCTCGTAGACAAGCTCCACGAGCTTGGTGTTGAATGGCTCAACTGCTTCGCAGTCGACAATGTCCTGCAGAGGATTGGAGATCCGGTCTTTCTGGGAGCTACCGCCAGTGAGGGATTCAGCAGCGGCGCAAAAGTGGTACGCAAGGCTGCTCCCGATGAAAAAGTCGGTGCAATGTGCCTAGAGGATGGACGTCCTTCCATCGTGGAGTATTATGAGATGACACCGGAGCTTCTGTCTGCAACCGACGAGAATGGGCAGCCCGCTTACAATTTTGGTGTCATTCTGAACTATCTTTTCCGTGAGGATAAGCTCGAGGAGATCATGAACGAGAAGCTGATGCTCCACATCGTAGAAAAGAAAATTCCCTACATGGACGCAGACGGTCATCTGATAAAGCCGGAGGCTCCCAACGGTTTCAAATTCGAACAGCTGATTCTGGACATGGTACACGAAATGGATTCCTGCCTGCCCTTCGAGGTTTCCAGATCCCATGAATTTGCACCGATCAAGAACAAAACCGGCATCGATTCCGTGGAGTCCGCACAGGCACTGTGCGAGGAGAACGGCATTGTGCTGTAGCCGCATAGACAGAAACGTCCGCAGTACAAGGCACTGCGGACGTTTCTGTATGTATGGATTTATATCAGTTCAAATCCGCTCGCAACACTCGCATGACGGCTGCTGAGGCTGATCAAACAAGTGTCATGGGAGAACGAATTAAACCTTCACATAATTTCCGAGGAGTAATACGGCAGAATCACATAGTTCCCCGGTGCAACCCTCAGCGTATTCGCATCCCGCAGTGCCAGATGATTGATTCTGCAAACCTCCCTGAGGTAGGCTTGAACATCCCTGTAATCCCCGGTTGACGCAAACTCCTCCACCTGCTGCGCCAGACTCTCCTCATCGATTACCAGAACACTGGTATAGTACTTGTGCAGCTGAGCGCCATTCTCATCTGCATGTGAGGTGATACCGAACACCAGAAATACCCAAAGAAGAATCACTCCGATCGCCGCCAGACAAGGTACTCTCCTGCTCTTTGTCTTCAGCGATGTGATCCCATACTCCTTTCTCTCCATTATTGTCATAGCCAGTTTCCCCCTATTCGTTCAGCTTCACTATGCATAGCTCAGTTGACGCTATCATTCGTTCGCCGTCAATCGAACGTTTGTTTCTATACCGTGTAGTATATCGAACATGTGTTCTTGTGTCAATACGTATTCGAACATTCTTTCGCCATTATGTTTTACCATCGTGCATGCGCTAGCGTCGATGCAATGAATGAATGTTCGATTCTTCGTCGTTGGATCCTGCATGGCGGCTTGCTTTTTCCCGCTGCAATACTCTATACTATATCTATCGGAGTCGTACAAACTTTCGAACAATCTCCGGCAATCATCATTGTTCTAAGGAAATGGTAACTATTCAGAGCCAAGCAAAATTTTATAAATCAGACGTGAAATGCCTGCATTTCTAAGGCTGATTTTAAAATTTTATTTGGCGAGAACGCCACATGAGCAAAAGGAAAGCTGCGTAGCAGCGATTTTGCGAATGGGCTCTGAATAGTTACAGGAAATGCTGATTAAACCAGCGTCTTCCTAAAATACATCTTTCTCATCCCCACACAGGCAAAAACGGACTGCAGCATGCTGCCGCAATCCACTATAGAAAGGCACTTATATATGAAGCAGAAACTCACAGCGAAGCAGGAACAGGTTCTGGAATACATTAAGGACTGTATTCTAAGACAAGGCTACCCTCCGTCCGTTCGTGAAATCGGCGATGCCGTACATCTTAGCTCCACATCGTCCGTTCATTCACATTTATCAACGTTGGAGAAAAAGGGGTACATTCGAAGAGATCCTGCCAAGCCGCGGACCATTGAAATCTGTGATGATAATTTTCAGATGGTACGTACGGAGACCGCGGCGCTTCCGGTGGTAGGCCGGGTGGCAGCCGGAGAACCGATACTTGCGCAGGAGAATATTGAAAGCTATTTTCCGGTTCCTACGGAATATGTTCCGCAGGGCGAAGCCTTTGTTCTGAAGGTACATGGCCGTTCCATGGTCAATGCAGGGATTATGGACGGCGATCTGATCATGGTTCACGCCTGCTGCACCGCTGAAAACGGAGATATTGTCGTCGCATTGATTGACGATTCCGCCACTGTGAAGCGATTCTACAAGGAGGATCATTATATCCGTCTGCAGCCGGAAAACGATGAAATGGAGCCGATTCTGGTGGAGAATTGTCAGATTCTGGGAAAGGTGTTCGGTGTCTATCGAATCATGAGGTGACGCAGCGATTCAGGGAAATGGTGATTTGAGTGGCTTACATACCAAATTCAAGCTGAGCAGCAAGTCCGCAAATGGGCTGTGATAACTACGCTGTCTGTACCGCAGAAGGGATGCCGCACAATGGATTCAAAACCAATGATGCGACATCCCTTCGTTATAGGTACCTGTCTATTGCGGCTCGTGTTCTCTTATGCCTCTTCCAGCTCACCGGCCTCCATCTGGCGGCCATCCCTCCAGATGCGCTCCAGATCATACAGAAGCCGGTTCTTAGTATCGAACACATGTACAATCACATCACCGAAATCCAGCAATACCCAGTTTGCTGTCTGATACCCTTCAACCTGCTTGCAGATGTGTCCGGCCTTTGCCAGCTTCTCCTGCACATTGTCAGCCATTGCCTGAATCTGGCTGCGGTTCGTACCACTGGCAATGATAAAATAATCCGCCAGCACAGAAACTGTACTGATATCAATGATGCGGACATCCTCTGCCTTTTTCTCATCCAAAGCTTCCAGTGCAAGTCTTGCAGCTTCCTTTGCATTTTTCTCCATGGTGTCCTCCTTGCGCCGCTGTCCTTTGCGGCATACTTTATCCGTTACAGCACATCCCTCGCATTCAGAAGTAACTGTTCAGCACCATCTCAATTTTCCTTCGGAAAACCTCGATGCGATTATTCTTCCGTCCTATAGTAATCGTACGTCTTCTGCGTCATAGAATCAATCGCCTTGCCGCTTCCGTTCAGGAACGAAAGTGTGTCCCTCAGGATCATGCACAACGCCCGGTCCAGATCTGAAAAGGCTGCCTTCCGGATCTCCTCCAGATGCGGTGCCTGATCTCGCCCCGGTTCTATGTAATCTGAAATGAAAATAATCTTCTCGAGAAGCGTCATCGCAGGCCGCCCGGTCGTATGATAGCGAATGGCATTCAGAATTTCCTCATCCTCAATCCCATACTTGGTTCTGGCCAGAATGCTTCCTGCTTTCGAGTGAAGAAGTGCCGCGCTTCCCCGTTCCATTTCTGTCACCGGCAGTCCGTTCTTAACGCACAGGCTCTCCATCTTCTCCACATCCACATACTTGGCACAGTCATGAAGAATCCCTGCCGTTTCCGCCTTATGCATGTCTACGCCGTAGCGCTCTGCCAGAGAGGCCGCCGTAAAGGCAACGCCGAGGCTATGAATAAATCGGGAATACTTCAGCTCCTTCTGCATCGCCCGAATCAGTTCCAAACGCTCTTTCCCAGCCTTCACATTTACCTCCTGCCTTCACCGGTATAATCCCTTCTCCCGGATGTAATTCTCCACTGCTGCCGGCACCAGATAGCGAATGGAGCGTCCATCCCGCACCCGGTCGCGAATTTCCGTCGAGGAAATCGCAATATTCCTGGCGGGAAGAATGGTAATATCGGCACCATATTTATCCCGGAGGGTCTTTATCTCCTCCAGAAGCCCCGTCCCGGCGATTTCATCCGGCCTGGTTTCCACCAGTACACGACAAAGCGAAAAGATCACCTCCGGTGCTCTCCAGAGACTCATAAG
Organism: Anaerovibrio sp.; assembly: GCA_963624875.1. Classification (GTDB taxonomy): domain Bacteria; phylum Bacillota; class Clostridia; order Lachnospirales; family Lachnospiraceae; genus CAG-791. The sequence continues at coordinate 5,122 of CAVFRZ010000155.1, forward strand.
CACCAGCGTGTCTGCTCCTACGATATAATACAGCTCATCATCTGGATAAGTCTCCCGGAGCTCTCGCAGGGTATCTGCCGTATAGCTGTTGCCTGGCCTTGTCGTCTCCATATCCGAAACCACAAGCTTTGGATTGTCCCCGGCTGCCAGTCTGGTCATTTCATAACGCAGCTGCGGCGCAGTAACCTTCTGATCCTCTTTAAAATACGAGCAGCCGGTGGGCATCAGGATCACCCGGTCCAGTCCCGCACCGTCCAGCGCATTCTCCGCTGTAATCAGATGCCCCAGATGAATCGGGTCAAATGTCCCCCCAAGAATTCCAGTCTTCACGTCTGATGCTCACTTTCCCAAAGCGTAGTTGTTTATCACCCATCTCGATTTTGATACTCGGAAATGCCTGATGGCATTTTCTCCTCGCATTCGAAAAACCTCGTAACTATTCAGAGCTCATTCGCAAAATCGCTGCTACGCAGCTTTCCTTTTGCTCATGTGGCGTTCTCGCCAAATAAAATTAACTATTCAG
>CAVFRZ010000156.1:0-5622 GCA_963624875.1 Anaerovibrio sp.
CCTTGGTGTCCTGCTCCGTCACGCCCTCCTGCGCATCGATGAGGATGAGGCAGAGGACCTTCTGAAGGAAATCGAAAAGTCGCTGAAGCAGCGTCGCCACGGAGAGGCTATCCGTCTGGAGATTGAGGCAGATGCAGATCAGCGGCTGATCCGTATTCTGTCAGAGGAGCTGGAGCTGAAGGAAGAGGAGATCTTTCACATTGACGGGCCGTTGGATTTGACCTTCCTTTCGAAGGTGCGGAAGGTCGAAGGCTTTGAGGATCTGCATGAGCACCGCTATCTTCCGCCGCAGGAGGTTCCGGAGCTCCCGGCAGGCAGTGACATTTTTGCACAGATCCGGAAGGGGGATATTTTTCTAAGTCATCCCTACGAAACCTTTCAGCCGGTGGTGGATTTCGTGGCAAAGGCTGCTGCAGACCCGGATGTTTTAGCCATCAAGCAAACGCTCTACCGGGTGAGCGGCAACTCACCCATCGTTGCTGCACTTGCTAAGGCGGCTGACAATGGCAAGCAGGTCACGGTGCTGGTGGAGCTGAAGGCCCGCTTCGATGAGGAAAATAACATTGTCTGGGCCAGAATGCTCGAAAAGGCTGGGTGTCACGTCATTTACGGACTGGTCGGTCTGAAGACGCACTCCAAAATCACGCTGGTGGTGCGTAAAGAAGAGGATGGCATTCGGCGCTACGTGCACCTGGCAACCGGCAACTACAACGATACGACGGCCAAGCTCTACACGGATGTGGGCCTTCTTACCTGCAAGGAGGCCTACGGAGAGGATGCAACGGCCGTGTTCAACATGCTGAGCGGATATTCAGAGCCTCGTTCCTGGAACCGTCTCATTCTTGCTCCGCTTTGGATGAAGGACCGTTTCCTGTATCTGATCGGCCGGGAGACGGAAAATGCCAAAAACGGCGAGCCGGCCCGCATTGTGGCCAAGATGAACTCCCTGTGTGATCCGGACATTATCGAAGCACTGTACAAGGCCAGCGCAGCCGGCGTTACGATCGACCTGATTGTCCGCGGCATCTGCTGCCTTCGCGTGGGTATTCCCGGCGTATCGGAGAATATCACCGTGCGTTCGATTGTCGGTAACTTCCTGGAGCACGCCAGAATCTTTGTGTTTGAGAATGCAGGCAGAAGAGAATTCTATGCCGGATCTGCTGACTGGATGCCCAGAAACCTTGGGCGCCGCGTAGAGATTGTGTTCCCTCTGGAAGAAACATCAGTGCAGGAAAAGGCATGGCATATCCTGGAAACGGAGCTGGCTGATACAGAGCAGGCCAGCATTCTTCAGCCGGACGGCACCTACGAAAAGGTAGACCGCAGAGGCAAGGAAAAGGTGAATTCGCAGCTCGTATTCAGCCGCGAGGCACAGGAGGCTGCAAAGAAAGCCAGAGAGGTTTTAACGGAGAAGAGAACCTTTATTCCGGAAGAAAGCCACAGCTGCGATGGACCAAATTAACGTTGCAGAGCAGTTTGATGTCATGACCATGCTGCGCCCGGAGTACAGAGGGAGGAAGGAGAACAGCAACGATGGCAACGGAACACGAGATGGAAGTTGAAGCTGTAACATCGAATCTGATGGAGGTGCTGGGCTTTGTGGACAGCTACCTCGAAAAGATCGGCTGCCCGATGAAGGTGCAAATGCAGATTGAAATTGCTGTAGAGGAGATATTTACGAACATTGCGAACTACGCCTATGCGCCGGAGATTGGCCGGGCGAAAATCCTGGTGGAAGCAGCCAGCAGTGATTCCGCTGTAAGAATTACCTTCACGGACCGCGGAGTTCCCTACGACCCGCTGGCCAAGGAGGATCCGGATATTACGCTCTCTGCTGAGGATCGTGCCATCGGAGGACTGGGGATCTTCATGGTGAAGAAAAGCATGGAGGGCATGCACTACGAGTACAAGGACGGGCAGAATATTTTGACCATCGAGAAGAAACTGTAACGTCCCCGAACCCGTACCTCCATCCGCCCCCTGTCTCTTACATTTGTTGCCTGTCACAGCGCGAGGACATGCTCCAGCGCTTTTGCAAGGCCGTCGTGATCATTATCGAATTCGGTAATGAGATCGGCGGCCTTTTCCATGTCCGGATTGGAGGCAAGTCCGTTGCACATGCCGATGCCAATGCCGGCAGCTGCCAGCATCGGATTGTCGTTCTGGGCATCGCCGGCGGCAATGGAGTTAGCGATATCGATGCCAAGGTGCCGGCAGAGCCAGGTCAGTGAATAGGCCTTTGTGGCGCGGATGGGATCAATCTCCAGATACCAGGGATTGGACATTACGGTATGCAGAACATCTCCGAAGCGTTCCTCCAGCGCTTTTGCGAAAGGCTCCAGAGCATGATCGGTCTCATTCTCCAGATGGATGGCCAGACATTTGCAAGGCTCGCAGGAAAGGGCAGACGCCGGATCCTTTTCAACGCGCACCGGCAGCTTTACGCGGCTGATATAGAAGTCGGTTTCCTTGCCTTGCTTTGACACAACAATTTCCTCAGCATCGTACGTATGGCAGTAGATACCGTATTCTTCGGCAAGAGACAGAACCTCTCGCACAACCGGGATAGGAAGCGTTTCCCGGAAGAAGGTGGTCTTCTCTTCACAGGAATAGAGCTCCGCGCCGTTGTAGCCGGACAGAAACTGATTCGGATAATGAAGGTCAAGCCGCTTAGCCAGTGCCTTTACATCGCACATGGCGCGGCCGGAGGAGAGCACGAAGATATTGCCGGCAGCGGCAAAGCGGTCCAGTACGTCTTTGGTGGCCGGGGAGATGATTTTTTGCTCCGTGGCAAGGGTTCCGTCGAAGTCGCAGAAGAGGATGCGCGTGTCCTCGTTCACATGAAAACGGGCGTGCTTCATCTGCGCAAGGCACTCAGCCGGAACGCGCAGATGTCCGTATCCGGTACCCATTTCAAGACCGGGCTTATTGTCTCCGTGAAAGTCGGAGCCGCCGGATACAAGAAGCTCATAGCGGGCAGCAAGAAAGAGAATGTGCTCTGTCATTTCGGGTGTGTGCCGGCAGTAATACGCTTCGATTCCCATCAGACCTGCCGCCTTCAGCTCGCGGATCAGTGTCTCCAGTCCCTCGTCCCCCAGCTTGTACTGATAGGGGTGCGCCAGAATCGGAATGCCGTGAAAGCGGCGCAGGAAGGAAACGGCTTTCTGCGGGGTAATCTGTTCTCTTGGTAAAAAGAACGGGCAGTCATCACCGATGTACTTGTCAAACGCCTCGCTGAGCTTGGATATGACGCCCTTTTTCAGGAGGAACTGTGCCATATTCGCCCGTGTGATGACCGCATCCGGATTGTCGGCTACAAGCTCGTCATAAGGGATCGGTATGCCGGCCGCGCACATCATGTCGCACATTTTGCGGTTGCGGACATCTCTGGCGCCGGAGAATTCCTTCAGAGCCTCTGTGAATTCCGGGTCAGAATCGTCCATGAAGAGCCCTACGATGTGAACGTCCTTATCCTGATATTTGGTCGAGAGCTCGATGCCGGGAATGACCTCAATGTCCGTGCCTTCTGCGGCTCTTCGCGCCGCCACGATGCCGGAAACGGTATCGTGGTCCGTCAGTGCGAAAGCGGAAAGGCCCTTTTCGGCAGCAAGAGAAACCAGCTGCTCCGGGGTAAAGGTGCCGTCGGAGCAGGTGGAATGGGTGTGCAGATCAACTGGTTTTATGGAAAGCATGGATATACCTCGCGTACGGATGAATAGTTGCCTTTATGTGCAACATGTGCATTTTAGAGATCATTGTGTCGTTTGCGGCGCTGCTTGTCAATGTGTGGAAAGATTCTCACTGAGCGTATCATTCTGGATTTTCGGCAAATGCTGCCTCGCGTAAAGCGCCTTCGGACAGCCACAGCGGGGCGAATAAAAGTAGGAAATGCCATCAGATATTTTCGAGCATCAAGGTCGAGGTAGATGTTGAATAAACACCTTGCGTGTAATAATTGATAACATTTATACAGGGGAGTTGTACGGATGATTCGGAAATGATACCATATCCTTGTCAATGCCTGAAATTGTAAGCTATTATATATAACACACAGACAGCGACAACCGAGCTATGAAAAAGAGAAGCTCTTACATGGAGACTTCAACAGCATACATAACAGGAGATGGATATGAAGCAGTTTCATCTGGAGGCATTGGCGCGTTTTGTGGCGCAGAAGCGCAAGGAGAAGGGAATTACACAAAAGGAGCTCGCGGAGCAGACGGGAATTCATCGGACGATGCTCAGCCACATTGAAATGGGAGAGTATATGCCGTCCATTCCGCAGCTGCAGGCACTGGGAGAGGTGTTGGGATTCGAGTTGGACGATGTCTTCACGGAGGCGCCGAAGGAGAAAAGTGCCTCGCAGAAACAGGCAGAGGAGGCCATTGTCGGCAGACGCCGGGAGGGTAATCCGATTCGAATTGCCGTGGCCGGCACGGGGTATGTCGGCTTGTCTCTGGCTACGCTCCTTGCGCAGCACAATCCGGTGACGGCGGTGGATATTCTGCCGGAGAAGGTGGATAAGATCAACCGCCGCATATCGCCCATTCAGGACGAATACATTGAAAAATTCTTCCGGGAGGAGGAGCTGGACCTGACTGCCACGGCGGATGCTAAGGCGGGGTACCGCTCGGCGGACTTTGTTATCATATCCACACCGACCAACTACGATTCCAAGAAGAATTACTTTGACACCTCGGCGGTGGAGGCAGTTATAGAGCTCGTCCTTGCGGTGAATCCGGATGCCGTCATGGTGATCAAATCGACCATCCCGGTTGGGTATACGAAGGCGGCACGGGAGCGGTATCATACCGACCGCATTTTATTCTCCCCGGAGTTTCTGCGGGAGTCGAAGGCACTTTACGACAATCTGTATCCGTCGCGGATCATCGTGGGACTGGACGCCGGGGATGCACAGCAGAGGGAGTCTGCCGAGCTCTTCGCAGCGCTTCTGCGGGAGGGCGCCTATAAGGCAAACATTGATACGCTTCTGATGGGACTTACCGAGGCGGAGGCCGTGAAGCTCTTTGCCAATACGTATCTGGCGCTTCGCGTGTCGTATTTTAACGAGCTGGACACGTATGCGGAGACGAAGGGACTGAATACGCGCGACATCATAAACGGCGTGTGCCTGGATCCCAGGATTGGGACGCATTACAACAATCCGTCCTTTGGCTACGGCGGATATTGTCTGCCGAAGGATACCAAGCAGCTCCTGGCCAATTACGAGGATGTGCCGGAGAATCTGATCGAGGCCATCGTGGAGTCCAACCGGACGAGGAAGGACTTTATTGCGGACCGTGTGCTGGATATTGCAGGTGCTTACGGAAATTCGGCGCAGTATGATAAAGCACGGGAGCACGAGGTTGTTGTCGGTGTATACCGGCTTACAATGAAGGCTAATTCCGACAATTTCCGCCAGAGCTCCATCCAGGGCGTTATGAAGAGAATTAAGGCTAAGGGTGCGAAGGTGGTTATTTACGAGCCGACGCTGGAGGATGGAACGACCTTTTTCGGCAGCCTGGTGGTGAATGATCTGGATAAATTTAAAGAGATGTCGCATGCCATCATCGCAAACCGCTACAGCGGCGTGCTGGATGACGTGAAGGAAAAGGTGTATAC
>CAVFRZ010000157.1:0-5600 GCA_963624875.1 Anaerovibrio sp.
GCCTCATAATAGCTCTCACTGATATTGCTCAGTCCCGAAAGGAACGTTACCATATAGAATCCGGATCTTGACCAGACGGATGCGATGATCACCACTGCCATTGCCGATACGCCGTTCGTAAACCAGCCGACCGAGCTTCCTCCCATCTTCTCCAGAAGGAAATTAATGACACCGGTAGAATCTCCGAAAATAAACTGGAACAAAAGACCTACAACGATATACGAGATCATAGACGGCCAGTAAAAGATCGCCCGAAAGATACTGCGTCCGCGGATTTTCTTCACCAGCTGCGTTGCAAGAAGAAGCGGTATCGCAACAATCAGAGGCAGTGCAATCAGTGCATACAGAAAGGTCTGCCGGATGGAAATCCAGAATCTGGTATCCTGAAACAGTTTTATATAATTCTTAAAGCCTATAAAATGCAGTGCACCTATTCCTTCCCAATCCGTCAGGGAATAGACAAAGCCGAATACGGCAGGTACCGCAATAAAAATAACAAAGATCAGAAGATTCGGCAGGATCATCATATAGGGGAACAAGGTCCGCTCCAGTGATGTCCTTTTTTTCGTCTTTGGCTTTTCCATCGTATCACCTCTTTTACTGCCCCTTACTGCTGCAAAATCACTTCAGAAATCCGTTCTCTTTCATAAAGCTGTTCGTATCCTGATCGATCAACTCGGCCATCTCCTCTGCAGACATGGTTCCTGCAAGAACCTCCGGCCAGTAGTTCTTCAGATCCGTATATGCAACGGAGGTATATCCTGCCATGCTCAGATCAAAGCCGGCAGTTTCCGGAGTATTTGCAAGCTCGTCGGCAAAGATTGCGAATTCATCGGCACGTACCGGATATTCAATATCCGAGCAATCCTTGCGCGGAGATACATACAGACTTTCCTGGCAATACTGCTCATTCTGTTCCTTTTCGGTCACCCACAGAAGGAAATCAACCGCTTCCTTCTCGCATCCGGTTCCCTTAAACGCTGTGATATTCTTTCCGCCGGGAACAGAGGATCTGGTAGTTCCCTTCGGCATATAGGTCACGCCCCACTCAAAATCTGTAATGTTCGTATCGTAATTCTGCATCATCCATGTGCCGGAAACCTGGCAGGCGAGCTGGCCGGAACGGAACAGGCTGTTGGGGTCCTCTCCGCTGAGCCACACGCTGTCTACGAACAATCCGGCCTCACTAAGTCCCTTGGTAAAGTTAATGGCATTCAAACTTTCCTGACTGGAGAGATTTCCGCCGTTTTCATTGGCAAGACTGCCGCCAAATTCATACAGAATGGTGCTCCAGCGATGTGCTGCATTATCCACTGCCATGCCGTATTTGACAGCACCGCTGTCAACCACCTTCTGCAGTGCCTCCTTGAACTCATCCCAGGTCCAGATATCATCCGCACTTTCGGGGACCGCTACACCTGCTGCCTCAAATGCCGTCTTGTTGTAAACAAGACCGTTTGCAGTAACCTCCGTAGGAAGCGCCACAAGCTGTCCGTCTGACTTGTACAGATAATCCACAGAATCCAGGAACTGCTCTGAGAGCGCATCCGCGTCAGTATAATCCGCAAGGTTTACCATGGAGTCATGGAGTTTACTGATGGTCGTTTCTGTTCCTCTGGAAAGTGCCGGAGCCTCTCCTCCCGCGATTGCCATCTGAAGCTTTGTATTCAAATCATCATAGGCAATTTCCTGAATATTGATGGTAATGTTGGGATGCAGCTCATGGTATTCATCAATGAGCTTCTGCATGGCAACCGTCTCATTTCCGTCTGTCCACCAGATCATATCCATGGAAACTTCTTTTTCATCCGAGCTTTCTGATGAAGCGGCCGCTTCCGAAGAAGCTGAACCGGTCTCGCCGGATGAACCGCAGCCGGCAAGTGTTCCTCCCAGCATACAAGCTGTCAATGCCAGTACCAGTAATCTTTTCATTTCCTTCCTCCTTGTTATGCAGCCAACGGTCACCATCCGGTTTTCAGACGGTCCCTACGCGGCTGCTCTTTGTAGTTATTCAGCCCCTCTCAATTCCTGCTGAACCCGATATATGCATTGTAAAAAAAGAATTGCCCCGTTATGAGGGGGCAATTCTGTGTTTTACAGTGAAAATTCTGCAGTCGTTTTTCTGCGATACTCCGCCGGCACCATACCGCAGCGCTTTTTGAAAACCTGACTGAAATAATGCGGGTCTCCGTAACCGACCTCCTCTGCAATCCGGTAGGTTTTCATCTGCGTTCCGCTCAAAAGCTCTTTGGCCTTTTCCATTCGAACATCCGTCAGGTAATCCGAAAAATTCTCACCCTTCTCCTTTTTAAACAGACGGCTTAAGTAGTTGCTGTTGAGCTTCATAGTGTCAGCTACCTTTTCCAGATTCAGTTCCCGATCCGCGTACTGCTGCTGTACATACAGACACATGCAGCTGACGACATCGCCCTTCTGCTTGGCATAGCCGGAGACCGCCTGCACGCCTTTCATCACACAGGCGAACCTGGCATCAAAATTTTCATTCATGTATTGATGTTCCCACCGATTCGCCGTTTCCATTCCAAGCTTTGCCGCGCATCTGGTCGCTTCTCTTGAAATTTCCCGGATCTTCGCCAATGCAAACTGCTGATCCTCCGTACGTGCAATTTCCCTCTTCCAGCTTTCAAGAAGCCTGTCCGTCTTCTCCGTGTCTCCATGCATAACGGCATATACCAGCTCACTGATCACCAGATTTGGTATGTCGCCTTCTGCTTTTTGGCACTCTGCAAGAACACAGCTTTCCGGACAAAAAAAGCTGCGCTGCACCAGTTCGCGGCATATGCTGTAGCACTGCTGCAGCTGCTCCTCACTACTGTACACCGGACTGACACAGAACACCGCCAGCTCTCCAAGCTCCGTCGTTCTGTGCCGCAAAAACATCCGAAGTGCCTCGACCAGCTTCTGCCTTGCCGTTTCCTTATCCGTCCCGGGCATTATCGGGCACAGAAAAATAATTTGATCATCCGCACTTCCAAAAATCGGTCGATATCCTGCCAGCTGAAGAGAACGCTCAATGTATGACTGCGCGATGGCAAGTGTCGGCGTCACCTCCAGTTTCAGGTTATAAAAGGCCGCCATGACAACCACACTGTCCTGCTGCATCTGTTCACGAATCCAGGCATCATCCGCATTGCGGGAACCGGCTGTTCCATATCTTGCCAGATTGAATAAGAGGCTGGATGTTGCCAATGTTTTCGCATTTTCCAGTTTCTTTTCAGTCTGCCGGCGACTTTCCTCCATGCGATCCAGTTCTCGAACCGATTTTTCAACTGTCTCAATCAAACGCTCTCTGTCAATCGGCTTTAACAGATAATTCACCGCCTTCGAGAACATTGCCTTCTGCACATAAGCAAAATCATCGTATGCTGATACGATAATGACTTTCGTCTCCGGGAAATGCTCACTGCAATAATCCGCCACCTCAAGTCCGCTTTTTCCCGGCATTTTCACGTCGGTAATCACGATATTCGGCCGCAGCCGTTCGATCAATGTGATTCCCTCTGCTCCATCCTTGGCTGTTCCTTCTACGCAGCAGCGCAGCTCCTGCCAGTTCACCATTCCCTGCAGGCTCTGCAGAATCAATTCTTCATCATCAATCAACACCACAGAATAATGACTTGTTAATTGTTCCATTTCACTCCACTCCTCGCGTTGAAGAATCCTCTCCCTCACTCTGCGGCAGCATAAATGTAAATGTCGTCCCCCATTCCGGATCGCTCAGAACCGTAACGTACTCCCCGGATCCATAAAGAAGACGAATGCGCTTCAGTACATTCTTCACTCCGATTCCCAGACTTGCTTTTTCTTCTTCGGATGCCTTCCCTTGGGCATATGCTTCAATGGCTCTGACCTTTGAAGCCTTCATCCCGATTCCGTCATCTGACACCGTGACAGCAAGGAGTTCTTCCTCTCTGCGCACCTCAACAGTTACAATACCCTTCCTCCCGCTCGGAATAATTCCATGCAGTACGGCATTCTCCACCATCGGCTGAACAATCAGGCTTGGAATCTTCCAGTCCAGCGTCTCTTCATCCACCCGAATTTCATAATCCAGAAATCGTGCCTGCATAATCTTGTAAATCTCCAGAAATGCCTCTGCGCAGGAAATTTCCTCCTTCACTGTAACATAAATCTGATCATTCATTTTGGACTGCATAAGTCTTGCAAAGGCATTGGTAACATGCCGGACATCATCCTTCCGCTCCAGCTGTGCCAGCGAATTCACGCATTCCAGGGTATTATAAAGAAAGTGCGGCTCAATCTGCTGCTGGAGCTGTGCCAGCTGCATTTCGCGATAGGCCAGCCCCGCCTTCAGGTTCTGATTGATCAGGTGATCCATCCGATGTGCCATCACTTCAAAGCTTCTGGCCAGTTCCTCCAGCTCATCTCCCGTATGTACATTCAATGAAACCTCGTAATCCTCTTCCTGCACGCGCTTTACTGCCTGCATAATCTGCCGCACCGGTCTCGACACAATTCGTTCATTCAGAATGTTGATGCACAATATCATCGCCATTCCTACCAGAAAGAAACACAGAATCACAGTTATAAAAACAGTTCGCGACTCATAAATCTCACTGCTCCGAATGCCGCTGACTACATACCAGCCATCATTGATAGAGGCAGTGCCGCACAAAAGAACCTCTCCGACTCCTTCCACAAAGGTTGTTACTCCCTCCGGAAGCTCTGTCATATCCATGCCGTACAGCGCCTGCAGATAAGACTCTTTTCCTGCCTGATTCGTTGTAATCATCTGATGCGATGTACTGTCATACAGTCCCAGAAAGCAGGTTCTGTCCTCAGCCAGGATCTCCAGCTTGTTTTGAAACTGCGATTTGTTATACAAAAAAGAGATGTACCCGACAATTTTCCCGCCATCCAGCATCCGTACGGCTCTGCTGTATATCAGCTGTCCGTTCTCCATTTCACAGGTAATGCGGCCGGACGGATAGATCCCGGATAATTCAAGCTGTGCCGGAAGGCTGTAATGCCCAAAGGTATTGCTTGCTCTGTCCCAGCTTAAAATTTCTTTCCCGTCTGTATCATAAACAGAAACTGCTCCAATCTCATTTTTAATATTGCTGCGCAGAGAAATCAGACTGCGCATAGCAGTTATTACCAGGTAATTGCTGTCCGATTCGTAATAATCAGACAGCAAATCTGCCATCGTTCCGTCCAAGGCGACAAAATTGATCTGGTTCATGAAGGCATCGGAATTCTCATCCAGCCTTGCTCCCATTGTTCTGGTCAGTGTCCGGTACTGCCGGACTGCCGCCCGATATTCCATGCCGGAAACCCGCACATAAATAAAAACGCCCATCAGAACAATCAGTACAGAAATAATCAGCATACTGCCGGCATTAATTTTCCAGCGAATGGTCTGTCTGCTGCCCACCAGTCGTGTTATCCACTTTCTCATTCTGCGCCTTCACTCCCCACTCTTGCATACGTTCTGCCGTCGTCTAAAATGACGCGGCCGGTCAGGCTTCCGCCCGGCCGGCCGCGTTTCTGCCTGTCTGCATCTCATACTTCTGCAATTATCTCAAAGCCCATTTTTCTTAGAAACCTCTGGCGTGTGA
>CAVFRZ010000158.1:0-5580 GCA_963624875.1 Anaerovibrio sp.
TTTCGATGCGGTTTACGTAGCAGCGTGCACGCAGCATTTCATTGACATTGAACTCTGCACCGATCTCCCGCATAAAGTCCAGGAAATTCAGATTCCGCAGCCAGTCTGCGTTGTTCACCATTCGCGCCTTGCCCTCGCCGAATTCAATGAAACGGCTCATCTGCTGGCGGAAGCACTCACAGTTGTGGTCAATGGTGTCAATGGTCATCATCTTGCGCATATCGCTGCGGCCGGAGGGATCTCCGATCATGGCTGTACCGCCGCCGACCAGTGCGATGGGCTTATTGCCGTGCTCCTGCATGCGCTTCATGAGCAGCAGGGCCATAAAGTGTCCGACATGCAGCGAATCTGCCGTGGGATCAAAGCCGATGTAGAAGGTTGCCTTGCCGTTGTCGATGAGCTCTGCAATTTCCTTCTCATCGGTCTGCTGTGCCAGGAGTCCTCTTGCCTTGAGCTCCTGTGAAAGTGTCATATTGGTCTCCATAATCTATGCTCCTCTTCTGAATCATCTATCCTATGCAGCCAGCAGCGAACCCACGGCGAAGTGGTTCGATCCGGGAACCCTCTTGCTGGTTGATGTGTATCCTATACCCTGTCGACTGCCGTCTACTCATCCCACTCCAGGCTTCCGGATTCAATCTTCCGGTCCCGCAGCATCAGCTCCCGAACGGCCTCCGCCGGGTTCTTGCCTTCCTCCAGGACCTTGCAGACCTGGTCGATGATGGGGGTTTCAATGCCGTATTTTAACGCCAGCTGATGTGCGGCCCTTGCGCTGTAGACACCTTCCACAACCTGCTGCACCTCCTGCATGGCTTCCTCCGGGCTCTTGCCCTGCCCGATCAGGATTCCGGCCCTTCGGTTTCTCGAATGCATCGAGGCGCAGGTGACAATCAGGTCACCGATTCCTGTAAGTCCGGTGAAGCTCTCCAGGCATCCGCCCATCGCCAGTCCCAGACGGGCGATTTCTGCAATTCCTCTTGTAATGAGCGCTGCCTTTGTATTATCTCCGTATCCAAGGCCGTCCGCTATGCCGGCTGCCAGTGCCACTACGTTCTTGAGCGCCGCGCCAATCTGCATTCCCAGCACATCCGGGCTGGTATATACGCGGAACACCTCACTCATGAAGATATCCTGCACAAGCCTTGCATCCTCGCGGCGCGCGGCACCGGCCACAATGGCCGTCGGAAGGCCCTTGCCCACCTCTTCTGCGTGGGTCGGCCCGCACAGAACCGCCGTGCGGCACTGCGGGATCTCCTCCTCAATAATCTGCGTCAGTGTCATAAGGGAGTCCTCTTCAATTCCCTTTGCCACGGATACAACCAGCTGTCCCTTCGCCACAAAGGGCTGCATGCTGCGTGCGGTGCTCCTGGTAAAGGGCGACGGCACAGCCAGCACCAGCAAATCCATTCCGTCGATGGCCTTCTGCAGATCCGTAGTGGCCTGCACCTCCACCGGAAGCTTGACGCCCGGGAGCTTTGCTGTCTGCTCATGCTGCTCATTTAACAGCCGCACCTCGTCCTCTGAGATCGACCAGACGATCACCTGGTGCCCCTTTGACGATAATTCATAGGTCAGGGCTGTTCCCCAGCTTCCCGCCCCCAGCATACCGATTCGTGCCATATGTGAATTCCTTCCTGATGTGAATCCCTTCCTGAGATTGTCCAACTGCTTCATACCTGTGATGGATCACACAGATTTGCAAAAGAACTTGTCGCTTCGCATCAAAAATCCCGCACGGAAAACGCCTTACTCTGCGTTCTCCGTTTGCTTATGTCTGCCAAGATAGGTTTTGCGTTCATTTCCGCTGCGAAGACGCTCGATATTGCCGCGATGCCGCCAGAAGGCCATGACCGTCAGCAGTATCATGATAACATCCGTCTCGATCGTCATGGCAGGGCTCGCCAAATGATACACGCCAAGATGTCCCTGCACGATCACTGCAATGCAGCTGACCGCATAGACGCAAAGAGAGCCCAGCGACACAAAGTGCGTCGTCAGAAACGGAATAAAAAATGCCGCCATCGCAAACGGTAGAACCGCGATGTGATAACCGAAGGCAAAGCCGGCCATCACCGCCACGCCCTTCCCGCCGCGGAAATTCATATAAAAGGGATAATCATGTCCCAGCACCACGCCGGCAAAGGCCCACATTTTCAGAAGATAAACGGCATCCGGATACGCCTTGCCAAACAGTGCGCCGATCAGAAGAAGGCATGCCAGTCCCTTTCCAAGGTCCAGGAAAAAGACGATCAGTCCCGTCTTCTCTCCCATCACGCGCATGGCATTCGTCGTGCCGGAGTTCCCGCTTCCGAAATTCCGGATATCGATTCCCTTCGTTCGTCCGATCAGGTAGGCCCATTGAATACAGCCAAATCCATATCCAATTAGCAGACACAAAAGCCGCACCAGCACGCTCATTTTCACTTATCCTCACTTGTTCTTGCTGCCATCCTCACTGCGCTCCCGGATAATGAACTTAATCGGCGTTCCGACAAAGCCGAAGGTCTTTCGAATCTGGTTTTCCAGATACCGCAGATAGGAAAAATGCATCAGATACTTGTAATTGACGAACAGAACAAAGGTCGGCGGCTTCACCCCGGCCTGGGTTCCGTAGAAAATCCGCAGCATCTTACCCTTATCCTGAGGCGGCTGCTGCATAACCGCTGCCTCTGTCAGAATTTCATTCAAAACGCCCGTCTGAATCCGCAGATTCTGGCTGTCCGACACCAGATCCACCTCGTCATAGATGGAGTTCATGCGCTGTCCTGTTTTGGCGGAAATGTAGAGAATCTCCGCATACGGAATAAAGGACAGTGTCTGACGAATCTTGTTGGTGAAATCCTTCATCGTGGAATTGTCCTTGACCAGGGCATCCCACTTGTTCACGGCAATGATGATGGCCTTCCCCCGCTCATGCGCAATGCCGGCAATCTTGGCATCCTGCTCGGTAACACCGTCCTCTGCCGAAATGACAAGAAGAGCAATGTCGGAGCGCTCCACGGCCGCAACCGCGCGCAGGATCATGTAATGCTCCAGCTCCTCCGAGATTTTATTCTTGCGCCGGATACCCGCCGTATCCACAAAGACGTATTCCTTCCCCTTGTGGCGAACCCGTGTATCAATCGCATCTCTTGTCGTTCCTGCAATGTCGGAGACAATCACGCGGTTCTCGCCGATCAGACGGTTCACGATAGAAGACTTGCCCACGTTCGGCTTGCCGATGATGGCAATCCGCACCGTATCATCCTCCTCGTCCGTATCCGCTCCCTCCGGGAAATGGCGCACCACTTCCTCCAGAAGATCGCCGATGCCGGTCTTGCCGGCAGCAGAAACCGGGAACGGCTCTCCAATGCCCAGATTATAGAACTCGTACACATAGGGCTGCATCTGGACCGGCTTATCCACCTTGTTGACGGTGAGCACCACCGGCTTATGCGAGCGGCGCAGCATATCCGCCACCTTGGCATCCGCATCCTGAAGACCGGACTGAATGTCCACCAGGAACAGGATCACATCGGCCATATCAATGGCAATCTGCGCCTGATCCCGCATCTGTGACAGAATGACATCCTTGGAATCCGGCTCGATACCGCCGGTATCAATCAGTGTAAAGTTATAATTCAGCCAGCTGGCGTCCGCATAGATGCGGTCTCTGGTTACGCCCGGCGTATCCTCTACAATCGAAATCCTCTCTCCTGCAATCGCATTGAACAGGGTGGATTTTCCTACATTGGGGCGGCCGACAATGGCCACGATCGGTTTGTTTTTTTTCTTTGCCATATATTCTTCCTATTTCTTCCTGTCGAGGTGCAGGCTTTCCCGGAGAAGGCACAGGGCATACTGCACGTTGGTAACAATGTAGCGGTTGGCCAGGCGCCTTGGATCCTGGCAGAGGCGGTAAAACCATTCCATACCGATCTTCCGGCACCAGAGGGGTGCACGCTTTATCGTCCCCGCATAGAAGTCAAAGCCGGCGCCTACGCCCATCATAACGCCGCCCAGCATTCCCTTGTGCAAGGCCATCCAGCGCTCCTGCTTGGGCGCACCAAGACCGATCCAGACGATTCCTGCCCCGGATTCATTGATCCTGCGAACCGTCTCTGCATCCTCTTCCTCTGTCTCCTGCCGAAACGGCGGTGACACCATTCCCGCAATCTGAATGCCGGGGTACCTCTTCTCCAGATTCAACCGCAGCTTATCAATGGTCTCCTGCGTGGATCCGTAAAAATAATGCCGAACGCTCCCATCCATGGTCGCCCGGAAGACAGCATCCATAAGATCCGGTCCGGCGACACGCTCCGCACGGGAAAATCCTCTTCGCTTCTGGTATTCCGCAATGGGCGCGCCGTCCGGAAACGTAAAGGCCGCCCTGTTCAGAATATCGAAATAGTCCGCATCATCCTGCGCCATCATCAGCGTGTGCACATTGGAGAAGCAAATATACTCTCCGCTAAGCTTCCCTGCCGGTCCGCCGCTCTTATCCGCCATCAGCTCCAGAAGAGAAAACGCCACTGTCTCTACATCCGATACCGCATACGATACTCCGAATACCTCACACCGCTCCGAGAGGGTGTCATATTCCATGGCCGCGTATCCGCCTCTGCTGCACACCATTTTATAAGGGAGACAGTGTCCCTTGTCAAACAGCACCGAGCTGACAGGAATCTTCTTATTCTGAAGGAACGAAATGACGCTGTCCTGCACACCCTGGGGTGTATCCGGAAGATACAAAAAAGCCTTCAGATCCAGAAGATCAGAACTCACCGCATCCTCACGGCCCGCAGCCTGCCTCCGGACATCAGATAGCCACGCCTCCAGAAAATCACTCCCCGGTTCCCTATCCCGGTCCAAGAGACACACGCCTGCAAGAACATCTCTTTCCATCAAAACCATGGAAAGCCGCGCCCTTGCAATCGCTTCCTTTTCTTTGGTTGTTACCAGGAGAATGTTTCGTCCCCGGGCATATTGGGTCTGTTCCAGAAGGAGCCTTGCCCGCAGCTTCAGACGCAAAAGTGCCGTAAACAGGATATCAAAGAACACCCAGTATAAAAGCATCTGGCGCGAGAGCTGTTCAAAGGATCTTACTACGGCAAGGAGAATGACAAGTGCTGCGTACTGGAAAATCCGCTCTCTGGCCACACGGACCAGGTTTTCCACCGGATCCATCTGCGTAATGTCATATTCGTGCTTTTTCGCCCGGCGGTAGGTATTCCAGAACAGATACAACAGGAGATTTAAAATGTAAACAGTACTGTACAGCCGAACCTTCCACGGCTCCATCCTTGTCCACATGCGCAGGTAGAGCGCCAGGACAAACGCCGCCGATGTGGCTGCATTGTCCATTATGATAATGATTCTTCGAATCGTCTTGCGCGAACGTAGCTGCATACTGTATCCCTGCTGTGTAAGGTTTCAATTGCTCTGAATCTTGAGTATAACACAGAAAGTTCCATCCCGGAAATCCGGGATGGAACTTCTGAATGCCATCGAGACAGTTTTGTGCTGCGGCCCGAACGCAAAGCCAAGCGACGGGTCCCGGCGGAGGTGTCCGGTTCGGGGACGTTCTCACTCCCCTGCGGC
>CAVFRZ010000159.1:0-5567 GCA_963624875.1 Anaerovibrio sp.
GTGCGGTACCGTAGGAGTTCCGGAAAGTGACCTTCCGCTGACACTGCCGGAAGTGGAAAACTTTGAGCCCGGACAGGACGGCAAGAGCCCCCTGGCCCGCATCGATTCCTTTGTGAACTGCACCTGCCCCAAGTGCGGCGGACCGGCAAAGCGTGAGACCGATACCATGCCGCAGTGGGCCGGATCCTCCTGGTATTTCCTGCGGTTCTGTGATGCGCACAATGACAAGGTCTTTGCAGACAGAAAGAAGCTGGAATACTGGATGCCGGTGGATCACTACAACGGCGGTATGGAGCACGTGACGCGCCACCTTCTGTATTCGAGATTCTGGCATCATTTCCTCTATGACATCGGTGAGGTGAATACGCCGGAGCCGTATGCCAAGCGTACCTATCAGGGAATGATCCTGGGTGCGGATGGACAGAAGATGTCCAAGTCCAGAGGAAATGTCATAGATCCGGTGGATATCGTAGAGCAGTATGGCGCGGATACGCTCCGGACCTATGTCATGTTCATGGGCGATTACGGCAGTGCAGCACCGTGGAGCGATGAGTCCTTAAAGGGCTGCAAGCGTTTCCTTGAGCGCGTGGCTGGCTTTACCGAGATGATCGCTGACAAGGAAGAGAATCCGGAGCTTGAGTCGAAGCTCCATAAGACCATCAAGAAGGTGTCGGAAGACATCGATAACATGAAGTTCAACACAGCCATTGCAGCACTTATGGCTCTGACCAATGACTTCTACAAGGAAGGTCAGGTTACAAAAGAGGATGTCACTATCTTCGTTCAGCTGCTCTCGCCCTTTGCACCGCACCTTACCGAGGAAATGTGGGAAATGCTGGGGATGAATCCGGACGGGAAGACCTTCTGCACGCTTTCTGCATGGCCGGCTTATGACGAGAAGAAGACCGTTGACAGCACTCTGAAGATGGGCGTTCAGGTAAACGGTAAACTTCGCGGAACCATTGAGATTCCGGCGGATGCCGATAAGGAGCTGGTTCTGGAGACAGCGAAAAAGGATGAGAACGTTGCCAAGTATCTGGCAATGGGAACGCTGGTGAAGGAGATTTATGTACCCGGCAAGATCCTGAATTTTGTGGTGAAGGGTTGATTTTTTGCATTATTGACTCCAAAGAGGGAGTGCTTCTGTGCAGGCTGCGGCACAGGGGCACTCCCTTTGCATTCGCATAGTTACCAAAAAAACATGAGAATCCTGTAAAATTTCTATAAAATGTACGATTGAGCCGCGAAATTGAAAAAGGTACTATATCTAGTAATCTGGTAGTTGTTCGGCTGTCTTTAGTTGGCAGCCGGAAAAAGGATATGGCGGTTAATCGGCTGCTGTATCCGGCAGGGGCGTGTCTGCGCTGCATCCATACCCTTGCCGTAATGCAAGCAGCGCAGAGAGAGGAGTATTATGAAAAAGAAGCTCGTTAGTTTACTGGCTGCGATGTCTCTTGGCGCAGTGGCTCTGGCTGGCTGCGGCTCCAGTTCTTCCGCAGACACCTCAGCTGCAGCAGATTCTACAGAGACCGCAGAAGCTGCTGACACCGAAGAGGCCGCTGCAGAGGAAGCCTCTACCGAAGAGACCGCCTCGGCTGCAGCCGGCATGAAGGTTGGTTTTATTTTCCTTCACGATGAGAATTCCACGTATGACCTGAACTTCATGAATGCCGCTAAAGAGGCTTGCGACAAGCTTGGCGTTGAGATGATCAGCAAGACCAATATCCCGGAAGGTCAGGAAGCCTATGATGCAGCTTGCGAGCTTGCAGATGCTGGCTGTAGCTTCATCTTTGCAGACAGCTTCGGCCATGAGGATTACATCATTGAGGCTGCCAAGGAGTTCCCGGAGGTACAGTTCAGCCATGCAACCGGAACCAAGGCACACACCGAGAACCTCGACAATTTCCACAACGCATTTGCTTCCATCTATGACGGCCGTTATCTGGCAGGTGTTGCTGCAGGCCTGAAGCTCAATGAGATGATCGACAACGGTGAGATCACCGCAGATGAAGCCAAGATGGGCTACGTTGGCGCATATACCTATGCAGAGGTTATCTCCGGATATACTTCCTACTTCCTTGGCGCTCGTTCGGTTTGCCCGTCCGCAACCATGGAGGTTACCTTCACCGGTTCCTGGTATGATGAGACTGCCGAGAAGGAAGGTGCGAACAAGCTGATCGAGGATGGCTGCGTTCTTCTGAGCCAGCATGCCGATTCCATGGGCGCTCCGACTGCCTGCGAGACGGCCGGCGTTCCGGACGTTTCCTACAACGGCAGCACGGCTTCTGCTTGCCCGAATACCTTTATCGTTTCCTCCCGCATCAACTGGGAGCCTTACTTTGAGTATGCTATCAACTGCGTTGCAAACGGCGAGGCCATCGATACCGATTGGACAGGAACCCTTGCAACCGATTCGGTTGAGCTGACAGAGCTTGGCGATGCCGCTGCAGAAGGAACCCAGGAGAAGCTGGATGAGGTAAAGGCTGAGCTTGAGGCTGGTACACTTCACGTATTTGATACCTCCACCTTTACGGTAGACGGCAAGACTCTGGACAGCTATATGGCTGATGTTGATACCGATGCAGATTACACCGGCGATCATGAGGTCGTTTCCGACGGCTACTTCCATGAGTCCGGCGAGGGCTTCCGTTCTGCACCGTATTTCAATGTTCAGATCGATGGCATCACACTGCTGGATCAGGCATTCTAAGACAGAATCCGGTACTGATAAAAGGGAGGGCGGCGCAGCTGCAGGCCGCGCCGCCCTTTTTGTGTTTAAAAATGCAGCAAACCAAAGAGGATGACAACGGTATGGAGAACGAGACAAGGACAGCGGCAGTTTCCCTTCGGGGCATATCCAAAACCTTTGGACTGATTACTGCCAATAAGGATGTGGATCTTGATATATATCGCGGTGAAGTGCTCGCCCTTCTTGGAGAAAACGGAAGCGGAAAGACCACATTAATGAACATGATTGCCGGTATCTACTATCCGGACGAGGGACACATTTATATTGACGGTAAGGAGGTCTTTATCCAGTCTCCGAAGGACGCTCTGCGGCTCGGCATCGGTATGGTCCATCAGCATTTCAAGCTGATTGACGTGCTGACGGCGGCGGAGAACATCGTTCTTGGCCTGGACGGGAAGCTCAATCTCCGGGAGGCAACAGCGAAGATTCGTGCCATCTGCGACAAGTACGGCTTTGACGTGGATCCGGAGCAGAAAATCTATGATATGTCCGTGTCTCAGAAGCAAACCGTTGAAATCGTAAAGGTTCTCTACCGCGGCGCGGACATCCTGATTCTGGATGAGCCGACGGCCGTTCTGACGCCGCAGGAGGTGGAGAAGCTTTTCAGTGTTCTTCGCAAAATGCGGGAGGACAATAAGACCATCGTCATCATCACCCACAAAATGCGTGAGGTGGAGGAACTTTCCGACCGCGTGGCGGTTCTGCGGAAGGGTAAGTACATCGGCAGTATGATGACCAAGGATACCAATACTGCAGAGATGACCAACATGATGGTGGGTCACAAGGTTACGCTGAATATTGATCGTCCGATTCCGGAGAACCCGCATCCTCGTCTTGAGGTAAAGGATCTTACGGTTCGCGGCGATGACGGCGTTGTAAAGCTCCAGAACATTTCCTTTACCGTCAATACCGGCGAGATTCTCGGCATCGCCGGCGTTTCCGGAAGCGGTCAGAAGGAGCTTTTAGAGGCCATTGCGGGTCTTCAGAACACCGAACAGGGTACCATCCGCTATGTGGAGGATGACGGCGTCCGGGAGGATCTGATCGGAAAGGATCCTTTGAAGATTGCACAGATGGGCGTTTCTCTTTCCTTTGTTCCGGAGGATCGTCTTGGGATGGGACTGGTCGGCAGCATGGACCTTAGCGACAATATGATGCTGCGTTCCTTCCGTGACGGACACTCGATTTTCACCAACCGCAAAAAGCCGCAGGAGCTTGCCAGAGAGGTGGTCGACAACCTGCAGGTTGTCACGCCGAGCATAGAGACGCCGGTGCGCCGTCTTTCCGGCGGCAATGTGCAGAAGGTCCTTGTCGGCCGTGAGATTGCGTCGGCGCCGACGGTTCTTCTTACAGCGTATGCGGTCCGCGGACTGGACATCAACGCCTCCTACATCATTTATGATCTGGTCAATGAGCAGAAGAAAAAGGGTGTTGCCATTGTCTTTGTCGGGGAGGATCTGGATGTTCTGCTGCAGCTTTCGGACCGGATTCTGGTGCTGTGTGACGGACAGCTTTCCGGTATTGTGGATGCAAGGACCACGGACAAAAACGAAGTGGGCAGACTGATGAGCTGTGTGGGAGGAGTAAATGAAGCAGAATAAAAAGGAAGCGCTTTTTCACGTCGTAAAGCGAAGAGATCTCTCCTTGTCAAAGGCGATTGGCATTCGCATTGTGGCTATTTTGCTGGCACTGGTTCTGTGCGGCATCATTACGACCATTGCAACCGGTATCAATCCGATTGCCGTTTATCAGTCCATGATTCTGGGAGCCTTCGGCTCAACCCGCAAAACATGGATCACCTTCCAGGACCTGGCCATCCTGCAGCTAATTGCAGTGGCGCTGACGCCGGCCTTCAAGATGAAGTTCTGGAACGTTGGCGGAGAGGGACAGGTGCTGATCGGAGGTCTTGCTGCAGCTGCCTGCATGATCTGTCTTGGAGATTCGATTCCTTCCGGACTTCTGATTCTGTGTATGGTTGTCTCCAGCATACTGGCCGGCGGCTTCTGGGGATGGATTCCTGCATTTTTCAAATCCAGGTGGAATACCAATGAGACGCTCTCCACACTGATGATGAACTACATCGCAACACAGCTGGTTGCCTTCTATACTGTGGTGTGGGAGGTACCCAAGGGCTCCGGCAAAATCGGCATCATCAACCAGAATTCCAATGCCGGTTGGCTTCCGCAGCTTTTTGGCTCCAAGTACCTGCTCCCCATCGTCATATCCGTGATCTTTACGGTGTTTATGTATATTTATCTGAAGTACAGCAAGGGCGGATATGAAATTGCGGTTGTGGGCGAAAGTCCCAACACGGCCAAGTACGTCGGAATCCGCGTGCCGCGCATCATCCGCCGCACGATGTTTCTTTCCGGTGCGATCTGCGGCGTGGCAGGTCTTCTTCTGGTCGGCGGCATCAATCATACGATTACAACGACGGTTGTAGGCGGTCAGGGCTTTACGGCGGTTATGGTATCCTGGATGTCCAAATTCAATCCCTTCACCATGATTCTTTCCAGCTTTCTGATTGTTTTCCTGGAAAGAGGCGCGGGAGAGATTTCGACCAGCTGCGGTCTCAATCAGTCCTTTTCGGATATTCTGACGGGCGTTATCCTGTTCTTTATCATCGGCTGCGAATTCTTTATCACGTACCGGCTACAGTTCCGTAAAAAGTCAGAAGAGGAGGAAGCATAATTATGTGGAATTTTTTACTTGCTTTTATTCCCAGAGCGATCGTGCAGGGGATTCCCCTTCTGTACGGCTGTACCGGTGAAATTGTCACAGAGAAGTCCGGCAATCTGAATCTTGGACTTCCCGGTGT
>CAVFRZ010000160.1:0-5419 GCA_963624875.1 Anaerovibrio sp.
TCTATTTGATTGTCACTATGTGATTGAGAATGTTCTCATGCATCTTTCGATGCTCGCCTGCGAGGCAGGTTTCGTTTGCTGCCCTCGTGAGCCGCAACTCATTTAGAATATCACTTCTTCAGAAGCTTGTCAACAAGAATTTTGAACTTTTTTCAAATCCTTTTTTCGAAGCAAGCATTTCTGCCTTCGTGAGCCGCCGTGTTTTGTTTCCTCATCGGCGACAGGTTGTATACTACCACTCCATTTGGTGGGTTGCAAGTAGTTTTTTCGAAAAATAGAAATTTCCAAAAATTCTGACAATATGACAGTTCTATCTACTTCCACACCTTTACGTGCGCATAGAATCGCCCTTTCTTCGTTTGGCTTCCAATGCCCAGATATTGGAACTTGCCATACCCTCGAACCGATACACGACTGCCCGGCTTCAGATCATATCCGCCGCTGTAGGCCGGTTTCCCATCCACCAGCACCAGCTCCCGTTCGATCAGCTCCTGAGCCTTCCCTCTTGCCAGGTGATAAACCATCGCCAGGATTGCATCCAGCCGTTCCGAGGAAACCGAGCCCTCCCGCTCTTCATATTCCGGCCGCACACTGCACTGCTGCGGCGGCACGCTCCGGCAAACTACGCTGGTATGTCGCACCCGAATCAGCTCCCGGCAGATCATTTCCGCATTGTCTTCCAGCACAAAAGCAAACGCCTGCTCCTCTCCTGTCAGGATGTCTCCGATCCGGTCTCTCTCAATCCCAAGATTCATCAGTGCCCCAAGGTAATCCCGATGCGTCAGGGGCTCTGCAAATCGCCGGTTCACCGGCGTTATTGTCAGGCACGAAATTACCTCCGGATCCCTGTCCTGCTGCCGCAGGAAATCCTCCGCATCCATATAATCCGGAAGAAAATACAAAACGCTTCGCTCCGCTTCCTCCCAACCTCCGTGCAGCACCCACTCTGTTCCCTTATAAACGCCGGTATTCTGTCTCTTCCCGCCGGCTGCCGCAGAGAGAAAATCCGCCCTCTCTCCCTCCGTCAGAAAGTCTGTATGTGTCACATAGCCATTTTGATAGGCGCGCCCGGCCAGTTCACCTGCACGCTTTAGCAGCAGCTCTTTTT
Organism: Anaerovibrio sp.; assembly: GCA_963624875.1. GTDB lineage: Bacteria > Bacillota > Clostridia > Lachnospirales > Lachnospiraceae > CAG-791. Next base: position 1,109 of record CAVFRZ010000160.1, read on the forward strand.
CCATCCGTCCCTCTTTCGCCGTTTCCCTTGTTCACCGGATTCTGCAGCCGCAGGCTTGTCCCCACAGACATGTCCGGCTTCCTTTTGGTTTTCATACCCAAAGGCACTCCCTCAGATGGAAGGAGTACAATATTTTCTCCGTAACCGGTATCCGCAGCATATTCTCCAATGCCTGCGCGTAGATCTGCATCTGCTTGCGGTAGCGCTCCCGCAGCTCATCTCCGGTCTTCACCCAATCGGTCTTGTAATCCAGCAGAATGCAATGCCGCTCATCTCCCGTTCCTTCTATAAAGAAGGCATCCATAATACCCTGAATAAGAACCGTTTCCTCATCCGGGAATGCGGGGTCCATCTGACTTGCAGGGATCCCCATAACAAAGGGCTGTTCCCTTCGAAGAGTTCCATGCTCCGCAGCAGCAGCCATCCTCCCCGCCACATCGGTTTTCAGAAATGGAAGGAAAACAGAAGGCGTCAGCACCGGTCCGTATTCCGCAGGTAATGTTCCATCTGCCAAAAGCTCCTCCACTCGGCTTCGGAATTGCGTCGCTGTCACCGTTTCCGGACTGCTCCAGGAACAGTAATCAATCTTCTCGCACATCCGGTGAATGGCAGTGCCTCGCGCCGCGCCGGAAAGCTTCTGCACGTTCTCACTCTCCATTGCAAACCGCGGAACCGGAAGGAGATCCTGCTCATTCTGCGCCTTTCCTTCTCTTTCCGACTCTTCCGTATCTGCCGCGACAAGCGTTATCTCCGGATAAAGCTCTGCCGCGCCTTCTCCCGGTGCCTTCCGTTCACTCTCCTCCAGCATTGACGTTCGCTTCAGCTCCGAAACCGTCGTCTTCGTAAACAGTCCTTGCAGATTCTCATACGGATACCTGTATTCCAAATGTCGCTGCAGAGCCTCCGCCAGCGCAGGATCAGGCAGCTTTTCCTGCCCGGCCTCCTCAATTTGCTCCAGCGTTTTCAGAAGAATCCCCTGCGTCAGCTGATTTTCCGCCTCGGAAAGCGCCAGATCCGAGATAGATACCAGCTCCGTACGGACCGGCTCCTTCCCTTCTGCCTTCAGAGCCCCTATGCTCTCCAGAATCAATGGCAGGAACCCATTCGCCTCGCGGATCATTGAAACCGGCAGGTGCTCCGCAGGAAGCTGCACAGAAGACAGCTGCATGTATGCCTTTTCCAGGAGCTTATCGGCATCCCTCGTGTATCCGCACAAAATCAGCTTTTCCTTTGCCCGCGTCATCGCAACATACAGAACCCGCAGCTCCTCGCCCAGAGACGCTCTTGTAATTTTCTCCGCCACTGCGCGCCGGCGCAGCGTTCCAACCCGTGTATGGAGCTCCGGCTGCGCATAGCTGATCCCCATTCCCAGGTCCTCATCCAGCAGAAGGCTTCCGGACAGATCCCTGTTAAACACATGCCCGGATCCCAGTCCGCAGACAATGCAGACCGGATACTCCAGCCCCTTGCTCTTATGGATTGTCGTCATTCGTACAACATCGGCATGCTCATTCAGTGTATTCGCCTCTCCCAGATCCACGTCAAAGGCATGCATCTGATCAATGTAGCGGAGAAACCGGAACAGCCCCGCATTGCCTCCCTGTTCAAAGGCAACCGCCTTTACGAGAAGCGACTTTAAATTCGCCGCCCTCTTTTCACCTGCAGGCAATGCGCGGACATAATTCTCGTATCCGCTCCCACGCACCAGCTCCCCAATCAGCTCATGAACCGGCATCAGCGTCATCCGCTCCCTGTAATGACTAATCCAGTCAATCAGTTTTCGGCACTTGTCCGCCAGTGCCGCATCCACGTTTTCTCCTTCTGCCGCTGCCACAACGCAGTCGCATAGGAGCTTCTCCTTGTCCTCCGGATAAATCGCCCGCAGCTCTCCGATTTCATCCTGCGTAAAGCCGCCAAAAAAGCCGCGCAGCATTCCGTAAAAGGGAATATCCTGCCTGGGATTATCAATCACCCGCAGAAGCTGCAGAACCATTCGGATTTCCTCTGCCGCAAAATACCCTCCCTTGTACTCCATATAGAGAGGGATTCCCTCCTTCTCGAAGATTTCCCGAAACGCATCCTGTTTGCCCGCGGTGGACCGCAGCAAAAGAACGATATCCCCGTAGCGCAGCGGCCGCAGCATCCCGCTCTCCTCATCCGTCACCTTCATCTGTGACATAAGGCTTCGAATCCGCTGGGCGACCGCGAGTGCTTCTTTTTTGGCCCGGGAAAGTGCCGCCACTTCGTCCTCCGCAGTCTCCTCCGCCTCCGCTTCTCCAAAGGCTCGCCCCTGCGTCTTTTTCTCATCAGCTCCGGACTCGGATTCCGAGGTCTGCTCCGCTTCTGCCGCCTGCTCCTTTTCCGCCGGCGCACCGTCATCTACCAGCAGGAGCTCCGCCTGGTAAGGATTCCTCGTCTCCCCCTGCACGTAATCTTGCCCAGCCTCCTCATGCTCCGCTTCCGGATACCGCGCTCCCGGCTTTAAGGATACCGTTTCATCATATTCTACGCCGCCGATTTCCCGCCGCATGAGCTTTCCGCAGATGCCGTTGGCTGCGTCCAGGACCTCCTTCCTGGACCGAAAGTTCTGATCCAGATCAATTCGCTGCGTCTGCGCGTCGTCAAAGGCGTAGGTGTCAAATTTCTCCTCGAAGATTTCCGGGCGCGCATTTCGGAAGCGGTAAATGCTCTGCTTGACATCGCCCACCATGAACCGCGCGTACCGTTCCCGGAGCTCCCCTTTTTCACAGGCAAAGCCGCAATTCTTCTCTCCTGCCACAGCCGAGAGCAAAAGCTCCTGCACATCATTGCTGTCTTGGTATTCATCAATCAGGATTTCATCATAATAGGACGCCAGCTCCTGCGCCGCCGGCCGCAGGCAGATGGTACCATCGTCCTCCCGCTTTACGAGAATCTGCAGTGCCAGGTGCTCCAGATCCGAAAAATCAATCTGATTTTTCTCCTTTTTCACCTCCCACAAAAGGCGTCGATAGCCAAGTGTCAGATCCACCAGCGTTTTCGCCGGCTCCTTCACCATCTGCATCCGGACCAGAACATCTTCCGGATCCTCCCCGATGTTCTCCGCCAGCCGCGTCATGCGATCCTTCAGCGTTGAACGCAGTTTAGAGTACTTTTCCTTTTTCTTCGGATTGATTCCGGTCTCGCCGATTTTCCGAATCGTGGGAATCCTGTCAAAGGAATAGCCAAGGAGGCGCTGCAGTTCATTTCCGGCCTCACTGGTTCTTTCTGCCGTCTCCTCCGGCGTTCCATCCGCTGTAAGGAGCCCGCGCAGCCGCATGGCTTCCTTTTCCAGATGCCCGAAAAGCTCTGCCGACTCCTTTTCATTCTGCTCCAGATACGGATACGGTCCGTCCGGTTCTGCCGCAAGCCGGTGCATTGCCTGATGAATCTGCCCAAGCTCCGGCAGATTCTGAACTGTATCCATCAGAAGCTCCCGGTACCAGGGCATAGCCAGCAGACTCTCCACATTCGGCACATCATAGTCCGCTTTCCGAGCTTTTAGCCACTCTTCGGGAAACGGCTGCGCCTCCGATGCCGAATGAAGCTTTTCGATCAGTTTTTCGAGCTCTCCATCGCTTTTCCCGGGGCAGAAGCACTCCACACAGGCAAGGAACGCCGGAGCCTTTTCAGCGTAGCACTCCTCCAGGAACCGTTTCATAACATCCTTTTTCAGAAGCCGGCTTTGCGTTTCATCCATCTGACGAAATCCCGGATCCAGCTCAATTTCGCTGAAATGGTTGCGCAACAGGAAGCTGCAGAAACTGTCGATGGTTGTAATCTGCGCGTGATGCAGCAGTGTCTCCTGCCTCTGCAGATGGCGGTCATGGGGCGCCTTTGCAATGCGCTCAGCGATCGCCCTCGCGATGCGTTCGCGCATCTGGGCGGCTGCAGCTCTTGTGAAGGTCACCACGAGAAGGCGATCGATATCCATCGGATGCTCCCCTTCGCTGACCATCCGGACAATGCGTTCCACAAGAACCGCCGTCTTGCCGCTGCCTGCCGCCGCGGAGACCAGAATATTGTGGCCTCTTGCGTTTAATATTTTCTGCTGCTGATCAGTAAATTCAATCGCCATAGTATTATCCCTGCTCCTGCGGATCCCTGTAGTCATACCCCGGAATTCTGCGGTCAAAGCCGCAGGCATCCCGGTAAGGGCAGTACGTGCAGGCCGTCGTATTGGTGTCATACCGGACCGGTCTTGCATCGGTTCTTCCCTCCAGAATGTCCTCCGCAAGCTGACAGATCCGCCTCTCCAGCTGCTGCATGATCTGCTCGTATTCCTCTTTCGTA
>CAVFRZ010000161.1:0-5406 GCA_963624875.1 Anaerovibrio sp.
ACTCTCCGTCGGTCGGAACGTGGTATCCGGCCTTTTTCTGCTTGGCAATCAGATCCAGGATGCAGCGGTCCTCCACTTCCTTCAGAGCTGCGGCGTCTATGGAGCCGGCTTCGAACTGACGTCTTGCCTTTTTCAACTCATCCGGGCGAAGAAAGCTGCCGACGAAATCATAACGAAAGGGTGTAGCAAGCGATTTACTCATGGGATTTATCCTCTTTTCATACTCACATTGATTTTGGGGTAACGTCGATGCGGGTTATTATAGAGGGGAAAATCATCATTGAATAATATATATAATCTGCGGTTTGCCATAGATGCAGTCTATAGCAAACCGACTTTTATCTGTGCCGATGCTCTCGTGAGCAGGCGGTCAGGGTACAAATTCGGCGTGGAAAACGCTTTATCAGTGTTTCTTTAATTCGGACACGTAATCTGCATCACCTGCTCAATCATCTGATGGAGGAGCCGGGCCTGCTGCGTATCGGCGGCGCGGTAATAAACCTCCTTCCCCTCGCGGTGACTGGTTACAAGGCCGCTGTTGCGAAGGGGACGCAGATGATGAGAAACGGCAGGGCTGGACATATCCAGCATCGAGGCAAGATCCAGAACGCATTCCTCGCAGTGGCACAGAATCCAGAAGATGCGGACCCGGTTGGGATCGCCGAGCTGTTTAAATACATCGGCGATGGCCTGAAAGTCTTCAATGCGAGTGACCTCTTCCTTGATCTTCGGAACATTTACGGTTTCTCCGTGCGGATGGGGAAGTACATAAGAATCCATATCATAATCTCCAAAAGGCTCCGCATAAAACTTCTCTGCGGAAGTGATTGACAAACGATTATAGTGAGGATTATACTGCAAACATAACGATTAAACAATTACTTAATCATTGAACAATTGATGAAGGGAGCAGATATGAAAAAAACCTATAAGATTGAGGTTGACTGTGCAAACTGTGCGAATCTGATGGAGGAAGAGACGAAGAAGACGGCGGGGGTTGCCAATGCGACGGTGAACTTCATGACACAGAAGATGATCGTTGAATTTGCCGAGGGTGCAGATGCGAAGGCTGTGATGAATGATGTTCTGAAGGCATGCAAGAAGGTCGAGCCCGATTGTGAGATTGAATTGTGAATATGAACGCTCCGAAGGCTGAGGCGGACGGAGCGTTTTATTAACCTCAACGATTAAACGAATACTTAATTATTGGGACAAATCTGAGGAGAGACGAAGCAATGAGTAAAAAGCAAAAGAAAATGCTGAAGCGAATTCTGCTTGCGGCAGTGATGCTGATTGCGTGGAATTTACTGCCGGTGGCAGGGATTGTGCGACTGGTGCTGTATCTTGCAGCCTACCTCGTCATCGGATATGACATTCTGCAGAAGGCCGGAAAAGGAATCCGGAACCGCCGCATGTTTGATGAGAATTTCCTGATGGCGGTGGCGACAATTGGGGCATTTGCACTGGCAATCTATGAAAGGAGCGGCGATTACAACGAGGCAATTGCCGTTATGCTCTTTTATCAGATCGGCGAACTGTTCCAGGGCTATGCGGTGGGAAAAAGCCGCAGGAATATCAGCGCATTGATGGATATTCGTCCGGACTATGCAAATGTGGAGAATAACGGTGCGCTGGAGAAGGTGGATCCGGACGAAGTGGCGACAGGTACAATCATTGTCGTACAGCCGGGGGAGAAGGTGCCGATTGACGGCATCGTGCGGGAGGGAGTCTCGTCGCTGAACACCAGTGCGCTGACGGGGGAGAGCCTCCCGAGGGATGTAAAGAGCGGTGATGAGATCATCAGCGGCTGCATCAACCTGACGGGGGTTCTGAAGGTGCAGACGACCAAGGAATTCGGAGAGTCGACGGTCTCCAGAATTCTGGAGCTGGTAGAGGATTCCAGTTCGCATAAGTCCAGATCAGAGGCGTTCATCTCCCGGTTTGCAAGGATTTATACACCGGCGGTTTGCTATGGCGCGCTGGCACTGGCGGTGCTGCCTCCGGTGGTTCGGCTTCTTTTGGGAATGTCCGGAGACTGGGGAACCTGGATCTATCGTGCGCTGACATTCCTTGTAATTTCCTGCCCCTGTGCGCTGGTGATTTCGATTCCGCTGAGCTTTTTTGCAGGACTTGGCGGAGCCAGCAAGGAGGGAATCCTGATTAAAGGTTCCAATTATCTGGAGCTTCTTTCGCAGGTGCGCTGCGTTGTTTTTGATAAAACCGGGACGCTGACGGAGGGCGTTTTTGAGGTGACCGGTATTCATCATAGTGAAATTCCGGAAGAGGAGCTGATTGCATATGCGGCGATGGCAGAATGTGCGTCCTCGCATCCGATCAGCAAGAGCCTTCAAAAGGCCTATGGAAAGGAAATTGACAGAAGCCGTGTGACAGGGATAGAGGAGATCAGCGGAAAGGGTGTTCGTGCACGGGTGGATGGACACAAGGTGGCTGTCGGAAACCAAAGGCTGATGGAGTTGGAGGGCGTAGCCTGTGAGGCGTGCTCCGGCATCGGAACCATTTTATATGTGGCATTGGACGGCCGGTACGCCGGACACATCGTGATATCGGATGTTGTAAAGCCGCACGCGAAGGAAGCCATCGCATCGCTGCAGCATGCAGGAGTTCGGCAGACGGTGATGCTGACCGGCGATGCAAGAGCTGTGGCAGAACAGGTGGCCGGTGAACTCGGCATCCATACGGTATGCAGTGAGCTTCTGCCTGCCGATAAGGTTTCAAAGGTAGAAGAGCTTCTTGCGGGGGAAGGTGACAAGGACAAGCTGGCCTTCGTGGGAGACGGCATCAACGATGCACCGGTTCTGACGAGAGCGGATATCGGTATCGCCATGGGCGCTATGGGATCGGACGCTGCCATAGAGGCGGCCGATGTGGTGCTGATGGATGATGATCCGATGAAGATCGCAAAGGCCATCCGCATTTCCCGCAAGTGCATCGGCATTGTATATCAGAACATTGTCTTTGCTCTTGTGATTAAGTTTGCCTGCCTTGCACTGGGGGCACTGGGCATCGCTGACATGTGGGCCGCTATTTTTGCGGATGTCGGAGTGATGATTCTTGCAGTATTAAACGCCATGCGGGCCCTGCGTGTGCATTCTGTCTGACCCGCATCGCCTGTTCAGGGAAACGCTGATTAAAACGCTTTCCGCGCTGGATTTGCACTGCAAAGCAATAAATTCCCCGGCAACATGATAACATGAAAAAGGTCCCGGTCCGGAGCAGTATCCGGAGCGGGACCTTACTGTTACAGGAAAGACCGGAAAGGAGAAACGGCTTACAGCAGCTCCTTGTAGAAGGGAAGAAGAACCGAGGCGGATTTTTTAAGAGCAGCCTCTTCATCTTCTTTTAGCTTGATGGCAACAATTTCCCGGGCGCCTGTTTTGTCAATGATGGTCGGCAGACTCAGGAATACGCCCTCCAACCCGTACTGGCCGTTTAGGCAAACCGACACCGGGTAGATCCGGTTCTCGTTAAACAAAATGGATTTGGCGATGGCCGCCGTCGAGGCGGCGATGCCGTAGCAGGTATTGCCCTTGCGGTTGAAAATATCCCAGCCGGCCTGTGCGGTTTCCTTCAGAAGGTCGTCCTTTGTCTTATTCTTGGTGCGGTCGGCATTGTCCTCCATGACATCGTCCAGCTGCTTGCCGCCGATGGTCGCAGAGCTCCAGGAGACAAACTCACTGTCGCCGTGCTCGCCGCAGACGAATGCCTCGACGCTCTTGGCGTCCAGAGAATACATGCTCGAAAGCTCGCAGCAAAGGCGGGCAGTATCCAACGTGGTTCCGCTGCCGATTACGCGGCTTTTCGGAAGGCCGGAGAGGCGCCAGACGTAATACGTCATAATGTCCACCGGATTGGATACAACGAGAAAGATGCCGTTGAAGCCGCTCTTCATCACCGATTCCACAATGCTCTTCATGATCCGCATGCTGGGCTGCAGCATTTCCAGACGGTTGTGCGAGTCCTTGGGCATGGGGGCAGAGGCTGTGATGATAACAATATCAGCATCGGTGCAGTCGGAGTAATCCCCGGCCTTTACCTGGATATTGCGATTCATGAAATAGATGGAATGTTCCATGTCAAGCGCCTCTGCATAGGCCTTGTCCTTATTCACATCGATGAGAACAATCTCCTCGCAAAGCCCCTGGTTGACAATGGTATAGGCAGTCGTTGCACCGACGTTGCCAACGCCTACAATTGCGACCTTTGAATTCTTAAAGCTCATAGAACCTCCTTCTCAGAGTAAGCATAAACAGTTACGTCTACGTTGCTCACGAATTAAATCATACCAATAATCTTCATTATAGGCGCAGCAATAGGAAAAACAATGGATCACCCTTTCCCGTATCATTCGAAAAAGAAAGGATGATCCATATCACGAGGTTTGAACGATTAGTCCGAGGGATTCGGTCATCTGGTCAGATCCTTGACCCAGCGGTATTTGCGGAAATGATACAGAACCCAGGGGAGCTTTCCGACTTCATCAATGCAGGTGCAGGCATAAATAAGAACCACCGGCCAGTGGAAGAAGTAGGTTCCTGCAACAGCCAGAGGTATGGCAATCAGCCACATGCAGACCACCAGGCTGTACATGTCGAACAGCGTATCGCCGCCGGCACCGAAAATCCCGTTGATGGTGACGTCATTGATGGCCCGGCCGATCATGTAGACCGCGATCACAAAGAACATACCCTTCAGATATCCGGCAGCTGCCGGTGTCAGCTTTACAAAGTGCAGAATAAGCGGAGCGGCGGCGCACATCAGAAGCTGCATAGCTATACCGCAAAAAAGCGAAATCTTTAACAGACGAATTCCGTATAACTTGCCGCGTTCCAGGTTTCCCGCTCCCAGCTCATTGCCGACAATGATGCCGGCGGCACCGGAAATACCCGCGCTTGCACAGCAGATCACATCACGCACCACAGCAGCGACGGAGTTGGCAGCTGCAGCATCCGTTCCGAGATGTCCCATGAATGAGGAATAGGAGGTAAAGCCGATTCCCCACACTAACGAAGCACCCAGAAGCGGGGTGACGCATTTACGAAAATCCTGGCTAAGCTGTGCGTTCCTGTGAAAGAGCTGCCGAAGGCTCGGGCGAAGATATCCGGGCCGGAAGGAGATGATGACCGAGGCAGCAAGCTCAATGATACGGGAGATCAGCGTTGCAGCTGCAGCTCCGCGCACGTCCAGCGATGGGAAGCCGAAAAGACCGTAAATCAGAACGGCGTTCAGTGCGATGTTGAGGCAGACGGTGGCGGAACTGACAAGTGCCGTTGTCCTTGCGTGGTCGCTGATTTTCATTACCACGAGATAGCACTGTGAGATTCCTGTGAGCAGATACGAAAAGGCTGCGATGCGCAGGTATTCCGAGCCAAGCTCTATGAGTACAGT
>CAVFRZ010000162.1:0-5401 GCA_963624875.1 Anaerovibrio sp.
GACGAAGGGTGTGTCAAAATGGTTGGTAAGGCAGGGCGTGAATGTTTTAAGTCTCGGCCCCGATAAGGAAGAAGCGGGCTATCACAGCTTCCCGCTCGAAAGAGTTGAGGCTGCAATCGAATTTCTGAAAGGTCAGGGCAACCGAAGGCTCGGAGTTCTTAGTGCGTCGATCACGACCATTCCCGCGCTGACGGCAGCGGCAAGGTTTCAGGATATTACTCTGACCATAGCCGTTGCGCCTTGTGATTATGTTTTGCAGGGCTTTGCACAGGGAAAGCGCGACGACTGCAAGGAGTGGCCGGTTGGCGGCGAATCCATGCTCACATGGGAGGGAAAGCCCCTTCCCTATGTGGATTATGCCTATCAGCATCCCGACTACTGGCACACGGTGCAGGAGGAGACAAAAGGCTCCGGCAATATGCTTGCCGCGAGAAAGGTGTTTAATGACACGGAGGCGAAGACTCCGTTAACCGATGAGGTCATGATCCCCGTTGAGAATATCCGTGGTCATCTATTGCTCATCGGCTGCGAGGACGACTGCCTCTGGCCCACAGCACGCTATATCCGCCGCATGGATGAACGGCTAAAGGCTCGGGGGCACGACTGCACCTGCGATGCTGTGGTCTATGAGTACGGTACGCATTACGCTTTTCCCGAGTCCATGCTCCGGCAGATCATCCCCGTATTCCCCGATTTTCTCATCGGCAGAGCATTTCTCTCCGCAAGAGAGCACCCGAAGGAGTGCCTCCGGACGCGGGAGGATATCGACCACCGAATGAAGACAGCAATAAAAGAATGGATGGAGGGAATTTACCAAGACCCATCCAAGCACATCGGCTCCTTCGTGCGGGGCATTCCAGTGTTTGCCGTTATAGCCGCTTTGAGTGCGTGGAGCGTTATACTGATATGAAAGAGGGTGTGATTTATGCAATTCAAAACTATAGGGAATAAAGAGAAGCCTGCTGTGCTGTTTTTCCACGCCATGGGCGTGACGGGAGACAGCAGTATGCCGGTGACAAAATATTTGCAAGAACGCTATTTCTGCATTATGCCAACATCGACGGTCTACTGCGAGGGACAGCACTACATCAGCAAAGCCGACGAAGTGCAGCAGGTCGAGGAGTTCCTATGGAAAAATGGCGTGGAGCGGCTTGCTCTGGTCGTCGCGTCCTCGATAGGAGCAGATTTAGCCACGGCATTTCTTGCAAGCACTGAAAAACCTGTTGATCACGTTTTCTTCGACGGCGGGCAGTTTGCCCAGATTGGAAAAGTTACTCGGCGCATCATGACGCCATTTCTGTATCTCGCCATAAAAAGCCTGTACTGGTCAAAAGGAAAAACACTGGGGAAGATACTCTGGTGTGATGACGAGGCGATAAAGCCGTATTTTATCGCTGCCGGAAAGGGCCTAACCTATGGAAATCTCCGACGCCAGCTGGCAGACAGCCTGGAGGATAAGCCGTTCCCGTCACTGCCCGAGGAGCTGCAAGAGCGCATTTATTTTGAGTTTGGCAGCATCGAGGAGCACCATAAGTACCGCGATGCAGTCATGCAAGCGTATCCACAGGGCAATTACCCAGTGTTTGAGGGCTATAACCACATGCAGTTCCAGATCCGTGATCCGGAAGGCTTTTCGACGATGCTGTGCTCGATCATGGAAGAAAACTGCCTGCCAGAGCTGCCATTTTTAAAAGCGTGAGGATGACCATGGAAAGATATTTGACGGAAACACGGATGCTGGATTTCTATCAGAACCTGTTGGATAGGGGATACTGTTGTTCTTGAAATGTTTTTTGAAATACGATATCATTAGTTCGCTTATAACGAACTAATGATTGGAGGCTCTGACATGATCGTATTAGATCTTGCGCTAAAGGGGATTTACGGATTTGCTGATTTCCATATCAATTTCAGCTATCCCAAAAAGATTGTGAATTCGATTATCGATCAGGAATACCTGAAAGGGAGAGAGCGGTTTCGCTATAAAAAAGCGGTCATTCTTATGGGAGCGAATGCGACGGGAAAGACCAGTCTTGGAAAGGCATTGCTTCGCATTTTTGAATATATGGAAGATGGAAATCCTACACCGCTTTTTGAAATGGTTGCAAGTGATAAGGGCTTTTTCAGTATTGATTTTGTGAATGGAGATTATCGTCTGCAGCGGTTGTCGGCACAGATTGATGTTGCTAATCAGGAGATTGAAATCCAGTATCAGACCGCAGATATTGATACGATGGATTCGTATGAAAAATGCGTAAAGAAGTTGAATGATCAAACGGCAGAGGCAACCAGAGCTGCGACCTCGCTTAAGAAGCTGATAGGTGCTGTCCGCTATCGTTTTTCATATCCGGAAATAGAGAAATCTTTGAAGCTTACGGGCGCGAATAGAAATGTTTTGTTGAAGACATTGAGTGCTGTTATCGGAACTCTTGATCCGACATTACAGGACGTCAGCCTGTCGAAAGATCTGAAAGACACTTTTATTATTCGGCGCGGTGGAACTGAAATCATTATTCAGGAAGGTAAGTTGCTGAACCGAGAGATACTGTCCAGTGGTACAGCAGAAGGAATTGATGTCGCAATGTTCCTTGCTGCAATGGCGACAAAAGAAAGCAGTTTCTATTATTGCGATGAACATTTCTCTTATATTCAGAGCGATATCGAGAAAAGAATTTTCGGTATAATGCTGGATCGCATCGGAGCTGATGAACAGTTGATTTTTACAACGCATAATACAGATATGCTGGATTTGAACCTGCCGAAGCACAGCTATGTATTCTTGCGCAAACATCTGGAGGAAGGAGCATATCAGGTTTCTGCTGTTTCAGCATCGGACGTACTGAAACGCAATACAGATTCTTTGCGCTGCGCGGTAGAAAATGATGTGTTTGCCTCGCTACCACAGGATTCGCTTTTGGACGAATTGGAAATGGGGTGGGCAGATGAACAATAAGTGCATCTATTATGTAGAAGGACCTTGTGAACAGCAATTGATTGCGGCGTTGAAGGAGGCGCCGGAAAGATTGATTCCCGGGAAGGTGAAAGTGTTCAACGTGGTACAGAATTTGATTCCAAAATCACAGATGTTAGCTATTCAGGCTGGAACGACTGTGGTATTGGTATTTGATACCGATGTGCCACAGACAGCAAACTTTAAAAAGAATCTGGAACTTCTTACCCGATATTGCGGAAAACTGAAAATTGTTTTTCTGCCACAGGTTTTGAATTTGGAGGATGAGCTGGTTCGGTGCACAGATGCGCGAACCGCGATGGAACTGACCAAGAGCGGGAGCGTGAAAAATTTCAAGACGGACTTTTCTAAGATGAAAACAAAAGATTGTCGTTCTATGCTTGAGCGTCATAAGCTGGATTATTCACGTTTGTGGATGACAAAACCGCCGGAAGCATTTGAATTTGTCGAGAATAATAGTTTTCAAGTTAAAACGATATGATCTTTAATACCTCGTTGGGAAGCCAGCGGGGGATTTTTTTGTCTCAATCAGGCTGCATAGTGCTTAGAACATTGCAAAGCCAGGAATGCTTTGAGTGCGTGGATCGTTACGTCAGCAAGGACGCAGCAAAGCGCCGCTTAAATCGTCTTGAGCTGTTCTGCCCGTTCGATGGCATTGGCCGAAATCTTTGTGTATTGTACGTCCTTTCATATCATTCCCTTAGAATAGCATACATTTTCAGAGGAATTCCAATGGTTTTAGGGCATCAGTCTTAACAGACTGGTGCCCTTTTGAGTCTGAAGAAATTCTTTTTTTCGATACATTTGCCTGCGAAGGAACGCCGGGGGAACGGCGCCGCTTCTTTGACGGAACGTTCGGCTCGTATACTGAGCGGCAGAAAGCAATAAAGATCACGTAAACATCTATTTTGGAGGTATTGATTATGTACTTTGATGCTATTGCAAAAATTGTTTCGGAACGTACAGGTTGTAATGTTTCGGATGTGAGGCCGGAGAGTAAGTTCTCTGATCTTGGCATCGACTCACTTGATACGGTGGAGCTTCTTATGAGCCTGGAGGATGAAATCGGCATTGAAATCGAACTGGATCAGAAGGTGGAGACCATCGATGATCTGGACAAATTTATCCAGAGTAAAAAGGGCTGAACACTATGATCAGAACGACAATTTGCGAGATGCTGGGTATCGACTATCCGGTTTTTCAGGGAGGTATGGCCTGGATCGCGGATGGAAGACTGGCCGCGGCCGTGTCAGAAGGCGGCGGTCTTGGCATTATTGCGGCCGGAAATGCTTCCGGTGACTATGTCCGGGAGCAGATTCGGATCGCACGCGGCATTACCGGAAAGCCAATTGGTGTCAATATCATGCTGTTGAGTCCTCATGCAGATGAGGTGGCACGGGTTGTCATAGAAGAAAAGGTTGATGTGGTAACTACCGGCGCCGGTAATCCTTCTGCGTATATTAAGGAATGGATCGCCGCAGGGATTAAAGTGATTCCGGTAGTCGCATCCGTCGGAATGGCAAGGCTGATGGCTCGCCTCGGCGCTTCGGCACTCATTGCCGAAGGCACAGAGAGCGGCGGTCATGTAGGAGAGCTTACAACGATGGTGCTGATGCCGCAGGTTTGTGATGCGGTGGAACTGCCGGTCATTGCGGCAGGCGGTATTGCGGACGGCAGAGGAGCAGCTGCAGCGTTTATGCTCGGCGCACAAGGTGTTCAGATGGGAACGCGATTTCTGAGTGCCAATGAATGCACCATCCACCCTGTATATAAAGAGAAGATTCTCAAGGCCTCTGATCTTTGCACGATGGTAACGGGCAAGCGCACGGGACATCCTGTCCGTAGTCTGCGCACCGAATTTTCCAGAGCGTATTCCAGCGCGGAATACGCAGGGGCATCGGACGAATCATTAAAGGAAATGGCATCGGGAGCCTTCCGGCTGGCCGTTCAGGAGGGAGATACGCAAAAGGGGTGCTTCCTCTCGGGGCAGGTTGCTGCCATGGTTAAGAAAGAACAGCCGGCAGCCGAAATCGTGAAGGAGGTTATGGAGGAGGCCGAGTCGATCCTCCTTGGAGCAGCGAAATGGATAACATAGCATTTGTTTTTTCCGGCCAGGGCGATCAGTTTCCCGGCATGGGAAGGGAGCTTTATGAGAAATATCCGGCCGCTAAACGTGTTTTTGATGGGTGCGAGAGAATCCGTCCGGGGACTTTGCGTCAGTGCTTTGAAGGAACGGAGGATGAGCTCCGGGAGACCAAAAACACGCAGCCGTGTCTATATGCAATGGAGCTGGCAACGGCAAGTGTTCTGCTGGAAAAGGGAGTCATTGCGAAGATGGTCGCGGGCTTTTCCCTCGGCGAACTTGTCGCGGCGGCTGTTGGCGGCGTGTTTGACGGGGAGACCGGCTTTCGCCTCGTATGTAAGCGGGGA
>CAVFRZ010000163.1:0-5383 GCA_963624875.1 Anaerovibrio sp.
ATGGTCGGCAATATCATTGCGTTCCGTCGTTACCGCGCCGGCAGCAGTATCTTCGGCGATGAGTGGAGCGGTCTGAAGTATTTCAATCAGTTCATAAAGGATACGAACTTCTGGAGAGCATTCCGGAACACCCTGGCACTGAATATCAAGTACCTGGTTGTCAGCTTCCCGATCACCATTATCTTCGCAATCCTGCTGAACGAGATTAAGAACGTACATTATAAGAAGCTGGTGCAGACCATTTCCTATCTGCCGCACTTCATTTCCATGGTCATTGTGGCCGGCATGATCCGAGAGCTTCTTTCCACCAGCGGCCCGATCAACCATCTGATCATTTCGCTGGGCGGCGAGGCAATCCAGTTCATCTCTCTGCCGGAGTGGTTCACGACAATCTTCGTTGTATCCGGTGTATGGCAGGGCCTTGGCTGGGGCACCATCCTGTACCTGGCAGCAATGTCCGGAATTAATCCGGAGCTTTATGAGGCAGCAAGCCTTGACGGAGCAAACCGCTTCCAGCAGATCTGGCATGTAACCATTCCTGGAATCCTGCCGACGATCATGACACTCCTGATCCTGAACATCGGATCTCTGTGTGGTTCAGCTGCTTTTGAGAAGGTCTTCCTTCTGTACCAGCCGACAACCTACGAGACAGCAGATATCATTGCTACCTATGTATATCGTATGGGTCTTGGATCCGGTAACTACAGCTATGCAACAGCCGTTGGCCTGTTCCAGGGATTGATCAATATCGTCCTTTTGACGGCAGCCAATGTCTTCTCAAAGAAGGCTACCGGCAGCGGACTGTACTAATTCAGAAGGAAAGGAGAGTTAGAAAATGGCTAAGATTAAAGATGCGCCGGAAGGCTCCCGCATGATCGTGTCGGGCAGCTATCGCGCCTTCATGATTTTTAATGATATCCTGGTCGGCATTGTCTGCATTGCCATGCTGTATCCGTTCCTCTATCTGATTGCGCAGTCCTTCTCCTCTACGGAGGCAATTGTTGCAGGTGAGGTCGGAATCATTCCGGTTGGCTTTAGCATTGATACCTATGCGTACGTACTTAAGAGCGGCGTATTCCTTCCGGACTATGCGAACACATTGATTTATGCCGTGATCGGTACCATCTCGGCACTGGTTCTGTCGAGCCTCCTGGCTTATCCGCTTTCCAAGCCGGAGCTTCGGGGGAATAAGTTTGTCGGACCGTTTATCATTTTCACAATGTATTTTGCCGGCGGCATGATCCCGAACTACATCCTGATGGTAACTCTTGGACTGAAGGACACAATCGCTTCCTTCATCCTGCCGGGTGTCGTTTCTACTTATTATGTTATCCTCATGCGTTCCTTCTTTGAATCGGTTCCGAAGGAACTGGAGGAGGCCGGTGAGATCGACGGACTGTCTCGGTTTGGCGCTTTCATCCATGTGGCGCTGCCGATGTCGAAGCCGATTCTGGCAACAATGACACTGTTTTACCTGGTTCAGTACTGGAATGACTGGTTTGATGCGTTCCTGTACCTGGACACCCAGAGCAAGTGGCCGGTGGCCTATTACCTGCGCACACTGATCTCGACCTCCAGCGGCTCTGCAGAGGATGCCGGAGAGGCCATGACCATTGCAGCGAACATCAAGTCCTGCGCAATGGTACTGACAGCAGCACCGATCATCTGCGTATATCCTTTTATCCAGAAGTATTTCGTGGCCGGCATGATGCTGGGCGGCGTAAAGGGCTGATGGAGATCATGGGGACAAAGACCGGTACGAGAAAATGCACCGGATTTGGTTTGACTGGAACGATATGAAGGCTTCTTAGGGGAGGCTTTTATATATAGGGGGGATCATAATAATGAGTTGTGGTCCCTGAGTTTCATGAACAAAGGAGGAAACATGAAAAAGAAACTCATTAGTGCAGTGCTTGCGGCTACCATGGCTGCATCCATGCTGGCTGGCTGCGGAAGCAGCTCGTCATCTTCTGATTCTGCAGCTTCTACCGATGCAGCAGCAGAGTCTTCTGCAGAGACCGTTGAAGAGGCGGTTGCAGACGAGAACGGTGTATACCAGGCAGATGGCTACACCTATGGCTCTCAGTTCTACTCCGAGGAGCCGGTAACCTACACGATGTTCTTTAACGACAACGACGCATATCCGATCCAGGATGCCTGGAGCGAAGAGGGCGGCGTTTTCTGGGCCATCGAGCAGGCAACCAACGTTCACCTGGATCTGACCATTGTAAACAACGCGGATTACTCTCAGAAGGTTTCTCTTGCCATCAACTCCGGCGAGGCTCCGATGATCATCCCGAAGGTTTATGATGAGTCCAGCTATGTAAACGGCGGCGGCGTAGTTCCGGTATCTGATTATGTTCAGTACATGCCCAACTACACAAGCTTCTACAACGACTACAACATGGAGTCGGATGTCAGCACTCTGAAGCAGGAGGATGGCAAGTACTATCGTCTTCCCGGCATGAAGGAGACATCTCTTCAGGACTACACACTGCTTCTTCGTACTGACCTCTTTGAGGCAGCCGGCTATGATGTAGCTTCTCTTGAGAAGGATTGGACCTGGGACGAGTTCGCAGACATCCTCATCGATGTGAAGAAGTACATGGTAGAGCAGGGTATGGTTTCCGAGGGCGATTACATCTGGTCTGACAGATGGTGCGGCTCTGATTCCGGCTACGGCTCCGGCGGATGCCTTCTGAACCTGATTTCCAGAACCTATGGCATCTACACCACATGGAGCTCCAACGGCACCAACGGCGCTGATCTGTATTTCGATACAGATGCAGATGAGTTCAAGCTCTCCGGCACCAGCGATGCTTACAAGGAGTACATGAAGGTTGTTAAGAAGCTGGTTGACAACAAGATCCTTGATCCTGAGACATGGTCTCAGCAGGATGCAACCGCTGACAACAAGTTCTACACCGGAAAGACAGCTCTGATTCTGACCAACCGTGCGACAACCACCTCTCAGATCGAGGGACTTACTTCTCAGCTCGGCGAGGGTAACTTTGAGGTTTATCGCTGCGTTATCCCGAAGGGAACCACGAACTACCAGGCAGAGAACTCCCGTCTGGAGTGCGGCCTGATGGTATCTGCAAAGGCTCTTGATCAGCTTGGAACCGATGACTTCATCAAGATGATGCGCTTCATCGACTGGCTGTGGTACAGCAACGAAGGCCTGACACTGACCAAGTGGGGCATCGAGGGTGAGGACGGAACCTACACCGTTACCGATGGCGTTTACACTCTGAATCCTCAGTACTACTGCGGCGGACTTTCCATCGCACAGACATCCGATGATCAGGAAGATATGAGAATCAAGTATGGTTTTGCATGCGGCAACTTCATGTACAGCGGCAGCGCAGAGCTTCTGACCTCCAACTTCTCCGCTGATCTGCAGGATTTCTACAAGCGTCAGGGCGAGTACAGAGAGCTTCGTCCGCTGGATCCTACCATCGCTCTTTCTGAGGATGACAAGGAGCAGCTGAATCTCTGGGCAACACCTCTGTTCAGTACAGAGAACACCTGGACTCTGAAGTTCGCTATGGGCCAGGCAGATGTTGATACGGATTGGGATACTTATGTTGCAGAGCTTGAGGCTCAGAATGCACAGAACGTTCTGGATCTGTACAACACCTATTATCAGAACAGCAAGGCCAACTAATTGCCGGCGGTGTTCTGAAAGAACATAATCCCGGAGGCGGGGCGGATTCCTTTTGGAATCTGCCCCGCCTCTTTTTGCTGGCTTCCGCCTCTGTCAGGAATCGCATAACTTGAAGGATAATTCGCAAGGAGTGCATAGCCGATGAAAAATACGGAGGGTAACATACAGATAGATACTGTGATATCATCTAAAACAAAGAGAAAGGAGCGTGGGAAATGGCATTATTCGGCGGTTTGGATTACAACAGCCTTGGCGGAACACTGGATGCGGAACAGGGTGATCGCTCCGCCCGAGGATATACGTGGAATGTGATCGTGGACAATTTTCCTCGGCTCCTGATTACCAATCTGATCTGTGTCCTCGCGCTGATTCCGGCATTGACCGGCTTTATGCTGGGATCTATGTGGGATCGTCCGCAGATTCTGCTGCTGTCCGGCGCAATCGGCGGTTTGATTGCCGCTCCTTTTTATACAGCGATGTATGACGCGGCACTGATGGCCTACCGCGGATATCCCGGAAGATGGTGGGAGCGATATAAAAAGGTCCTGAAGAGGGAGTGGAAGGGAAGCCTTCTCCCCGGCCTGGTAATCGGGCTTCTTGCAGCGGCATTGATTAACATTGTCACGAATCTGCACGAGGGTAATCGCCTTCCGGAGATGATGCTGATCAGCGTTGTCATTGCCTGCGTCGTTGTGCTGGCGATTACAACCTATCTGTGGACGCAGCGGCTGATGGTGGATTTAACGCTCATGCAGGTGATAAAGAACAGCTGGCTGATGACCATGATGCACCCGGTTATTACGCTTGGCGCAATCGCGTTCCGCAGTGTTTACTGGGCGCTTATGCTGATCCTGTATCCGTATTCGATTGTTTTCCTGGTGTTTTTGGGGGTATGGTTCCCGGCGCTGATGACAATCCGCATTATGTACAACACACTGGATCATGATATGAAGCTGGATGAACGATACGAACAGGCCCAGCAGGAGGAAGAGTAACGATTCAGAACTGCACCTGCCGGAAAGACGAAAAGGCCTTTCGCGGCAGGTTGGCTCTGAACGATTACCATATAAAGTGCATTGCTAGGATGAATTTCTAACAGGAGGAAATTGGTGATGGAAATGATGAAGGGCGCTTTCATGCGCGGACTGGACAACATGATCATTAAGGAGATTCCGAAGCCGACGGCTTGCAAGGGAAACGTTGTGGTATCTCTTGAATATGTTGGAATCTGCGGATCGGATGTACACTATTATCACAGCGGACGCGTCGGCGCTTATGTTGTGGATCTGGAGCATGATTACATGCTGGGCCATGAGACTGCCGGAACCGTCGTAGAGGTTGGCGAGGGTGTTACGAATCTCAAGGTTGGCGACAGAGTTTGCCTGGAACCCGGTATCACCGATGGCTCCTGCGAGTTCTGTAAGGAAGGCAAGTATAACCTTTGCCCGGATGTGCAGTTCCTGGCAACCCCTCCGGTTCCTGGCTGCAACGAGGAATTCATTGAGTTCCCTGCTGATTACTGCTTCAAGCTTCCTGACAATGTCAGCACGAAGGAGGGCGCACTCATCGAGCCCCTTTCCGTTGGCTTCCATGCTGCTAATCAGGGCGATGTACAGGTCGGCGAGAGCGTTCTGATTCTGGGCGCCGGCACCATCGGAATGACAACGCTCCTTTCCTGCAAGGCCCACGGCGCCGGTAAGATCATCGTAGCAGACC
>CAVFRZ010000164.1:0-5351 GCA_963624875.1 Anaerovibrio sp.
GCGGGAGTGTCGCAGACACGGAGCAGCTGATTTTTATTTGTGGTGGTGCCTGCGCAAGCAGGCATGGCGGTTTCAGCGCCTGTCACATTTCAACGCGAACCAGTTGCTGAACAGTTACCTTAATCTTAGCTTTTATCCTTCGGTGGATTGCACGGAGCTCTTGCTGAACAGGACCACGGTCTCCACATTTGCGGTCTTAGGAAATTGATTAACGCTCACGCCGCGCACCGGCTCATAGCCCCACTCTCGCATGATGGGAAGGTCTCTTGCAAGGCTTGTCGGCTTGCAGGAGATGTACAGAATATGCTGCACGCCGTAGGCCAGGATCTTCGGCAAAGCCTTTGGATGCACGCCGTCCCTGGGCGGATCTAAGATGATGAAATCCGGCTTCTCCTCGATGCAGTCAATGACCTTCAGCACATCCCCAGCTATAAATTCGCAATTCGGCGTATGATTGCGGACCGCATTTTCTCTCGCCGCTTCCACCGCTTCCTCAACGATCTCGACGCCAATCACCTTGGACGCCACTGGCGCAATCAGCTGCGAAATCGTTCCGGTTCCGCAGTACAGATCAAAGATCACCGGCTTTTCAGGGCGGTTCTCCGCCTCCATTGCCTCTGCAATAAGCTTCCTCGCCGTTTCATATAAGAGCTCCGCGCCGAAGCTGTTGGTCTGAAAGAAGGAAAAAGGAGTGACCGTAAACTGCAGCCCCAGCAGCTCCTCTTCAAAGCTGCCCTTTCCAAAGAGAATCTCCGTTCCCTGATCCTCTACAATGTCCGCCACAGAATCATTGTGCGTATGCAGGATACCCGTAATCCGTCCGAGGTACACTTCCCTCAGAAGCGCCTGCACATATCCGTCCAGTAAGGCCGCCTCTTCTCCCGGCAAAGGCAAAAGAGACGTCTGCGTGGTCGTCACCAGATCCACCAGGATCTCCCCCGTCTTCATCCCCTTACGAATCAACAGATGGCGCAGATATCCCTCCTGCCGCATCCGGTGGTAAAACGGAACGCCGGCGCTGCCCCAGTACTGCCTCGTCACATGTATGATCGTCCGAAAATCCGCATCAACAATCCGGCACTGATCCGCATCCGTTACATCATAAAAGGACCCTCTGCGATGCATGCCCAGGGTCAGCGGTCCGTCCTTCGTCTCGTCGCCGAAGGTCAGCTCCATTTTATTGCGGTATTCTTCGGTCACGGGGCTTTCAAAGATTCCCTCAAACCACGTATCAGCCGTAGGATCTGCCTGACAAAGGAGGTCACGAATCTGCTGCCCTTTTAAGGATAGCTCATCCTCCGCCCGCAGATTCAGATAAAGGCACCCTCCGCAGGTGCCGAATTTGGGGCAGGCAGGTGTCGTCTCACAGGGAGCATGCTCTGTCACCTCCAGAAGACATCCCTCTGCCCGTCCGTTTCGTTTCTTCGTGACCCGCACGCAAACCTTCTGACCGGGAATGGTATTTTTAACCGTTACCTCCGTCTCATCCGCATGAAACAGGCCCTTATTCGGAAAGCGCAGCACCTCCACTACGCCTTCCACAATGTCACCTTTTCGCATTCGCCTTATACTTCCTCAGCAGCTGCAGGCTCCTTCGCAGCGCAGTCGCAGGCGCATGCTGTCTCTGCTGCAGTCTCTTTGGACTCTTCACAGCTCTCTTCCTCTTCGAATGCCTCGTCGCAGGCGTCCTCTTCCAGCTCTTCCACAGCCTTTGCCTTTTTCTTCTTGCCGCAGAGGAAGCAGTAGCCGCCTTCCTTCTCTTCCTTGTCTTTAGGCTGCAGGAAACGAACGATGGCATATACTGCGCCGGCAACAACGACAACCGCACCGACGACGATCAGGATGTTGCGCACCAGACGCATTGTATCGTCCTTCTCATCATCCTTTTTGCCAGAGAACAGAAAATCCTGCAGAAGCGTTGCAGCTGCAGCTGTGCTCACGGTATTCATGATGTCCTTCACGTCCAGATTAAAAAGCTTTTTCATTTTGTCATTCTCCTTTCAAGATCACACCTTTACCAGCTTGGCAAAGGCAGCATACATCGTTCTAGTCTCACCGCTGTCGAAATCGACCATCACCTTATAGTCACGCGGCCCTTGCTCTATAGACTTTACCACGCCCTGACCGTATTTTAAATGCTCAACCCGGTCTCCTGCCACATAATCCGGTTTTTGTCCGGTTGGCATTCCCCTGGTCAGGCCGTCTAAGCCTGTTTTGGCTGACAGAAACGGCTTTTTATCGGCAGCTGTCTGCGGCTTTTTGTAGACAGCCCTCAGCCGGCCGTCCGCGCTTTTAAAACCATTTGCAGCACTTCTGCCGCCCATATCCGCCTTCGCCTGGGATCCCGCCGTTCCGTATCCGATGCTATGCCTTCTCGCCCCGGATGCATCGGGGACACTTCCCGCTACGAAGCGATCCGGCGATGGATCCCATGTTTTCCCAAAGGAAAACGGTGCATCCTCAGATCGCTTTGTCTGACTGCTATACGATGAAATTCCCGCCGATTCATCCATCAGCTCCTGCGGAATTTCCATGACAAACCGGCTGACGGCGTGGTACTTAAATTCTCCGCGAATGAGGCGTTCTCTGGCGCTGGTGATGGTGAGATCGTCCTTGGCCCTTGTGATGCCGACGTAGGCAAGGCGCCGTTCCTCCTCCATGGCACCGGCATCACCCATCTCTCCCAGCTGCTTGGACTGGAAGCTGGGGAAAATGTCCTCCTCCATGCCAACCAGATAAACCCTTGGGAACTCCAGTCCCTTGGCTGAGTGCAGCGTCATGAGCAGCACCCGGTCATCCGACTCGCCCACCTGATCGATCTCCGCCACGAGAGAAACCTCTTCCAGAAAGCCGGAAAGAGAAGGCCCGTCGCCGTCCCCGGCTTCCATGGCATTTCTTTCATAATCAGCTGCCTTACTGATGAGCTCTCCGATGTTGTCAACGCGGTCCTCCGCCGTCTCCTCATCATAGTCCTCTAAGTAGTCTTCGTATTCCGTATCATCGACGATTTTCTGAATCAGGTCCTCCACAGAATGATCCAATGCATAGGAGCGAAGCTCTCCCAGCTGTGCTGCAAGAACCTGCAGCTTTCCCTTGGCCCTGGTCAGCTCTTCATAATCGCCGGCATGCTCCAATATCGAAAGAGCGCCGATTTCCTGATCGTGCGCCAGTGTCAGGACCTTCTCCACGGTGGTCTTCCCGATGCCGCGCTTTGGCACATTGATGATGCGCTGCAGGCTGATATCATCCCGTTCATTGGAAATCACACGCAGATACGCCAGAATATCCCGGACCTCCATGCGGTCATAGAAGTTATGACCGCCGACAATGTTGTAGGGAATGGATTCCATGACCAGCTTGTCCTCGATCTGACGGGACTGGGCGTTGGTCCGGTACAAAACCGCGAAATCCTTGTAGGAAAGTCTCGGATTCTGCCGAATCTGCCGGTCGATATCATCCGCCACAAAGGACGCCTCATCGATGCCTCTTGCAAACTCGCGGTAATGGATGCGGGCACCCTCTCCGCGGTCGGTCCAAAGGCGCTTTTCTTTTCTGCTCCGGTTGTTGGCAATCACGGCATTGGCCGCGTCCAGAATGTTCTGGGTGGAGCGGTAATTCTGCTCCAGTCGGACTACGTAAGCGTCCGGATACACCTTTTCGAAATCCAGAATGTTCCGGATATCAGCGCCGCGGAATTTGTAAATGGACTGATCGTCATCGCCGACCACACACAGATTGCGCGTGCCGGCGGCCAACGCCTTGACGATGGCAAACTGTGCCTTGTTGGTATCCTGATACTCGTCTACGCAGATGTAGCGGAAGCGCTCCTGATAGCTGCGCAGGATATCCTCTCTGGCCTCGAAGAGCTCCACCGTCTTCATCAGCAAATCGTCAAAGTCCAGCGCATTGTTCGCGGTAAGCTCCTTTTCGTATTCTGCGTACACCTCTCCGATCCGCTGCTCCAGAAAATTCACAGTGTGCGATTCCTGATAGCGTCTTGCGGTTTGCAGCTCGTTTTTAGCCTGGGAGATCGCAGCCAGAATGGTCCGCTCCTTCAGCTGTTTGGTGTCGATGTTCATCCGGCGGCAGATCTGCTTCATCAGCGTCTTCTGATCGTCGGTGTCATAAATCGTAAAGTGCGGATCATACCCGATGGCATCGATGTGCCGCCGCAGAATCCGCACGCACATGGAGTGAAACGTCGAAATCCAGACGCTTTCAGCGCCGAATCCGATCAGCTTGTCCACACGCTCCCGCATCTCCCCGGCTGCCTTATTAGTAAATGTAATGGCCAGGATGTTCCACGGATTTACATCACACTCCTCCAGAAGGTAGGCAATGCGGTGCGTAATAACCTTGGTCTTGCCGCTGCCGGCTCCGGCCAGAATCAGGACCGGCCCCTCGGTGTGAAAGCAGGCATCCTTTTGTTCCTTGTTCAGTGTATCGTATCTGCTCATGTAGTAGCTTTACCCTTTATCTCTTCGCCTTTCCCTTTGCCGGAATCTCTCCTTGTTTCCTCATCCAGAAGGCGCTCGATGAAGAGCTTCTTCAGATGAATCTCCATCGCCATTCTGGCAATCAGAGAAAAGCGCTGGAGCTCTTCGTTCTCCGGAAAGGACCGGGCGGCTCTCTCAAACTGCTGCCGTGTCTCATCAAGAAGCGCGCGTTTCTCCTCTCCCATCGACTCATACACCTGCCGGTAAATACCTTCCAGTGGCTCATCCTGCCTCCCGAGCGGTGCCAGGACCTTTTGAATGTCACTGATTGAGAGGAAGCTCTTCAGGTAGAAAATAATGAGGAGGAGTACCATATGATCCATCCCGTATTTCTTACGGACGGGAGGAATTAATACGTCGTTCTTCACGTAATTATTAATCATGGTTTTCGTGAGAATCTTGTCGTGCTCCGGGTCTCTTGTATCTGAGCTAAGATGCTCCTCCATAAAGGTCAGCACCTGGTCCATGTAAAGGTCAATGCGCGGGATTTCCTGCACCGGAACGCCCTCCAGATTCTCCGTCATCGCAGAGAACTCCGCAAAGAGGGTATCCAGAAGCGCCTCACACTTTGCTCCGGTCTCTTCGTGACCTTCTGCTTGTTTCTGCAGATCCTGCTGCGTATTCTCTGGTGCCGTTTCGCCTTTTTTTCTCGTCATTTTCTTTGCCTGCTTTGCATCACAGTTCTCCGTCTGTCCTCCGGCGCATAACCGGCTGATCTGTCAGCCGGAGACCTTGACATGTTTTCCCCGGCTCTTTTCCCGCTCCGTGCGCGCCATCGCCTTCATCTCCCGGGCGCTGGCAAGGGCTGCCTCCGTGATCTCCTCGCCGCCCATCATCCGTCCAAGCTCCCGGTCG
>CAVFRZ010000165.1:0-5315 GCA_963624875.1 Anaerovibrio sp.
GATTCGTGGTGATGCTGGCATCCGGAATCCATTTTTTGATCGCGTCGTATTCCGCACGGAAATTGTCCAGCATGCTGTCCGACATGAAGCGCCGATAATCCAGCGTAATGCCGGGGAACATGCTCCTTCGCTCCTCAAAGTGCTCGCTTAAAAGGTTCGGCGCCACAATCTCGTCCCATTCGTAGAAGGTATGTCCCCAGAAATGGGTATTCCAGGCGTAGTTTACAGCCTCCAATGTTCCATACTTGTCCCGCAGCCAGGCGCGGAAAGCATTCTCGCAGTTCGCGCAGTAGCAGGCTCCGCCGTATTCATTACTGACATGCCAGGCCACAATGTTCGGCTGGTCCTTAAAATGCTCCGCCAGGCGGGAGGCCAGCTCCGCCGAGAAATGCCGAAAGGCATAGCTGTTCGGGCAGGAGTTGTGGCGACCGCCGAACTTCCTCTTCATCCCTGTGAATTCCGTGCGCAGAATCTCCGGGTAACGCCTGGCCATCCAGGCTGGATGCGCCCCGGTGGACGTCGCCATGCAGATGTTCATGCCGGCCTTCGTGACCCGCTCCACCGTTTCATCCAGCTTCGAAAAGTCATAGCGCTCCTCCGACGGCTGGATCATCGCCCAGTTAAAGACATTCAGCGTCACAACGTCCACGCCTGCCTCACGCAGATACTCCATGTCCTTTTCACAGGTTTCCGCATCCCACTGCTCCGGATTGTAATCTCCGCCGTACAGCATCTTCGTTACCTTTGCATTGTTGATCATGTGCCCCTCCTATGCTCCGATTTTGGGTTTCGAAATCGTAATTGTTTAGCCTCTATCCGCTGCGCTTGGTACATCGATTTTCAAAAAAGTACCAAGCCGCATGCTGTCATAGCCCACACTAAAACGATTGCGCTGCCAATACAAGGGGGATTTTTTGTAAACATCCTCTTGTTTGTTTACTTTCAGATGCCAGCCAGGCGAACTGTATCCCCTTTTGAATACGAACTGCCCTCTCCCGCGCCGACGTGCGCGAAAGAGGGCAGAAATGGATGACTGCATAGACTATTTCTGCAGCTGCTGCGGCATCCAGACCCGCATCTGGTTGATTCCCCGGTTGCCCCATGCATAATAGGGGATGGCCTGCACGGATACCTTTTCCTCCTTGGGCGGCAGCTCGGAATACAGATCGTCCGAATCAAAGGCTGCGCGAAATCCCTGGAAGCGGATTCGCACGATTTCATCCGGAAGTCCGTCCTCCTCGTCTCCCTGCACCGGTGTGAATTCCGCATCCGCAGGAATGCGAAGGTTTTGCAGCTCCCCGCCATTGTCGATGCCTTCCATGCAGTACACGAGGGGTCCCCGCATCAGGGCGACGCAGTTCTCATCCGCACGAATGAGGGGATTTGCGTAGAACTTCCGGACCATAAATTTGCTCTGCAGTTCCACACAGTCTCCTTCCTTCCAGTCGCGGTGCAGCAGAAGATACCCACGCTCCAGGTCCTTTTCTGTGCAGGCAAGCTCTTCTCCGTTCACGAGAACGGTCCGGCTGCAGGCATAGGACGGAATGCGAATGGCCAGTGTAAACGCTCTGCCGGAGGTTCTCCCGAACCGGTAGCACACGCTTCCCTTCCAGGGCCAACTGCTCTCCACATGAATATCCGCTTCTGTAAGAGAAGCATCTCCTCCGATAAACAGGTGAGAATAAATGATTCCATCCCTCTCGTCCCATGCGTACTTGCCAAGCGAGGTGATAAGGCGCACCACGTTCGGCGGGCAGCAGGCACAGGGAAACCATTCCGGCCTCTGCGGCAGCACATGCTCATATCCCGGGAGCACACCGGAGACGCCCGGCACCACCTCCAGCGGATTCACATAGAAAAATCTCTTTCCGTCCAGCTGCATTCCGGACAGAATTCCGTTGTACAGTGCACGCTCCATCGCATCCGCATATTTGCGATCCGCTTCCAGCTTCAGCATCTGGTGTGCGAACATCACAAGACCGATGGAGGCGCAGGTCTCTGCGTAGGCAGTGTCATTCGGAAGATCGTAATCATGCGTAAACCCTTCCCATCTGGCTGCCTGTCCAAGGCCACCCGTCAGATACATCTGCCGCTCCGTCGCATTCGTCCAAAGTCGTCTGCAGGCATTCTTTAAGCCTTCATCATTACGAAGTCCGGCATCCTGTGCCATTGCGGTGTACAGATACATGGCGCGAACGCTGTGCCCCCTTGCCTCTTTCTGCTCCCGAACCGGTGCATAGGATTGGTTGTAATCGGTATCATGCGGACTGCCTTCCCATTGCACCCAGCCGCGCTTTTCCGCTTCCTGTGCAAAATAGTCCGGGTTCACCCCTCTCTGATCCAGAAAATATTCCGCTAGCTCCTTATCTTCCTCTCTGCCCGCCGTCTCATACAGCCGCAAAAGCCCGATTTCAATCTCTTCATGCCCCGGGATGCCGTGGATTTGCCCTTCCTCCGGTCCAATGTGCCGCCGGATGCAGTCCGCCTCCTTTTGCATCACGGTAAGTAGGCGGTCCTTCCCGGTTGCCTCATAATAGGCCGCTGCCGCCTCCATCATATGGCCGGCGCAATACAGCTCATGGCATTCCTGCAGATTCTGAAATTTCTTCTCCGGCTCCTTCACGATAAAATACGTGTCCAGATAGCCGTCCGGCTGCTGCGCCGCAGCAATCAGCTCAATAACAGCATCGGCCCGCCGCTCCAGCTCCGGGTCCGGAGAAATGGCAAGCGAATAGGCAACGCCCTCCAGCCACTTGGCGACGTCGCTGTCCTGGAAGACCATTCCATAGAATTCCCCCTCCTCCAGTCCTGCTGCAATCCGGAAATTCGCGAGTGCATGACTCTTCTCCACCCCCGGGATTTCATCGTTTAAGATTTTCTCCTGATACGGAATCACCACCTCTGTAACAAGTTTTTGCCGTGCCCCCCAAAAGGCATCATCAATATGAAATTTCTTAAGATCAAATTCCTTCGTTCTCTTCTGCATCCTGCTGTTCCTTTCTGCAGCCGCCCTGCTGCAGCCCCTTTCGTTCAGTAACCGTTTCCCATTTCGCTTGTGCGATATATTATGCCCGGCTCACCTGACTGCTTGCTCATTCATTACTGTGACGCCGGGCTCCTGCTCACCGGCACAGCCTTCACTTCGATCCCATTGCAGCTGCCCTCTGCATAAACGGTGCGTACCTCCCCGGGCAGCATGGGGAAATAGTTGTCCTCAAATTTCTGTTCCGGATCCCTACCTGTCAGATAGACACAAGGGATAAAGCTCTCTGCGCAAAGAGTAATCGCCGTTTTCCCCTCTGTCCTTTCTGCTGCGCAGGCCATGTCCGTTTTATCTATCTCGAAATGCAGCGCAAGCACAGCCTCTTTTTCCGAAATGCTGACGGTATCCGCCCGAAATCCCGTAATCTCCGCACCCGTCCTCCCGCGCAGTTCCAGCCTTCCGCCGATTCCGCAGGTCGGAACAGACGGACACCAATCCCAGCCATAGGTGAACTGCGGCTTCCGAAGGTACGCCCTTTGGTTCTTGATCCCATCATCTGTACAACAGTAATACGATACGGAATCCTGAATATAATGGTCCTCCGTTCCGGTCCTACATCCAGAAATTCTGCCCGCAGCCGGTATTCGCCGCAAAGATCCACAACACCTCCTGCTGCCTTCCGTTGTTTTATCTCTGTACCGTTTGTATTTTTCATCTCACCGTGACTGTATCATCCCTTCACACCGGAGTAGGCAATGCCGTCCACAATGTATCGCTGCGCGATCATGTAGATGATGACAATCGGAATCAGAGAAATCACGGTTCCGGCCATGATGGCGCCATAGTTGGCATCGTACTGTCTCTTGAAAGTCGCAAGCCCCAGCTGAATGGTCCGTTTGGCATCACTGTCCAGGTAGATCATCGGCCCCATGTAATCGTTCCAGACCGAATTGAAGGTCAAAACGATCAGAGTCAGAATACCGTTTTTGGTTAGCGGAACGATGACCCGTGTGTAAATACCGAACGGGCTGCAGCCGTCGATCTTGGCCGCCTCGCAGAGACTGTCCGGAATGCTGACCATATTCTGACGCAGCACGAACACCCCGAATACGCTGAAGGCCCCTGTCAGAATGAGTGACAGATGGCTGTCGTACAAGCCCAGCCTTTGTATGATGACGAACTGCGGGATCATGATGGCGTGCCAGGGAATCATCATCGTGCCAAGGTACAGCAAAAACACCATATCTCTTCCCGGCCACTTTAATTTAGAAAAGGCATAGGCCGCCATGGAGCAGGTAATGACCTGCAGGAACGTAATGCTCAGCGTGATCTTGGCTGTATTCAGGAAATAGATCGGGAAATTGATCTTATGCAGGACCTCATCGTAGTTGTCCAGATGGAACGTTTCCGGAATCCAGCGGATCGGCACAGAGAAAATCTCGTTCTTAAGCTTGAAGGAGGCACTCAGCATCCACAGAAACGGAATGATCATAACAATGGCCACCAGCACTGCAACGATCAGGAACATGATGCTGACAATTCGTTCTTTTTTCTTGTTTCTCATATCTGCCTTCCATGCTGCCTGTTTGCGGCAGCGTTGTCTGCAATCCTATTCCACCACCCATTTGCGCTGTCCGTACCACTGCACAGCTGTGATGATGAAGATTATAAGGAATAAGAAATACCCGATGGCGGAGCCGTATCCCATCCTTCCGTACTTGAATGCCTCCTGATAGATCCGCATGACCAGAACCTGTGTCGCACGTCCCGGGCCGCCCTCTGTCGTGACATTGATGATGTCGAATACCTGGAAGGAAGCAATGAAGGTAAGGATGGTGACCATAAAGGTGGTCGGTGAGAGCATCGGCCAGGTGATATGCCAGAACGAGGCGCCCGCGCTGGCACCGTCGATCTTGGCCGCCTCGTACAGCTCCGGATTGATGTTCTTAAGACCGCCCATGAACATAATCATGTAATAGCCGGCCTGCTTCCATACCACAACAATGACGATGGTCAGAAGTGCTGTCGAGGTTCCCCAGAACCACTTCGGCGGATTCGCAATGCCGACAGTGCGCAGGAGCTGGTTGATCGGTCCGTTTTTGCTTTCAAACAGCTGCAGCCACACGCAGCCGATGGCAACCATGGAGGTCAGATTCGGAAAGAAATACAGTGTCTGGAAGATGGATCCGCCGTAAAGCTTCCGGTTCAGCATGAGCGCCAAAAGGAGTGAGAACAGAATCGTCAGCGGAACCGTCGTCAGGGTATAGAACAGGTTGTTCTGCAAAGCGATCCGAAAGCTGCTGTCCGAGAACATCTTGGCGTAGTTCTCAAA
>CAVFRZ010000166.1:0-5284 GCA_963624875.1 Anaerovibrio sp.
CCTTAAACGGACCGCAGCCGATGGCAACAACGCCGTGATCAGCGACCTGAATATCCAGAATGTCGACAGCAATGACGTCGCCCGGCATGGCGCCGTCGACATATAAGGGGCCCGTTGACGGATTATCGGGCTCATCACCGACCTGCTCCTCCAGGGTCAGGCTTTCTGTCTGTACTGTTCGGTTATAGCAGTCCCTTGTTTGGAAAATAACGAGCTCGCCATCCGCGGCGTGGGCCGCAGGCACGTTATTCGGAGAGTGCACGTTTATATAGTGGTCGTCTGTAATGATCTTCATAGTTCTCCTCTCAGATAATTCCGGAATTCCCTGGAGCAAAAGAGAAGATATCCGCAGTTTTGCTGATGGATTCGGAGTGGTGAACGACAGTTTGTTCCCAATATGATATCGGAATTCTCTTTGTTTTGCACTTGGAAGTTATGACTATCAAAGAATCTGCTGCTGAAGCGGTGCGGGCAAGGAGCGGAGCGACTCTGCCCGGCGGCACTGAGGACGCGAAGCGTTCGAAGTGACGTATTTCTATGATATACTGCTCTGGTAAAACCAATCTTTGCTATGGATGGATCAACCTATGGAATGGATCAAGTCACTACCCGGCTCCGGCCTGTCCTTTTTGTCGGCGGGTTATCTTTTGTTCCTCGCAGCAGCTGCACTTATACGGTATCTGTGCCCTTCCAGGTGGCGCACCGCCGCATTGCTGCTTGTCAGCTGGATATTTTACTGCACCTGGAATCCGGTCTGCCTTATTTTCCTTCTGGTGACGACAGTCAGCACATTTCTGACAGGGCAGCTCTTGGGTGGACGGACGACGGGACCGGCCGGACGCAAATCGCTGTTGATTCTGTGCCTTCTTCTGAACCTTGGCATTTTATTCGGCTGCAAATACTGGACCGTGCTGTTCCCGGGGGCATTTTCCCCGGTGCTTTTACCGATAGGGATTTCGTTTTATACGCTGCAGGCACTCGGCTATGTGGTCGACTGCTATAGAGGAAGCACAGAACCTGAGAAGAGCTTCACTTCCTATGCACTTTTTGTTTCTTTTTTCCCTGGGATCACATCCGGCCCCATTGAACGGGGGAGAAACCTTTTGCCGCAGATTCATTCCATGGAGAAGAAAAATGAATGCTACGAGAATCTTCGGAATGGAATCCTGATTCTTTTCTGGGGGTATTTTCTGAAGCTCGTCCTGGCAGACCGCATTGCAATTGTTGTAAATGCAGTTTACAGCGACCCGCAGCAGTGGAAGGGGTGCATTGTGGTGCTGGCGGTGTTCCTGTATTCCGTTCAGATTTATTGTGATTTTGCGGGGTATTCCGCCATCGCAATTGGCTCGGCGAGGATTCTGGGCTTTCGTGTGATGCAGAATTTTGCTGCACCGTACCTTTCGTCGTCCATCGGAGAATTCTGGCGGCGCTGGCACATCTCTCTTTCTACCTGGTTTCGGGATTATCTTTATATTCCGCTCGGAGGAAACCGAAAGGGCTTTTGGCGCAAAAACATCAACCTGCTGATTGTATTTGCAGTCTCCGGATTGTGGCACGGTGCCGGAATGACGTTCCTTTTCTGGGGACTTCTGCACGGCATCTATCAGGTGATCGGGACAATCTGCAAGGCAGGCCTCTTACCATCCAAAAGTCCGCAAGAGCCATCCAACATACCGCTTTCAAGACGTCTTTTACAAACGACTGGAACATTTTTTCTGGTGTCCTTTGCCTGGATTTTCTTTCGTGCGGAATCCTTTGAAAAGGCCTGGGAGGTGATTCGCTGCATGGGCGGTGTGACGCTGTGGCAGCTGACGGACGGAACCCTCCTGCAGCTGGGGCTGGACGGGGCGAACTGGGCGCTTCTGGTCTGCTCAGTACTACTGCTGCTGGTCAGAGATCTGTGCGTTCGAAGGGGGATTTCTCTTCGAAGAGTTATTCTGCAGCAGGAGCTGTGGCTGCGCTGGATGCTGTATATAGGCGTAATCCTTTTGATCCTTGTGTGCGGCGTGTGGGGGCCGGGATATGATGCGGCGACCTTTATCTACAGTCAGTTCTGAGAAAGGGTAACTATTCAGCATCCATCTTGATCTTGATACTCGAAAATGCCTGATGGCATTTTCTCCTCGCGTTCGCAAAACATCAAGCAGATGCCGGACGGATGCGCATGGAAAATAGCGGGAAGTGTCCGATGAAGAATAAAAAAGCAAAAAAATATATAAGGCGCGGTATGGAGCTGCTTATCTTTTTGTGCCTGCTTGCGGCAGCATTGGTGCTTGCCATGCGGCTGGTGGAGCGAAAAGACAGCGCGGATAAAAACGGCGACTACTTTGATCTGGCGGGGCGCGCGGATGTTTTGCTGCTGGGATCCTCGCATATGATTAACGGCATTAATCCGGCGCTTTTGTATGAGGAGTACGGCATTGCTGCCTACAATCTGGGAGGGCATGGAAATGTCATGCCGGTGACCTACTGGGAGTTTGTTAACGCGCTGGATTATGCAACGCCCCGGTATGTAGTCATTGATACGTATCTTTTGGACAAGGATTATCAATATCTGGATGTGATGACGGGAACGGACTCGGAGGAGGACAAGAGTGCTGCTGTGGATCAGCTCCATGAGGTTCTGGATGCGTTTCCGATGAGCCGTCACAAAGAGGAGGCTATTCGGGATCTTTTGTCAAAGGAGGATCTGCGCTGGGAGTTTCGCTGT
This sequence comes from Anaerovibrio sp., assembly GCA_963624875.1. GTDB lineage: Bacteria > Bacillota > Clostridia > Lachnospirales > Lachnospiraceae > CAG-791. The sequence continues at coordinate 2,711 of CAVFRZ010000166.1, forward strand.
GATTTTATCCGTTATCACAGCCGCTGGTCGCAGCTCTCATCGGAGGATTATCAGGGAGTAACTGAAAGAGCAGGGAAAGAGGCAATTCTGGGTGCATCCATGCGCTATGAGGCGGCACAGTGGGTGGATATCTACGAGCGCATTGATCCGTCAGAGAAGCTGGAAGAGGAAACCGTTGGCAAAGCATATCTGCGGAAAATTCTGGACCTGTGCAAGGAAAGGGGAATTTATCCCATCCTGGTGCAGATTCCGTTTGCGGCCAATGAGGATCTGCAGCGGATTGCCAACAGTGCACAGGGCATAGCAGACGAGTACGGCATACCGTATTTGAATATGAACTATGTGGAGAATCTGATCAATTATGAGACAGACCAACAGAGTCAGACCCATCTGAACGTGTCCGGTGCAGCCAAAACAACGGCCTGGCTCGGAAAAGTGTTATCGGAAGAGGTTGGCGTGCCGGACAGACGAGAAGATGCCGCCTATCAGCCCTGGCGGGAGGCAGTCTCTTCGTATCACTCGCAGCTTCGGGAACAGATTTTAAATCCTGCGGATCTGTATGCGGAGCTGATGATGCTGAGTATGGATGAGGTGAGTACGATTGTGTTTGTGAACAATGATTCGGTTGCCTTTTACGATGAAACGCTCAAGACGCTGATCAAGACACTTTCGGGCACGGACGGCATAGAAACGATGGCCGGATCACCGCTGGGGTATTGCCTGATTTATGATCCGGTAACGGATACCTGTGAGGAAACCATGCGGGAGGTGCCGCTGGAGAATATTCAGACAAGCTTTGGTGTGGTCAATTTCACATCACTGGAGAAGTACGATCTTCTGAGTGTGGGGGAGAATCTGGATGAAAATCAGCTGGATTATGTGAACAATGGGAATATTGATGTACAGATTCTGATCTATAATCCGCAGACAGGAGAGAAAATCGGACACCTGTATTTCAGCGACGGCGGATTAGTGAAGTGCAAATAGATTTCTGCGCGCAGCAGCGGTTTTGCGAATAGGCTCTGAACGTTACCTTTTTTTGGAAGCAGAACATTGTTGCGGTTGGATAATCGACGTCATAGTCAAAGTGCCAGAAGAGAGTTCTTCTTTTCTGGCACTTTTTCCGTCTTGTTGCAAACGCAAAAGAAGGGTAATCTGATGATGTTTCTCCGGAGCGCATTTCCGGGCGGAAGGGCGCTGCAGCTGCCATCTGCAACGGCAGCAAGGTGAGATTAGAGAAGAGGGGTTAACAGATCCAATTCACATCTTCGCTGCGCTTGAACGGCCGCATAGCAGCAATCTTCCACGAAACAAACCGTTTTCAGATAACAATGCGACAACACAGAAAAAGAGCATCACTTTTTTTGCTGTTTCTTGCTTGCCAACTGAGTGTGCCTATGGTAATATCATACCTGCGTCTGACGGAGGAAACGCGAGAGCGAGTCAGGCGAGGCAATTGAATATGCTGGCATGGCTCAGTCGGTAGAGCGTCGCATTGGTAGTGCGGAGGTCCCGGGTCCGATTCCCGGTGCCAGCTTGTGAAGAGAGATGAGATTGGATTTTTCCAATCTCATTTTTTGTTATCTGTTCAGCACCTGCCACATTTCAACGTGAATTGACTGCTTGCAGGCAAATTCGAGATGGGTGCTGAATAGTTACATTTTTTGTTGCGTTGGAATGCTGGAGCAGCCCTTTTTCTTTGGGGAAACAAATGTATTGGATACGGAAAGAGAGGGTTACATGGATTACAAGGAACGCGGCGGAGAATGGGAACAGATGGAGGAAGAAATTGACAAGATTTCGGAGAAAGGCGGGAGGAAACAGAAGGCAGCGGGGGGGCTTCACATGCTGCTGGCCGGGCAGCTTTCGCCGGTGATGATTGCGCTTCTGGCGATGCTCCTGCTGGCGGGGAGCACACTGACAATTCTGGTTCTACAGTCCGGGAGGAGTCGCCGCCAGGAGGCATTGCAGCAGGAAAAGGATGCCAGAATGCAGGAGCAGCTGGAGGAAATACAGCTGTATCTTTCATCGGTAGATGAATCGCTGGCGACGGGACAGGTGACCGATTCGGAAAGCTATGACAAGCTCTCCCGTGAGGTGACTGCGATGCAGCAGAATCTGACGGAGTACAGGAATAATAATGAGATCGGAGATGATTCGATCGGAGAAAATCTGGATGATGTGATCGCACAGCTTTCAAGCATTCAGGAAAATCTTGAGGAGGAAAAGGCAGTCAGCCAGAAACTCCAGGATAAGACGGCGGCCAGTGCCGAAGCGGCCGGAGAAGCCAAAGAGGAAAATCGAAAGACGGCCGAGAATCTTCAGAATACGGTCAATGCGCAGCTTGCCAATGTGCGGGAGGATATCCGGAGCCTCATGAAAGAGACATCGGGCGAGAATAAGGCGGAATATCAGGAGCTCCTTTCGGTTTTGTCCGGAACGGATTCAGATCTTAACGCCCTGGAAAAGAACGTTACGGCCGGGCATGAGAAGCTGCAGAGTGCATTAAATTCCGGTTTGGGTTCCATTAGCGGCGTGTCAGCGGACTGAAGGGAACGCTTACCGGTGTGCAGG
>CAVFRZ010000167.1:0-5270 GCA_963624875.1 Anaerovibrio sp.
TAAAAACGCTGCCCGATCGCAGCTTGAAAAGGAGAAGCAATGAACGAAGAACTGAAAGTCGCAATGGATGTGCTGGAAAAAGAGAAGAATATCAGCGCAGATACTCTTTTTGATGCCATCGAATCCGCACTGGTGATTGCCTGCAAGAGCAATTTCGGCAAAACCGACAACATCAAGGTTGAGGTTGATCGTGATACCTTCGAGTACCATGTATGGGCCGAAAAGGTGATCATTCCCACCGAGGACGATGTGATGGACGACCAGAATGAGATCTCTGCAGCCAAGGCGAAAGAGCTCCACATTCTCGGAGAGGTCGGCGATGTTGTAAGAGTGGATTTCAACAGCAAGTCCTTCGGACGCATTGCAACACAGATTGCCAAGAACGTGATTCTTCAGAAGATCCGTGAGGAAGAGCGTAATGCAGTATATAATTATTTTGTCGAGAAGATGAAGACGGTCATTACCGGCGTTGTGCAGCGCCAGGTCGGCCGCAACTGGACCATCAACCTCGGCACAATGGACGGCTCCATTAAGGCGGAGGCGATGCTCAATGAGAAGGAGCAGGTTCCTACCGAGAAGCTTCGCACAGGTGACCGCATCAAGGTTTATCTGGTCGATGTACGCAAGACAGCAAAGGGCGGTACCAGAATTCTCGTATCCAGAACGCATCCGGACCTCGTAAAGGGTCTCTTCGCCGAGGAGGTTGCAGAAATCCGTGACGGCACCGTAACCATCGAGAGCATTGCCCGCGAGGCGGGAAGCCGCACCAAGATTGCTGTGTGGAGCAGCAATCCGAACGTGGATCCGGTCGGCGCCTGCGTAGGACTGAACGGAACCCGTGTCAATAACATCGTGGATGAGCTCAACGGCGAGAAGATCGACATCGTGAACTGGGATGACAACCCGGGCAACCTCATCCAGAATGCGCTCTCCCCGGCCAAGATCGTTGCGGTATTCGCAGATCCGGAGGAGCACAGCGCTAAGGTTGTGGTTCCGGATTATCAGCTCTCACTGGCTATCGGCCGTGAGGGACAGAATGCCCGTCTGGCAGCTCGTCTGACCGGCTACAAGATCGATATCAAGGATGAGACTCAGGCCAAGGACGCTCCGGGCTTCCGCTATGAGGATTATCTGGACGGCGACGAGGATGAGGAGATCGAATACGTCGACGAAAACGGCAATCCGGTTGATGAGAACGGAAATCCGATTGAGGTTTCCAAGGAAGAGTTCTCGGAAGAATTTGCAGAAGAGGATGCTGCTGCAGAGAACGCGGAGGATCTTGAAGAGGCAGCTGCCGATGAGGAAACTGCGGATGTGCTCGCCGATGAGGAACCGCAGGATAACGAATGATGACACGCTGCCGGCAGAGGCGGCGCACGCAGCTGTAACAGTGAAGGAAATTGTGCGAATCGTTGGAGCAATTGAGAGCGATTCAAGGGGGAGATAAACGGTCTATGCCGAAAAAGATTCCGATGCGAACCTGTATCGGGTGCGGAGCCTGTAGGGAAAAGCGGCAGCTGATCCGCATCGTACGGACAGAGGAGGGACGGATTCTGACGGATCCTGGCGGACGTCAGAATGGGCGCGGAGCATATCTGTGTCCGGATCCGGCGTGCCTGGAAAAGGCATTTCAGAGGAAGGCACTTGCAAGAGCTTTTAAGACGCAGGTGCCGGCGGAGGAGCTGGCATTTGTTCGGGAGCAGCTCCGGGATCTGTGCAAGCCGCCGGAACAGGAGGCATCCGGATGAAGTCACAGCAGAATCAGCAGAGCATACAGACAGTCAGTGAAGCAGTTCGCATGGACAGGGTCATTCACATGCTGGGACTGGCGACAAAGGCAGGCAAGACCCAAAGCGGCACATTCCTTACGGAGGATGCCGTTCGGGCACGGAAAGCAAGACTGGTACTGATTGCCGAGGATGCAGAAGCCAACACGCGCAAGACCATAGAGGATAAATGCCGCAGTTATCACGTTCCGGTTGTATATGCCGGAACGAAGGAACAACTGGGCCAGGCCATGGGAAAGGGAATCCGCTCCTGTGCAGCCATATTGGATCCGGGCTTTGCCCGGTCCATATCGAAGCTGACAGGCGCCTGCACCCAGGAAGGAAGAGAGTAACGTGGAGAAGAATACGGACAAGAATTTGGAACAGAATGTAGAAAAGAACGGGGAAAAGGCTGCGGCAAAGGCCGTGCATAAGGTTGTCACTCCGGTTAAAAAGAAAAAGATCATCATCGTAACAGGCGGCAATGCAGCCGGCAAGAGCCAGCATGCTGCCGGGAGCTATTCCGCGGGCGGACAGAGCAGCCGTTCCGGTCAGGGCAGCAGCGGATCAGGCGCGGGAAACACAAGATCCTCCCGCGGCGGTCAGAGCCGTCAGAATCAGGCACAGTCCTCCGGCGGTGCGGCGTATCGTCCGATTAAGCCCAAGACCGTTCCCTCCCAGATGAGCGTCGACTTCCATAAGCCCGCTCCGCAGCCGGCCCGGGCTGCCAGAAAGGCAGAGGAGACTCCGGCAAAGGAGCAGGCGGTTGCTGCAGCAGAGAATGCAGCAGCATCGGCATCCTCTGTTGCTCAGACTTCCGCAGAGGTAAAGGCGGCCCCGGAGGCACAGACCGCACCGGCAGCTTCGGCTCAGAAGGCACAGACGGCGGCAGTCAAGGAGGCAGCGGTAAAGGCTCCGACACCGGAGAAGGAAACGGCAGAGAAGGTTTCTGCGGCTCCCTCCAAGGCAGAGGCGCCCGCTGCGGTCAAAAAGACGTCAGAAGCTCCTGCCGAGGCACCCAAGACAGAGGCTGCAAAGCCGGCAGAAGAGAAAAAGAGCGACGGACCCATCGGCTTTGTCCGTCTTGCGCATTATGACAATTACGGCCAGACGAGCACTACAGGAAACGGCCGCGGAAACGGATATGGCAGAAGAGGCCAGAATGGCCAGAACGGCACCGGAAACGGACAGGGAAGACGTCCTGCCGGCCAGGGTGAGCGCACCGGCAGCAGACCCTACGGTGCAAACGGCGGTCAGGGTGACCGCAGCAGAGGTCAGGGCAGGGGCGGCTCCTTTGCAGGACGTCCCGGTCAGGGCGGCCAGGGGAGCTTCGGCGCCCGTCCCGGTCAGAGCGACCGCGGCGGCAGACCCGGTCAGGGTGGCAACGGCCGCGGCTTCGGCGGCGGCGCAAGTGCGCCCAGCCAGGATTTTGGTGCCGGCACCGGGAACAAGCGCCGCAATCCCAACGGTGTTTCCAGAGATCGCCACAACAAGAAGGATGTGGCCTTTGAGCAGAACGAGCAGAGAGAAAGGCGCAACCGCTCCGGCCGCTTTATTAAGCCGGTCGTAGAGAAGGTGGAGGAGCCGGAGGAGCAGATCAAGGTCATCACCATTCCGGAGAAGCTCACCATCGGCGATCTGGCAGAGGCAATGCACCTCAAGGCGGCAGAGCTGATCAAGAAGCTCTTCCTGGCCGGCAAGGCCATGACCGTGAACTCGGAGGTTTCCTACGAGGAGGCGGAGAATATTGCCGCTGATTATGACATTCTCTGCGAGAAGGAAGAGAAGGTTGATGTCATTCAGGAGCTCCTGAAGGAGGACGAGGATAAGGCTGAGGACAGGGTTTCCCGCGCACCGGTTGTCTGCGTTATGGGACACGTTGACCACGGTAAGACGTCTATCCTTGACTATATCCGTCACTCCAGAGTGACCGAGAAGGAGGCAGGCGGCATCACCCAGGCCATCGGTGCATACACCGTCGGCGTGGGCGACCGTACCATTACCTTCCTTGATACGCCCGGACACGAGGCGTTTACAGCCATGCGTCTTCGCGGCGCCCAGTCTACCGATATCGCGGTGCTGGTTGTTGCGGCCGATGACGGCGTTATGCCGCAGACGGTGGAAGCCATCAACCACGCAAAGGCAGCCGGTGTAGAAATCATCGTCGCCGTCAACAAGGTGGATAAGGCCGAGGCCAATCCGGATCAGGTGAAGCAGCAGCTGACCAAGTACGAGCTGATTCCTGCGGACTGGGGCGGACAGACCGAGTTTGTAAACGTATCTGCCAAGACCGGAGCCGGTATTGAGGATCTTCTTGACACCATTCTGCTGCAGGCGGATGTCATGGAGCTCAAGGCCAATCCGAACCGCCTTGCAAGAGGCCTTGTTCTGGAGGCCAAGCTCGACCGCGGCCGCGGCCCGGTTGCTAACGTGCTGGTGCAGAAGGGAACACTCCACGTGGGAGACTTCATCTCTGCAGGTCCTGCGTTTGGCAAGGTTCGCGCCATGATTAACGATAAGGGCAAGAACGTGAAGGAGGCAGGTCCTTCGGAGCCTGTGGTTGTCCTTGGACTTTCGGATGTGCCCGGTGCCGGTGAGGTTATTGTGGCACATGCGACCAACGATGAGGCGAAGTCCTACGCACAGACCTACAAGGCTCAGCACAAGGAAGAGCTTGTGGAAGAGAACGTTATGTCCATGAACGTAGAGGATCTGTTCGATCAGATGCGTGAGGGCAAGATGAAGGAGCTGGAGCTTATTGTAAAGGCGGATGTACAGGGCTCCGTAGAGGCCCTCTGCGCATCCCTGCAGAAGCTCTCCAACGATGAGGTCAAGGTGCGCATCATCCACAGCGCTGCCGGCAATATCACGGAGTCGGATGTGGATCTGGCGGCTGCTTCGAATGCAGCGATCATCGGCTTCAATGTGCACCCGGATTCGACGGCGAAGTCCATTGCCGAGCACAACGGCGTTTCGATTCACCTGTACAGAGTCATCTACCAGGCAATTGATGATGTGAATGCCGCTCTCAACGGCATGCTGGCTCCGGTTTATGAGGAGAAGGTTATCGGTCATGCCGAGGTTCGACAGCTCTTTAAGTCCGGCAAGATCGGCAATATTGCCGGCAGTATGGTACTGGACGGCCTGATCGAGAAGGGCTGCACAGTCCGCATCACCAGAGACGGCGAGAAGATCTTCGAGGGTGCTCTGGCATCTCTCAAGCGCTTCAAGGACGATGTGAAGGAAGTAAAGGCCGGATACGACTGCGGTCTTGTCTTTGAGGACTTCGACTCCATGAACGTGGGCGATCAGATCGAGGCCTACAAGATGGTGGAGGTTCCGCGCGAGGAGGTCATTGCCCGCAAGGAGAAGGAAGCCGCAAGGAAGGCCAGAGAAAACGCATAAGGCATTGAGAAACGGGCCGCAGTGCATTGCAGGGGCAGTGCGCTGCGGCCTGTCTTAAGGAAAGAGGATATCAGAAGGCAATATGAGAAAAAACAGTGT
>CAVFRZ010000168.1:0-5260 GCA_963624875.1 Anaerovibrio sp.
AACCGGCCGCGGTCTGCACGTAAGCGGTTGCTGTGCAATCACCCTGCGGTCTTCAAGCTGACCTTCACTTCAAAGCTCGCCCCTTCGCCCGCTTTACTGCGAACCTGAATGGATCCTCCCATCGTCGCCATGATTCTCCGTGCGATGGAGAGCTCGCTTTCCGGCTGATCGAAAAGGACCGGAAGCTTGTCCTCAGCAATGCCCCGGCCGTTATCGGTGATCAGGAAATGATAATACGCGCTTCCCCGGACAGGCGGCTGCGATGAGGCCTGCAGCGTAATCGTACCGCCCCTTGCCGTATTTTCGATTGCATTTTCCAGAATGCATAAAAAGGCCAGCTCCAGGCCCGCCTTGCCCCCGCAAACCTGATCCGGCATCCCTTCTGTCATCTCCACAGCGAATGCAATGCCCTTTTGACGGCACTGCGGCCAGATCACCAGACGAACCAGATCCAGGCAGGAGCGCACCGAGAAGGTCTCCTCCGAAAGCGGAATCCGTTCACTTGGATTCAGCCTTGAAATCGCTGCAAGATCACGCATATACTCCGGCATCGCGCCGGCTGCCTCTGCTATTTTCTCAATCTGCCTGCGGAGCTGATCCGGTCGTTTTTCCTCCTTTGCTGCACGTGCCGCGCTCTGTATGCTGCCCATCTGTCCCTGCAGAAGGCTCTGCATCCGCCGAATGGATTTGTCCTTTTCCTTGCCAAGGATCCGCTGCTCGCTCTCCTTGTGCGTAAGCTCCGCCTCCTGGCGGGCAAGCTCGCGCTGCAAACGCAGAACGGTTCCCTCCAGCTCTCCCTTCTGCTTCTTCTGGCTTTGGAGAAGCTCGTCCTTTTCCCTGGTCAGCGCGTTTCTTTCCTCATCGGCCTTCTGCGCGGCAGCCTGCAGCGCATCTGCCTTTTCTTTGGTCAGCTGCTCTTCCCGGAGCTGCATATCCTCCTGCGCCTTCTTTCTGGCCGCATTCAGCTCCCATTGAAGCTTTAGAATTCGGTCCTGGTATTCCCGGTTGGAATCCTCCTTCTCCTTCTGAACCGTCTCCAGCTGCTTCTCCAGCTCCGCAAGCTTCTCCTGCAGTTCCCCCGCCGTCTTTTGTGCTTCTTCCTTTTCCCTGACGAGAGTCTCCTTAGCGGCAGTATGCTTTTTCTTTTCTTCCTTCCAGCTGTCCGTGAACTGCCGGCTTACCTGGCGTCTTGCCGCCTCTACTGCCTTTTTCTGTTCCTGTGCTGCCTGCTCCAGCTTGGCCTGGATCAGCTTCATTGCCGCATCCGACTCTTCCTGTGCAATTCGCCTGGTTTCTTCAATCTCCTCTGCCGCCCTTTTCTGAATCTCCTCGATGCGGGGCAGATCCTTCTCCTGCCGCAGGCGCTCCAGCTCCTTTTCCAGGTCCTTGCGTTCCTTCGCATCCTTGCGCTTTTCACGGCGCCTTTCATGATCCAGGTCACTGATTTCATCGAAGAGAAGATACAGCACCGTGCGTCCGCCTTCCTTGAATGCAGATGCAACGGTCATGTGGCAGGGATATTTGGTTTTTTCATCCGAATGCTGCAGTGTCACCTGGAGCGAGAGCGGCTTTGGATGCTTGAGCGCCGCCATCTCCCCCACAAGAGTCAGCGCCCTTTTCTGGTCCTCCTCCGGCATCATAAAGAACACATTCTGATCCATTCTCTCGTAACAGATGGCCTCGTCCTGTCCCAGCTGCCGGAGAAACCATCCGCTGACGTACAGAACCCGAATGTCATTCCCCAGCACCGACAACGTCATAATGCCGCCGGGAAGTGAATCCGCAAAGGTTCGGATCTGCTCCACCTCTGTCCGAATGTACTTGCGGGACATTCCCACATAGGCAATGGAAAATCCCTCCCCCTCCCTCCGAAGAGCCAGGGTAACACGAAGGTTCACGCTGGATTCCTCGTGCTTGGGGATCAGATTCACGTCAAATACCGTGACGGTGACCGGGTCCAGTCCCGGCGCAGAATGGATAGCGGCAACATCCACCGTATAGGCCTTCGGATCCTCCTGCAGGGACTCCCGCAGGAACTCACGGATGGAACGGACGTTTTTCAGATGCCGGATCTCATTGGGTGTAATCCAGATGATATCATCCGACAAAAAGGCACATACAGCGTCTGCATCCTTTTTTGTAAAATACTGTGTCAGAAAATCCTTGCCGAAATCAAACGCACTCTGCATAGTCAAACCCTGAATAGTCACTAATCGTTAAACGTGTACTGTCATTCCAGAAGACGGAGCTTCTCATCCATACACCGAAGATGAATATGATCCGCTTTCCTGGTTACTTCTCCGTCCGTGTGCACCCACATCGGCTCCGATGTCCGAATTTCGATCCGGACGCCGCGAAGCTCGTGCAGGTACGGCAGATTAAAATGCCGCCCCAGGGGCACCAGCGGAAATGCACGGTAAAAGGCACGGTTGTGCGCCGGATCCGCCGTGCACAGATTCAAAATCCCGTCATCCGGATCCGCCTCCGGTGTAAACCGGAAGCCTCCGCCCTCATATTGGTGATTCATGCCTGCCAGGAGCAAAAGCCGCTCATAGCGCACTGTCTGCCTTCCCTCCGGTCCCTCCAGAATCACTTCCGCCCATCCGCAGCGCTGCCCGTGAATGACCGCAAAGGCGGATATGATGTAAATCAGCTTTCCAAGTCCAATGCGATTCAGCACCGTCTTGAAGGGGGATCGCGATGCCCTCTCGCAGATACCGGCATCAAAGCCAATGCCGCAGCTCACGGCGAACCTGCGAATCTCTCCGGTATCCGCATACCGAAGCTCTCCGATGTCGCAGGTGCGCCGCACCTTCCCCTCCAATATTCCGGCCGCAATATCTTCAACCCTGTTCGGAAGCTCCATATCCCGCACCAGATCATTGCCGGATCCCGCCGGAATATGGGCAAATAAAACGCATCCCGGGTGCTGCAGTCCGTTTACAGCCTCATTGACAGAGCCATCGCCTCCCACCGTAACAATGCAGCAGGGTTCCATTTCTCCATTCTGATCACAGACGATCTGTTCCAGATCGCGGCATATGGCGGCAATGCCTCTCTCCCGCGTAGAATAGTGTACCTCATACGGCTTTCCGCTCGCCGCAAAAACCTTCTCTGCACGGTGCCAGAGTTTCCCTGTTCTCCCGGAAGCGCCGCCCGGATTAACAATCACATGAAATTTCATGGTCCCTTTCCCGGCCGCAGTCTGTCTGCAGCCTGTGAGAGGAAATCGATCGATCCCCTTGAATTTTCTGCACACGGCGGTCAAATGTCAGAATACCGTTGATCTCCTCCTCCACATCGGACACCTGTGTGTAAACCCAGGCACTAAAGCCATCCTTCAAAAGCTCATCCGCCTTTCGGAGCATTCGCCAAAAGCGCCGGTTGAGCTCCTCCAGATCCTTAACCCTTCCGTAGCCGTACGTCTTCGCACAGGCCATGTGTCCCCTTATACCCAAAGGAAGCCCGCCAAATTCCGACAGCGCACGAATTCTTGTATCCTTTTTGTTAAACACAAGGCGCAGGTAATAGTGGTGTATGCTCTGAAAATCGCCGCACCCCTGATCAAACCATCCGCTGGCAGCATCAATCAAATGCTCCGGATCCGCCTCCCGCAGGCGCCGTGTCAGGCGGCTCGTCTCAAACTGTCCCCAGCCTTCATTGAAGATAACCCAGGTGCAAAGACACGGATGGGAATGGAGAAGCTCTGCGGTCTTCAGCATCTCCTCTTCAAATTCGTTTCTCCCCTTTTTCTCCGAGCGCCCCAGAAGCACGGTATGCGTGTCCCGGATTCGAATCCCCAGCTGCTGCAGCAGTGTTGCACCATACGTGACAAACCACGCGCGAAACCTTGCTCCGCCGCAGACCATATCCTGCCAGACCGCCATCCCCAGGCGATCGCAGTGATAATACCAGCGCTCCGGTTCAATCTTAATGTGCTTGCGAAGCATGTTGAATCCCAGCCGCTTCATGCTGAGAATATCATGGATCAGCGCCTCATCCGACGGCGCCGTGTACATTCCGTCTGACCAATAGCCTTGGTCCAGCACGCCGCGCTGCTGCTGCGGCTGTCCGTTCAGAGCCAGCCTCCGAAGTCCATCCTCGAAGGTACGCTTGTCTGCTGCGAGTTCCGCTTCTACAGCTTCCGCAGAGGGTTTTATATTACCTGTTCCCGCAACATTCTCCGCCTGCACAGAGCCAAAATACCGCAATGCACAATAGGAATCTGTCTCGTCCGTTCCCATGACCGCCGTTATTCCGTAGAGCCACGGCGTCTCCTGGGACCAAAGGGCAGGACTCCCCGGCACAGTGATGGTGCACCAGGTATCCGCCGGAATCTCTTTCTCAACGAGTACCGGTTGGCGAAGCCGCAGGATGTCCCCCGGCTCCCGGAGATATTCGTCATCCTGCAGGGCTGCCTCACGAAGCTGCAGGAGAACCTTCTGTCCCTTTCCCGCGTGAGCTGTATTGATACGGATCTGTATCTGCGCGCCGCATTCCCTTCTCTGACCTGCAGGCGATTCTTTGCCGTTCTGACCGGGTGCAGCCACATTTCTTGTTTCAATGGAACGCACATAGGCTGCAGGTACCTGTTCCAGCCAAACGCTCTGCCAGATTCCGCTGGTGGCTGTATAGAACATCCCGCCGCGCTTTAGCTTCTGCTTGCCCCTGGCATGCCAGGAGGCATCCGAGTCATCCCGCACAGCAATCAAAAGCTCATTGTCGCCGTTCTGCAGGAAATCTGCAATCTCCAGCGTAAACGGCAGATACCCTCCGGTATGCTCGCCCGCGAATTGCCCGTTAATCCAGATTCCGGCCTCCTGGTCTGCCGCTCCTATATGAAGGAGCACCTGCGGCTTTTCCTCGGAGATTTTCCAGGGAAACGATCTTCGATACCACAGAACCTCTCCCGGCTGAATCTGTCTGCCGACGCCGGAGAGGAGGCACTCCGGAGAAAACGGGACACGAATTCTTCCATCCGCTCCTTTTTCCGGCCACGACTCGTTTCTCTTCCGGATTGCATATTCCCAGTATCCGTTCAGACACTGCCATTCCTGCCGTACCAGTGACGGCCTTGGATATTCAGAAAGCGGTATGAGACCTTGGTGTTGCGACAGTTCTTCTCCCCATTCGGTCAGGAGAGGCAAAAGAGGCGAATCGGAATGTGTCTTCATGCAGTTGGCCTGATTTCTTCTATGAAATGTCGTAACTATTCAGCACCCATCTCGAATTTGCTATCGCAAATCCTCGATGTGGCTGG